>CAYOYU010000006.1:5229-12152 GCA_964408265.1 uncultured Syntrophorhabdaceae bacterium
TATCGCCCACTCGAAAACTGCACCGCCGGAGAACCTGAAGGGGCTGTCGGGACGGACGGTGCACGTCCTGCGGGGCAGCAGTTTCACCCAGCACCTGAATGCGCTTAACGAGCGACTGGCAGCAGAAAAACTTCCACCCGTGAAGGTGGTGGAACTGCCTTCAAGTGCCAATGCCGACGACATCCTCGAAATGGTGAATGCCGGGATCTTTGAGCTTACCTTCGTGGATGACTGTGTCGCGGACCTCTGGTCGCAGGTGTTGCCCGACATCAGAATCGTCAGGAACGTTACCCTCAGCAGGAACGGCAATTTTGCCTGGGCGGTGAGACCTGAGAATCAGGAGCTCTTGAAAAGCCTCAATAGTTTCGTACACTATGGCGAGGCGCACCTTCAGACAAAGGGTGCAGAGGTATGGAGACGCTACTTCAAGGATACCAAGCTCCTCAAGAACCCTCTGCGGCAGGAAGAAGTGGGCCGCGTGAAACGCCTGAGCCCGCACTTCAGGGCAGCCGGAGAGAAGAACAAGGTTGACTGGCTCATGATGATGGCACAGGGGTACCAGGAGTCGGAGCTGGACCAGAGCGTGCGGAGTCCGAGCGGAGCGGTGGGGATTATGCAGATACTCCCCGAAACGGCCAGATCCATCGGTTACAGGGACATATCAAAAGCCCAACACAACATCCACGCCGGAGTGGCCTACCTCAACTATATCAGGAAGAATTATTTTACTGAGCCCGAGATACCCCCCGGAGCCCGGGTTGACTTTGCCCTCGCCGCATACAATGCCGGTCCGTCACGCGTTCAATGGCTGCGCCGCGAGGCGGCAAAAAGGGGTCTCAACCCCAATATCTGGTTCAATAACGTGGAGCGCGTCGCCCTTGACAAGATAGGAGAGGAGACTGTCCGCTACGTCGCCAACATCAACAGGTATTACATTGCCTACCGTATGTCCCACAACCTTGATGAAGGCAAGACCAAAAGCCTCAAAGAACACCGCATGAAATGAATAAGGGCGCAAGAGCCCGGTCCTGGATGCAGACCCCCGCTCCAGGGGATCCTTCAGCCCCCCAGTAGAACCATGTAGAGAATGGTGCCGGCAGATATGCTGAGAAGGGCGTTGCCTCGCCAGAGGTGCATGGCCACGACCACGGTTACGCCTGCCAGTTCGGGCAACCCGTGAGGGGCTGCGAGCCAGCGCACGTCCTTGAGGCAGTAAAGGACCAGAAGGCACATGATAAGGGGAGGCACCGTCTCTTCGAGGTAGTTCAGAACCTCTGGAGGGCGTTTGCCGGTGAAGAAAAGGAAGGGCAGGAGACGGGTGGCGAAAATAATGGCTGCCATGACGACGACGGCCATGAGGACGTTGTGGCCTGTCATGGTTTTCGACCTGCCTTTCGTGTAAGGAGGAGAATGGTCACGCCGCCCGCTATGGAGGCCAGGAGCATGTATTGAGGCGTCACGAGAATCATCGACGCCGTCCCGACTGCGAGGGCCACGGCAAAAGGTCTGAAGGTTCGTATCTTCCTGTATTGTTCGATGGTGAGAACTACGAACAACGCCGTCAGGGCGAAGTCGAGTCCTTTGAGGTTCATGGTTACGGCACTTCCGATAAGGGCCCCTAAGAAGGTGCCGCTTACCCAGTACAGGTGATCCAGCAGGGAGACAAAGAAGTAATATCTGGAGCGGGAGGTTTCCTCGGGGGCCTCGATGGTGGTGATGAGGGCATAGGTTTCATCGGTGAGGGCAAAGATGAGGTAGGGCTTCAAGAGACCCGTTTCCGAAAATTTTCGGATTAGTGAGAGGCCGAAAAATGAGTGGCGAAGGTTGAGAAAGAGCGTGGCCAGCGCTATTTCAAGCATGGCCGCATTGTTGACGAAGAAGCCGATGGACAGGAACTGGGCGGCACCTGCATACATGATGGTGCTCATGAAGACTGCAAAGAACCAGGGATAGCCTGATTTGGTGAGGAGGAAACCGAAGGCTACGCCTAGGGGGATATACCCCGACATGACGGGCAGGGTGCGCCGAAAGGCCAGAGACAGGATGCGCAGGCTTCCTTTTGGCTCCATGGGTATTTATTATCCGTTTTTTTGCCGCAGGGGGTCAACAGGTTACCGGAGATAGGTCATTTGTTTTATTCGTTGACGGCGAGGCAGGAGGCCGCTATAATCGAAGCACGAGGAGCGGTACCGGATTTTCCTGAATGTCCGTGCGCTTCATTGACCAAGGAGGCTCTCATGAGAAAGAACCCTGCCTGGCCGGTACCACCCCTTAGCCGGTTGTTGGCCGTTGCCGCAGTCTTCCTGTGTATCCTGTTGCCCTTCACCTCGTCAGCCCAGACCAAGAGCGACCCTTCTTCGGCCGGAACCTTCGATTTTCTCAACACCCTTCTCACCAAGGGATACAGCACGGGATACGGGGGTGTCCTTGCGCATTACGCAACGCTCAATGAAGGGTCGGCGGACAAAGCCCTTCAGGCGGTCTACGGCGATTTGAAGAAGTACAACACCTATATGGGCCGGATAACCTCCGGTCTCGACATCGTGGGCAAGACCGCCTCGGGAAAATATGACGAAGCGGTGTGGAGCGCAGCACTGCGCGGCATCTCGGAGCTTGCGTCCTCGGAAGGGGGCAAAGCCCTCCTCCAGTCCTATGGCATGAGTCCGCTTCTCCCCAATACCATTATTCTGGCCCTGAAGGTCTACTGGGATTCGGAAAAGGCGGTGAAGTCAAGCGCTGCCGCGGTAAAACTCGAAATCCTCTATTATTCCCTCGAATTCGATCCTGTACTGAAATCGCAAGACAGGGTGTTAGGGCAGGGCAACCCCATCCCCGTCACAAAGGAGAGTGTCAACTACGTCTGGAAGAAGATCATGACGAACCAGAATTTCAGGGAGATGTACAGGATCTACGTCACCGAGGAGCTGGGCAGAACCTGGCCGGCGCCTTCCTGGTGGGAGAGCCTGACAATGTCTGCCGAGAACCTGGACGAGAGTAAGCTGATCGAGAATAAGGCGGAAATCCAGGCGGATATTGCAGGTCTTCTGGCGGTGCTCAACAAAGTGAGGAAATGTGAGGAGCAGGCTGCCATCGTCAGGCAGCAGGTAGCGGCCCTCAAATCGAAGATGGACGAGGCTGATTTTGCCTCGGCCTTCGAAGCCTATTCCAGGGTGGCCGCTGCGGTGCCTTCCGTGGAGCGCTTCACGAAGGAGTGCAGGCAGGAGATTGAGAGGGCGGTAAAGGATCTGGCCGATTCAAGCCTCTATGCCATGATGGCAAAGGCCAAGGGATATGTCACCGATGTGCTCCAGTATCTGCCGGATGGGGGCAGCAGGACGACCCTCTTCAACGGCGTGAAAGAATGCTATGTTCAGGCCGATACAGGCTACCAGCAGATCCTCGCAAAAAGGAAAGATGACCTTCTGAAAGAGGCAAAGGAGGGGCGCGCCGAGGACAGGCCTGCAGCCCAGGCCCAGCAGAAACCTGAGGAGACGCTCGCCTTTGAAGTGACAAGATATCAGTTCCGGACGACCTTTGATGACATAAAAGGTGACGCTGCAAAGGAGATCGTGGCCACGGCAGCCTTTGAGAAGACCTTGAAGAGCGTGGTGGATAAGTATGCCCGGGACACGGCTGATAGGTACCAGGCCGACAAAGACAAGTTGACTGCTGAATTCAACCGCAAGAAGTCGGCGCTCTTTGCCCAGATAGATGCCCGGGACCGGCAGATTGCCGCCATCAACCAGCAGATTGCAGCAATCAGGGGGAGTTCCGATACACAAGAGTGGAAGAAGTTGGGTGATCTTGAATCTCAGATCTGGAAGCTGCAGGCAGAGGTGGAACAACTGAAGATTTCCATTGGAAATCTTGAAAGAAAGGCGTACAGGGGGCTTGTGGCCAGGATAGAGGCTTACGAGAAACTCGATCTGATGGCATACCTCGACCTGCGTGACCAGTTGAACCAGCTCAAGACATTCTACGATGCTACTGCAGAGAGAAACAAGAGGACGCTGTCCGCTGGCGGCGAAGGTTTTGTGGGTATGGCCAAGGTGCAGGAGGCGATCGCGGCCCTGAAGAAAGAGTCTGTGGAACCCCTCGACGGGGCAGTGATCAACATCAACAGGATACCGGAGCCCCAGTATCCCGGTCTGCCCAAAATGATCTTCCAGAAGAGCAAGGTAAGTTTTGACGGCTACAATCCGGCCAACAGCTACATCGGCCCCTACTGGGACTACGTGGAGAAACTTCTCCCCGCCACGAAGGCCCAGCAGGCTGTGCTGCCCGATTACCCAGTAGATACAGCCCTGCAGCAGCTCGATAACGGTCTGTCCATTGCCCGCGGGTTCAAGGAGAAGAAGAGTCAGGTGGATGAAATCGAGGCGAATCTGGTAAAAGTCCGCCAGTTCTACGAGACGACCTACTTCGGTATCGACAAGAGCGCTGCTGCCGGTACAGGCTTGGCCATCGCAGACCTTGAAACAGAGGCAAAAGGATTAAGGGATGCGCAGAAGAAGGCAGAGAGTCTGGAAAAGACGTGGAAAGAAAAACGGGACAAACTTTTCGCCATGGTTACGAACAGCGATGACAGCAAGGCATACCTGGAAAGCCTCAGGGCCATCTTCGCCAAGGCTATTCAGGTTTTGGGAAGGCTCTCCGATTCTTACCGGAAGCAGGCAGTTGCCAATTACGAGGTCTCTCCGTCGTCAAAGGAGATGTTTTATCTCAAGGAAGGTGTAAGGGCATCCTGTGAGAACTTCATGAAGAGCCCCGTCATCATGAGCCGTTCCGACATTGACAAGGTGAAGAAGGATACACTCTCGGCCTTTTCTGCTATAGCCGGTTTGACGAAGGTCGATGGCGCCTACGGTCTGGGCATGGCGGAATTCGCCAAAGGATATACGGACAACTATTTCAGCAACGTGGCAAGCCCCGAACACTATGTCTTCCTCAACCTTGATAAGTGCACCTTCTTCCCAAAGGAATATTTCGATGAGGTGACGCGGAAAGTAGAGGCCCTGCAGCTCGATAAGATCAACCACGAACATGTTCTCATGGCAGAGCTGGTCCGTATCGTGGGAAGTGATTCCCTTGCCCAGCAGATGGGGATAAGAAGGATAGGAGCCAGTTCCACGGACACAACGAAACCTTTTTTGAGTAAGGCTGAGGGTAACTGGGATGCTGACACGAAACAGAGTATCCAGAGGTTTGCCTCGGTTGTGGAGGCGAAGTACGCTGCTGTCAAGGCTGGGGCAGCAGGCCAGGCACAGACGCCGCCGGTCTCTTCGCCGCCTCAGCAGACATCAGGTGCCGGACAGGCATCGGCAGCGGGCGGTGGAGCGCAACCGGCTCCTTCGGCAGTGGCAGGGCCGCAGGCGGCCGCTGTCCTTCCCGCAGTCCACGCGGCCGCTTCTTCGCCACCAAAGGCGGTCGAACAGGTTCTCGAGTCTCCACCTGCGGCCCCGGCTCTACCCGTCGCTGCGTCCGCACCAATAGCTGCTTCAGTTCCGTCTCAAACGGCAACTGCTCTTCAGCCTGCAGCCGCCTCCCCACCGGCAGCCGTTTCAGCTCTATCTCAGCCTGTGACCAGCGCTCCTCAGCCGACCGTGCCTGTACCGCAGGCACCTGTTCCAGCAGCGGCCTCCGGAGTAGCAGTCTCCCAGCCTGCGGCTCCACTCCCGGTGCCCGCCTCGACGCCCGCTGCAGCCCCGGTTGTCCCTTCAACCCCTGCGACGGTCTCTGCTCCTCCGCCTGCACCATCGGCGCCTCAAGCAGCTCCCGCAACCGTACCTGCACCTTCGGTTGAACGTGCACCCCAAGCTTTGCCGGCTATTGCGTCCGCACCTGTTCCCGTGGTCGAGTCTCCATCCGCGTCACCTGCTCCACCCGTCGCCACGGCCGCACCTGCAGTGGCTCCAGTTCCAACTCAGCCCGCAACCGGTGTCGCTCAGCCAATCTTACCTGTACTGCAGGCACCTGTTCCAGCAGCGGCCCCCGCAGCTTCACCCGCGCCCGTTGCAGCATCAGTTCAGTCTCAGCCGACAACCGCAGCCGCACCTGTGCCCAAGACCGCGCAAGGGGTTGTCGAGTCTCCGGCCGCATCTGTCCCTGCCGTCGAACGCCCACCCGCACCTGCACCAATGGTTGCCTCGACCCCGTCGCAGCCTGCACCGGCAGCCGTTCCAGCTCTATCTCAGCCTGTGACCAGCGCTGCTCAGCCGACCGTACCTGTACCGCAGGCAACTGGTCCAGTAACAGCCTCCACACCGGCAGTCTCCCAGCCTGCTGTTGCGTCCGCACCTGTTCCCGTAGTCGAGTCTCCACCTGCGGCCCCGGCTGCACTCGTCGCTGCCTCCGCACAGGCAGCGGCTTCGACTCCAACTCAGGCGGTGGCCAGCGTTCCTCAACCGGCAGTACCCACAGTTGCACCTGCATCTACTCCTGCCTCAGCAGCTGGAACCACCGCGGCAGCACCGGCGGTTCAACCGCCAGTCGTACAGGCCCCTACCAGGGTTACATCCGGGAGAAGGGGGGGTGGAGGAGCGGCGGTCGCGTCATCGCCTGCAAGTTCTGCCGCACAGGAGGAAGCATTAAGGCAGGAGAGGCTCAGCGAGCGTACCCGGAAGATAACGGAGACCTATGATATGCTGAGACAGGCATACGAGGCGAAGAACCTGCCGGGCATCGTGAAATGGCTGGATCCCCGCTGGTCTTCCGCAGACGGCACTTCGATGAGCGACCTGTACAGCCTGTTGAAGACTGCCTTCAAGAAATATGATCAGATACAGTGTTCCATATCGGGGTTGACGATTACCGACAAATCGTCGGGCTACCTTGTTTCATACCGGGTGACACTTGCAGGAAAGGTTGTTGCAGGCGGCAAGCGCGAAGAGAAATCCCGCGCGGCCGTTGCGGCCCCGCACGAC
>CAYOYU010000006.1:12162-14479 GCA_964408265.1 uncultured Syntrophorhabdaceae bacterium
CGGTGAGCGATGAAGTCCAGGTGGACGAAAGGGGTAGCGTGAAGATCCAGAAGACCACCACGGGAAGGTGGTGGCATAAGTAAGCCTGCTTGCCGTACACCGGGGTACGACAGATGTCTATTGGGCTATTCCCTACGTCTCAGCTTCTTCGTTCATCTCGTCGGAAAGGGAGATTTCTCCCCGGAGCACCTGGTCCATCCACTGCGCCTGAAGCTCTCCCGGTTCCCCGCCCATGACGGCATAGGCATCAGGAGGATCTTCACCATCACCGCCTTTCCACTGAGGAATGTACTCATTGAAATAGGATGAAAATCTTGCCCAGAAACGGGGTGCAATGACCTCATCGATGCGGCCGTGATTTCTCTTCTGCAGGGCGTCGAGGTATTCATCACTAAGCTTGTCGAGAAACTCGTCATCGCTCAGCTGTGGCTCATCTTTATCCATGTAGCTCAAGAGACTCTCTTCCTTCGCCATGTTTTGTCCCCCTGATGATTCTTCGTTCCCAGTCCTTACTCCTTGACGGTGATGCTTCCTGACATGCCTTCATGGCCGCTTCCACAAAAATTATCGCAATGAAAAGGGAAAGTACCGGTCTTCTGTGGAACAAACCGAAGGGTGGTGGTTTTGTTGGGAGGAATGTCGGACCGGATTCCCAGGTCCGGGCAGTTAAATCCGTGAAGGACGTCCAGGGAGGTAAATTCGAGGACCACGGGCACACCTTTCTTGAGAGTCAGTTCTTCCGGATCATAGACGAATCTTTTCGCTGTAATGCGAATAACCTGTTCCGAATTCTGAGCAGGTGAATAGACGGAGAAGAAGCAAAGAGAGAAGAGTCCCAACAGAAGAGCAACAACGAGAAGCCTGATTCTTTGTGGGCGCATCAGTTTCACCTCACTTTAGGGGGAATTCGGTCAGGGTATAGGGTGTCTTCCCTGCTTCCCCGTCGATTCTGCGGAACCCGATCCCGCGGTAAGGCTGGGAGGCATCCCAGGGGACAGGTGCCCGTTTCGGCACAGAACCGGGAGCAGGAAGGGGGTACATCATGCCCCTGGCAGCGTGGTGGGTAATCTGCCCGGTCATATGGTGATGCTCCTGATGGATGTGTCCGTAGAAGACCGTTACATTCTTGAAGGGCATGAGCATTTCAACCACCCGTGCTCCATCCCTGGTGGCCCAGTCCCACTGGGGATACAGGTCGAAGAGCGGCCGGTGGGTGAGAACGATGACGGGTGCCTCCCTGTCCCGCGGTTTCAGGTCTGCGGCCAGCCAGTCGATTTGTGAATCGCCCACCATCCCTCTTGGGTCGGAGACGTTGTCGAGGGCGATAAAATGAACGCCTTTGTGGTCGAAGGTATAGAAAGATTTTCCGAAGAAATCGTGAAAGGCCTCTCCGTTGTCGAGGGAAGCGTCATGCTCCCCTGCGAGATACCGGATGTTCTTGTTCTTGAGGTCCTTTACAATGGCCTGGAATCCGGCCATCCGTTTCCTGCGCTCCCCGGAGTCGTCCGTGGTGTGGGTAAGGTCTCCGGTGAAGACGATGAAATCGACCTCATCTTTCAGGCTGTTTACGGCAGCAACACCCTTTTTCAAGGTCCCGGCATAGTCCGGGTTTACGGTAGCGTCGTTGAATCCCCAGTGCGTATCCGATATCTGGAGGAACTTGAAACCACCTTCGGGCTGGCCGGCAGCCTTCGTCCTGCCCGGTATCCCGGTTACCGTTACTATAGAGCCAATACCTATAAGTTTCAGGAAAGCCCTCCGATCCAACCTGTTCATATCTTCCTCCTTCTGTGCTTGGATACTCCTGCCTAATAGCTAATTCCGGGCAGGCACCGTGTCAAGGCGCGATTAGGGGCACCGGGCATCGACGATTTTGTCGCCAGGTTCGACAACAGTCGACATTCCTTTCCTGTGACCAGAGACGGCCAGGTATTGTTAGCCAATAATTACAGCTAGTTTCAATACCGGACCTCCGGCACGGGTTTTGCTTAAGTAGATATCAAGGGATAAAGGAGTGATTCTTGATGATCCGGGTCCCGGTTGATCAGGAGGTAAGAGCAATGAAAAAAGTGATGGCAGTTCTGATTATTGTAGGCCTTTGTGTAGCAGCCCTGCCAGCCATAAGCGATGCGGGAGGGTATTACGGACGACCTTATTCCAGGGGTTACCACGGACACGGCTGGGGATATGGTGGCGCTTTGGTGGGTGGTCTTGTGGCGGGGACTATTATAGGGGGCGTGCTGGCCCCGCGTGTTTATGCACCGCCACCGCCACCTGCGGCTGCTCCACCGGCGCGAACGAGATGAACAACGCGTGG
>CAYOYU010000006.1:14489-15021 GCA_964408265.1 uncultured Syntrophorhabdaceae bacterium
TTACTACGCACCGCCGCCCCCGAGAGGGTATTACTATTATCCGCCTCCACCGGGATATGCCTATCCCTATTAGTCTGACGGAGAAGAAAGGACAAGGGGTCCGGGGTTCAAGGGGTTCACTCGGCCCCTCGAATCCTTGACCCCTTTTTATGTTGTGCGGAGCGTCTGTGGTGCGGGAACCACTCTTCTACTTGCCCATGGCGCGCAGTTGGTCCAGTTGCTGACGGACCTGATTTGCCCGTTCGCCAGAGGGGTCGACCTTCAGGTATTCTTCCCAGGCTGCCATGGCCCCTTTGGGGTCGTTCTTGTCGTGGAGAAGGATGATGCCCAGGTTGAACCTGCTGTTTCCATGCCTGGGGTTATCCGAGGCAGCCTGTTTCAATTCCTTTAAAGCTCTGTCGAAATCCTTTAGGTTTCTATACATGACGGCCATGTCAGTGCGGACATCGGCGTTCTTGGGATCGATCTTCAAAGCCCGCGTATACATGTCGATGGCTTTCTGGGGCTGGTTGCCGTCGAAGTAGATGTTTCC
>CAYOYU010000006.1:15031-24219 GCA_964408265.1 uncultured Syntrophorhabdaceae bacterium
TGTTCGGATCCGTCTTGAGGGTATTCTCGTAGACCGCGATATCCTGTGCCGACATGACATTCGGCGCGGGACCCGGTCCGCCTTGAGCTGCAGGCCCTTGCGGAGGCGGTGCCTTTGACCGCAGCTCGTCAGTGGAGGCGAACTTTATGCCGGCGATTGCGCCTGCAACGAAACCCACGAGCAGACAGATTATCATGAGAAGGATGACTTTATCTTTTTGCATAGGGATTAATATACGTCATCACATGATACGATTCAATGGGTAGGGCAGCCAAATCTTTCTCCTTCATCTGCTGGCCATACCCGAACGAGCCGCTCCAGGCAGGCTTCCAGATGATGTCGCCCAAGCTTCGGCAGAACTTGTCGATAACAGCCGGGATTACCGTGGTTCCCGATGTTCCATCCGTCAGGTGGAGATCACTTATGAAAGCTAACACGAAGTACCTCCCACTTCTTCTGTGGGGCAAACGGCAGGCCTCTCCGGCCCCCTTGTCTCTGTTCTAAGGTCATCGATGACTGCGAGGAGGCTCTCCAGAGTGTCCGCCCTGAATGCCCGGTCCCTGAGAGGCTTCATGCCCGAAAGTCCCCGGGTGTACCAGATGAAAAACTTGTGGAAGCTTGCCACTCCGCGGCGTTCGCCGTAGAACCCGGTGCAGAGGTCCAGATGCTTCTTCATCACCTGAATGCGTTCGGCTACGCCTGGTTTTTCCTCAACGCCGCCGTCGTGGAGGAATCTCTCCATTTCACGGAATATCCAGGGGTATCCCAGGGAGCCACGGGCGATGGCCACACCGTCGCATCCCGTCTCCCCCATCATCTTCCTGATCATGAGGACCGAGGTGTTGTCGCCGCTTGCGATAACCGGAATGCGCAGCGCCTCCTTCACTTTCCTTATAACTGCGTAATCTACTTTGCCCGCATAACCCTGGGTCTTGGTACGGCCGTGTATGATGACGCCGTCCACGCCTGCATCCTCGGCCAAGAGGGCCACATCCCTTGCATTGATGGACTCCTCGTCCCAGCCGATTCTGATCTTAACCGTCACAGGGACGGAAGCCCTGTCCACCAAGGTTTTGAGGAGTCTGCCCAGCTTTTCGGGCTCCTTCAGGAGCGCAGCTCCCTTGCCTTTTCGGGTGACCTTTGGGGTGGGGCAGGCTGCGTTCAGATCGAGGAGATCGAAATGATACTCTTCGAGAGCGTCGAGAGCCCTGAGAATATACTTCTCATCATTGGCCAGGAGTTGTATACCCAGGGGCCTGTCCTCCGGCGTCGAGGCCAGCATGTGGCGCGTTCGCTTGTCTCTGTGGCTCAACCCCCGGGCATCGATCATCTCGGTAAACGCGAGTGGAGCGCCGAAGGAGCGGGTGATGCGGCGGAAGGGCAGGTCGCTCACGCCGGCCATGGGGGCGAGAATAACAGGAAAATCGATGGTCAGATTGCCGAGGCGGAGCATGACCTATTCTATCTGTCGCAGCCCGTGGAGTCAAACAGTAGTATCCACGGATAATAACCAACATCCAAATCCCAATCTCCGAATAATCACCGAATCTCCAATGTCAGAATGTCCAAAAAGAGGCGTGGCAGGTATAACTCGGGTCTGTTATTGATAATTTGGTGATTGGAGTTTATCTGAAAATTGGGCTTTGGTTAATGGTAATTGATCTCCTCCTGGGCGGCTAAAAGTGAAAGGATAGACCTCCCAAAAAGACGTCCGTATCACGGTCGTAGTCTGTAATGACCCGTGTCCAGGTGGCGCGTAGACCCCAGTTGTCCAGAAACTTATAACTTGCAGTAAGCGAAGCAGCTGCCGCGGTGGTGTTCTTCTCGCCATTGTCGCCGTACTTGTCGCGGGCAAAGTAAGGTCCCAGTCCCACGCCGAAGGCCAGATGATCCTTGTAGAAGGAACGTACGGCCCAGAGTTGCGTTGCAACGCCGTACCTGCCTATGGGACGCGAATCGCCTTCGTTCAGAAGTGTCACGGTCCAGTCGAAATGATTGCCCAGCGCCCGGCGATACTCAGCGCTCAGCGCGGTGGCCAGCTCCGATTTGGCGCTGTTCAGGACGCTCCGACCGGCAAAGAGGGTGACTTCATTCGTTGTCATCCTCGGGGACTGGGGGGTGGGTCTCCTCAAGGGACCCTTCTGAGAGGAGGGGTCCAGTACGTATCCGATCCCGAAGGTGGCCGAAAGGGTATCTATGCTCCTGTGTGCCTCTATATAGTTGAGCCTTACCTGGAAGAGGAACGGGCTTGCTCCGTACCAGGTGGCGGCCAGACTTGAGATGAGGCCCCAGCCGTGAGCGTCGCTGTAGACATCCCCTACGGTGGCTACGTCGGTGCTGAAGTAGGCGTAGGGTCCGATTCCGGCGAGCAGGGAAAGGCGCCGGTCGAGGAGATTGATGCGGCCCCAGATCTGAGGGGCAAGACCGTCCCGGTAATGGTTGGGCTGGTGGCCTTCATTGATGTAAGTGAGACTGAACGCCGCATGCTCACCCAGGCCTTCCCAGTAGGAGACGGACCACTGGCCTGAAGTGGTGCCGCTGGATACATCCCGCGCACCTCCGCCGTTGACGTGGATCTCCTGCCCCAGAACGGGCGCTGCCGCGAAAAGCAACAAAAGAAGAAATATAATCTTTCTCATCTTCACCTCTGCCGGATCAGGTGCTCAGGATCCTGTTTTCCTGTCTTTTTTACGTCAAGGCATTGCCTGCCTTTCTTCTCAAATATCATTCCCTGGCAGCGGGAATTCAACCCTGCAGGAACGGGGAATCACTGCAGCAAGATCTTCTTGATGGCCGCCCCTGTGGGCAAGGGGGGACAGTTTTGACAGCGGAAGTTTGCCGTTGATAAGCCAGCAGGGGGTAGGATACAATTGAGGCTTGCTGGAAACCACTTCACCATCCTCCGGACTTCATCCAGCTCCTCCATCGGGTACCAGGTACCGGTGGCGGGTGCTCTGGGCGACTTTCTTCTCCTATCTTGTGGACAGCTATGACCTCATCGTCCTTGCCATCGCCATGCCGGTCCTGCTCAAGGTGCTGCACATATCACTTCCGGAAGGCGGTCTCCTCGGGTCTGCCACTATGGCGGGAGCCATTGCCGGCTCTATCCTCTTCGGCCTTGTCGCAGAAAACCACGGAAGACGCTTCACCCTCCTTTTGTCCCTCTTCTGGCTCGGTCTCGGGATGGGTCTCGTCCTTGTCATTTCCACCTGGCTGCACTGGATGGTTCTCCGATTTCTCACGGGCATTGCCATCGGCGCTCTCTGGGGGCCCTGCTCGGCTCTCGTTGCCGAGCACTGGGCACCTGCCTTCCGGGCCAGGGCCGCATCTTTTGTATACAGCAGCTTCGCAGTCGGCGCCGTGGCCGCATCCCTTGTGGGCAGGTTTGTCCTGGACGTGGACTGGCGCATTCTTTTCGTCGTCGGGGTCAGTTCCATCCTGCTTGTCTTTGTGGTGGCCTCGCTTATACCAAAAGAAAAGAATAGAGAGAGGACATCGACTGCCCCTTCGCAGGACGAGAGGGTCGGTATCGGAGCCATTTTCGAGAGGAAACTGTTAAAGACGACTATCCTCGCCACCCTTGTGAGCATGTTCAACCTTGCCGGTTACTGGGGAGTGGCCTACTGGGTTCCAACCTATCTTGTCCGTGACAGGGGGCTTTCCCTGGCCTCCATGGCGAACTTTTCCCTCTTCATGTATGCTGCCATGTTTGTAGGTTTCCAGGTCTTCGGGTTTATGGCCGACAAGATAGGGCGCCGTAGGACGATCATAATAGCTTTTCTCTCAGTATCCTTCTCCGTACTCGTCTACGTACTCCTGCGTGACCCCCTTCTTCTTTTCCTGTGGGGCGGGGCGGTAGGGGTTGCAGTGAGCGGTGTTGCCGCCGCTATCGGCGCCTATTATGCCGAACTCTTCCCGGAGCACCTGCGCGCCTATGCAGGAGGTTTCTGCTGGAATATGGGGCGTATCGGCGCGGTCCTTGCTCCCTACACGATCGGCTATATCGGGAAGATTTATGGCCTCCAGGTAG
This sequence comes from uncultured Syntrophorhabdaceae bacterium, assembly GCA_964408265.1. Taxonomy (GTDB): domain Bacteria; phylum Desulfobacterota; class Syntrophorhabdia; order Syntrophorhabdales; family Syntrophorhabdaceae; genus CAYOYU01. The sequence goes on from CAYOYU010000006.1 coordinate 19,062, forward strand.
GGCTGGCCATTACCGGTGCGGTGAATATCCTTGGCGCCCTGATCCTCCTTTTCCTGCCGGAAACGCTGAAGAGACAGGAGGTGAGAAGGTGAGAAGAGACGGTTGGACGATTCACGATGGACGATGGACGGATGCGATGGACGGGAAATGTGGCCATGGTTAGCCTTCTTAACAGGCGTATCCTTATTTTTGGAGAAGTCAATTCAGGCAAGACCACCGTGACCCGGGGACTGACGGAGAGGCTCTGCGAGGAGGGATTGTCGTCCCGCATGGCTATCATCGACATGGCGCCCGAGGTGCCTCGGGAGATAGCGCAAGCCAGGGGGCTTGAGGGGGTGGGAGGAAGACTGGTCATATCGGGATGGCCCGATGTAGTCTACCTCGCAGCGAGACTCCTGCCGCCCAGGCTCATGTCGAAGACGGAAGAAGAGGCTATGGCCGTAGCGGCTGAAAACAAAAGGGAAATTGACGGGCTTTTCGACGGGTTTCAACAGTCGGGGAGGGACATCCTCATCATAAACGACATCACCATGTACCTCCAGGCGGGAACTGCTCGCGAACTCCTGGAGAAAACGAAAAAGGCAAAAACCATAGTTGCCAACGGATACTATGGCGTAAGACTGGGCAAGGGGACACTCTCGGTACGGGAAGCTGGGGAAATGGGTATACTCAGGAGTTTCTTCACCCACGCCATAGGAATGGCCGGCCAGTCGGCCGCGGACATCCTTGCCGATCTCACATAATCAGCAAGGATGTCCTGATGTGTCACCAGGGTGAAGGTTAGCGTGCGGGTTTCTTCTTTGGAGCTGCCGCCGGAGTTGCCAGATAAGGTTTGCAGGTACTGGAAAGCTCCGATTCGTGCTGTTTCAGGCAATCAAGCACTTTCCCGTCGCCGGGCTTAACATCTTTACAGAATTTGGGAATATCCGTCTTGCATCCCTCCTTGAAGCCCTGCATCTGCCCGTGCATGCTTGTGAGAAAGCCCTTGCAGGCCGGGGAAAGGTCCTTTTCGTGATCTTTGAGACACTTCGCGGGACTACCTTCCGTCCCTTTACAGAATTTAGCCATATCCGCCGCGCATGGGTTTGTCTTGCCAGGATCCTGTGCCTGTGCAGCCTGGAACGCCCCAAAGACCGCGAGTGTCAGTACCATCACAGCGAGCACCAATTTGTTCATAGCTTCCATCCTCCTCGTGAGAAATATATTCATTGCATCGTATGCATTTGAAGCGGATAAATCAAGCACCCATTCGTCCTGCCACCGGTTCTTCAAAACTTGTATTGCGCACTGGTCCTGCCCGCCTTACTTTTTTCGTAGGAAACAGATCCGGCAGTAGAGGAGGTAGGAATGAAGTCCGGAAAGAAGGTTTTGCTCCTTTTAGTGGCGGTAATGGTTGTCTTCGCTTCCTGTGTGGCCTACGAACAGCCCACACCGGCCGTGAGGGGCGGTGCCATCGGTGCAGGGGTGGGAGGGCTGGCGGGTGCTCTCCTTGACCGTGGCAATCCCTGGCGGGGCGGCATCATCGGAGGCGCTCTGGGGGCTGTACTCGGTGCAACCCTCGGTGATATATCGGACCGGGCGTCGCGCGAGGCGGCGCAGTCCAATGCTCCCGTGGAGTACCGGACAGAAGACGGCAGGGGACGGTACTATGCGGAGCCCTCGGGATATGATGCCCAGACACGATGCCACATGAGAGGGTCTGGGAAGACGGGAATCTGGTCAGGGACCATGTGAAAGAGGTCTGCGAGGGAACCAGACGGGAAGGGGGCAGGTACTAAAGAGCATCCTGCCACTCTTAGTAGAATACTGTTCTCGTGCGGTGGCGGGGTTTCGACTTTTTGTAGAAGGGTTCCTGGCCCCGGTTCCAGAGGATAGAGTCAAGCCCCATGGAGGTGGCGTGCTCTCCTTTGCCGAGTAGTGCCTCTGAGAGCAGTTCCACGGTATGGACCGCGCAGGCCCTGATCTCCACCTCCTCCGGAGCACCGGCAGGAATGGGCTCTTCCCGGTCGATCCGTGCTGCCAGCGACTGCCGGTATTCGAGGATGCCGTCCAGGCGAAGCACATGGGGTACCAGATTGTCGGCAAACATAGTGAGCCCGTGGAGGTCGTCGAAACGGCCGGGACCCTTTCCGTCAAAGGCGAGGGCCAGATCCGCCGCACAAATCTGCGCCCTTTTGAAGAAAGGTACCTCCATCTCGCCGTACATTTCCACATCGTTGAAGAAAGGCATCCTGGAAAGCAGAATGACAAGCTCTTCGGCAGAGTGGCCTGCACTTTCCACCAGTGCAGCAAAACTCCCCTGAAAACTATCAACGAGGAGGCGGCCTAGGTCCTTGAGGGCCTTCGCGAAGAGGCCCATCAGTTCCTGTACGGGCAGGGCTGTGAGGTCCTGGCCCAGCATCTCCGCACATTCAAGCGCAGTTATCACCGATAGTCTCCCGGCAGAGAGAGGCCCCTCGCGGTCGTAAAACTCCTTGAGGGAAGTTGCTACAGTAAAGTAGCCCGACATGCCCGGTCTCTTGCGGAGGTAAGGAAAGAATCCTGATCCGAAGTTGATGGTGTCCAGGGTGACGATAAAGGCCGTCGTCCCCTCGCCGTGGCCAAGGTAGTGGCATTTAGGGTCAAGCTCCGCATTTGTTGCACGGTCCAGGGGGAGGGAGGCAGCATATGATGCGATGCGGTCATGTCGTATCCGGACAAAGGAGGCCTCTTCTGCAACCGCCTTGCAGCGTTCCCTGATCCGGTGGAAAAGCCCTGCAGAATCAATATCAGTCATTTCCATTACCTGCTTTCATCTCTTATGCTCTGAGGATTCATCACTAATGCCATAGTTCACCCTCACTTTTCCATCAAATTTGTTCCCCACCCTCATCTCCGTTGGACGAGGCGGGAGTGCCGGAGGCTACCGGTGAGGACAACCTTTAGTATCCTTGAGGCGAAGGGAACGTTGGGGAAGAATTAGGTTGCAACACCGCCAAAAAAACTGAATAATAGCCGAGGAAGAGCGCTGCTGCCTTTCGTCTCCACGAACGAGGAGGTTCCGAATGTGGGTAGTAAGAGTGGGATTGCTGGCGGTTTTCATTCTCTCCTTTTTCTTGTCGCCTGCTTCGGGCGCAAAGCCGGGATCCCTTGATCCATCTTTCAATTCGTCTGACGGCTATGTTCTGTTCAACAGTCCGGCCGGCAACAGGGACAGAGGGGTAGAGGTGGCAATCCAGGCTGACGGGAAGATAGTCGTCCTCGGATACAGTAACAACGGGCTGAATGAAGATCTCCTTCTAGTCCGGTATAACGGTGACGGCTCACTGGATATGGGTTTCGGCACAGGCGGATTCGTTTTCTATGACGGGGGAGGCAATGACAGGGGTCTGGGGCTGGCACTCCAGGGAGATGGAAAGATAGTTGTTACAGGCTACACCTATTCCGGGGCTCAACGGGATGTTCTGCTGCTTCGCTACGACAGCAGGGGTGCCCTCGATGCAGCCTTCGGGACCGGTGGGGTAGTGACCTACAGTTCACCGGGGTCGGCCACTGATATCGGCTTCGGCGTTGTTGTCCAGGCAGACGGTGCCATCGTCGTTGTCGGGGAAACATCAAACGGAACTGACCAGGATGCCCTCGTTCTGCGCTACACAGCGGGCGGTTCCCTGGACAACGGCTTCGGTTCCGGAGGCGTTTTCAGGTATGCCGGGCCCGCCGGCATGGATAGAGCTTTTGCTGTGGCAATCCAGAAGGACGGGAAGATCTGTGTTACCGGGGCCACTGTGGTGAACAGCAAGGACGATGTGCTGCTCTTCAGGCTGAATACGAACGGTACTCTGGACGGGACATTCGGGACAGGGGGAGTGGTGACGTACAGCGGCCCGGGGGACAACTTCGACTATGGAAACTGGGTTGCAGTTCAGGAGGACGGCAGAATTCTGGTGCTTGGGGTTGTCTGGACCGGGACGGCCTTCGACGTCCTCCTCCTTGGATACAATTCGAACGGTTCGCCCGATGCCACATTCGGTACGGCCGGGGTGGTGACATACGGGGATGGCGGTGGCAGGAACGACTACGGCTATGGCCTGGTGATAGAACAGAACGGAAAGATAGTGATCACCGGATACAGCATGGGCGACACGGACAATCTCTTTGTGGCCCGTTTCCAGGGGAACGGTGCCCTGGACGCCTCCTTCGGCACAGGGGGCACGATGATGTGGAACGGCCCGGGAAACGGCACCGACTATGGACAGGGTATTGCGCTCCAACCTGACGGGAGAGTTGTAGTCACCGGTTTCAGCTTTAACGGAACCAGCGAGGACATACTGGTGATGCGCATCCTCACATCGTCCTCCGATCCTGCCGGAAGCGGGGGCGGCGGTGGCGGATGTTTTATAGCGACTGCCGCCTATGGTTCTTATCTCCATCCCCACGTGGCAATGCTGAGGGAGTTCAGGGACCGGGTCCTCCTGAAGAGTACTGCCGGAAGGGCCTTTACACAGATCTACTACAGGTATTCGCCGCCCCTCGCCGCGCTCATTGCGGAGCGAGCCTCCTCGAGGACCGCCGCGAGGTGCCTTCTCTTCCCGGTTGTAATGACTATAGAATATCCCCGTATGGCACTCCTGGCGGCACTTCTGGGCAGTGGTGTGGTGCCGGCTGTTGTCCTGGTGCGCAAGAGGAGAATCAGGCGCGGGGAGCGGGATGAACTCCGTGATCTTGAAACAAACGAGTAGGGGACCAGGCTGATAACACCCCTCGGGGATCCAATCGGCCGCTTAACTGATTTCGGTGATGGGAGCCTCCTGCATCCATATCTCGTGCATCGAGCGGTAGAGGTCCTCGCTCACAGAGATCTTGTAGGGAGTGGGGTTGACTGCCCTCATATGGTCCGGCCGCATGACGGATATCTGATCGATCACGTACTGGCGTATGGTGTCGAGGGAAGGGAAGGCATAGACTTGACGGCCGTCCCAGACGCATTTATGGAGTGGTATGATGCTTTTCGGGACTACATAGGCACGCTTCGCTTCACTTAAAGGATGGCGGCAGAGAATCCCTCTCTATGATAAGGGAATGATATCTCGTTGCCTCAAATGGATTGGGCAGTCCCTTATAGATCGTTTTGTTGTCATGCGTTATCATCGAAGTCTTTCCATGCATGATCTTGTCTGCT
>CAYOYU010000006.1:24229-29371 GCA_964408265.1 uncultured Syntrophorhabdaceae bacterium
CCCCACCTTAGGTGCGGGTTTTCCAACTTCTATCATTAAATCGACGAGAGGATGACGGTTGTCGCCCACAAGCCGGTAGACCTCTTTCCTCCCGGGGATGGTCATCTTGTTGGCCTCATCGGAAAGTTTTATTCTGGGATGGCCGTTTACGGCAACCAGCTTGTAGACGCAGCCCAGTGCCGGTTGCGCCCTGCAGGTAACCAGGTGGGTGCCTATGCCGAAAACATCTATATCATGCCCCTGCTGTCCGAGGGAGAAGAGGATCGATTCATCGATGTCGTTACTGGCAACGATGGAGAGGCTGGTGAAGGATTCCACGGAAAATACCTCCTCTGCCCTTCGGAAGAGCTTCCTCGCTTCTTTGGAGAAATAAGCCAGATCTCCCGAGTCGAGCCTGATTCCCAGGGGTTTGTGTCCGATGCGCAGCAGAGCCAGAGCAACGCAGATAAAATTGGGCACACCTGATTTCAAGGTGTTATAGGTGTCAACGAGTGCCAGAAAGCCGTTGGGTATGGCCTGCGCATAGGCGATAAAGGCCGCCAGTTCGCCGTCATTTGTCTGATCACAGCCCATCTGATGGCGATAGTCGAGGACAATCTCCAGGAAGTTGTGCACCTGGCCGTCAGGCCCCGCAATGTAAGGGTCGGTAATCTCGTCAAGGCCCGAAAAAGCGGTGATGTAGGAATGTGCCATGGTCCCTGCGGTGGGGAGGCCGAATATCTGTCCTGCCCGAACGTTGCTGGTTGCGTTGAAGCCCCCAATGTAACTGTACCTGGAAGCGGAAACACCCCCATCCGGTCCCTGGGCGCGCCGGAGGCCGAATTCTATCATTGCTTTGGCTCCGCCTCCTGCCAGCCTGAACCGGGCTGCATTGGTGGCTATGAGGCTGGGAAACCCGGTCAGGTTCAGGAATGCCGTCTCCTGCATCTGGGCAATTGCGAGTGGCCCCTCCACCCGGATTAGGGGAACCCGGGGGAAGACTATGGTGCCTTCGGGTACTGCATAGATTTTAAGCTCCGAGCAGTCGAGACTCTTGAGCCAGTCGAAAAATCCGGCCTGGCAATGGCGCATGGGACCCGGCACCCGGAGATCTTCTTCGGGATACTCTTTTACCGTCCATTCTTCCGATCCCCAGGAATCATAGGAGAGCTCCTCGAATCCCTCTGAAGTCTCCCTGATGAACCCATGTTTCAGACCTATCTCAAAGTCATGCTGCAAATCTGCTTTGCTCTGCGTGACCCCATCCCGGAGGTAACGTATATCGGCATCGCTGAAGGAAAAGGCGTGCAGGGAACGTATGACTTCTTCCAGTCCCGCGAATATGGTGAATTCTCCCCCGAAAGGGTTCTGCCTGAAGAACAGGTCGAATACTGCCTGATCCTTGTGCTTGCCTTTCTTCCAGTAACCGTAGGCCATGGTCAGTTCATACAGATCGGTAAGCATCGGTCCCACAAGACTATTCGTTGGTCTCACGACTTCTTCTCCTTTTACATCCGGTCCCTTGCCTTACCAGAAGGGCAGAATCTCGACTCTGCTTAAGACCGTTCAATTTCGCACCCCTGAACAGCATCAGCACATTATAAGACAAATCGTGGAAGAGTGCAGCAGAATGGTGCGTCATCGGGCCATGTCCCTCATGGCTCTCGGGCCCTCATACACCTGGCCGGGTAGGGGGTCCGTAGGTCCTGCAGGGAAGTAACCATTTGAAATAATTAAAAGAAAAGATGCCCATAGGGGACCATAGGCGGGGAGCAGCGCTGTTGGTTGGGATCCCTATTTATTATTGTCCGGGAAAAGGTAGCCCGAGGGCATCCGGTGGCCGCGAGAATCATGGTCCGTAAGCCACGCGCTCTTTTCTCCCCAGATATTGAGTACTCTTGATCTCAGCCACTGGAAGGGGAAGTCCGGATGGGGCTCATATTTCTCGATATAGTCAATGAAGGGGCGCCCGAGCAGATCCGTTGAGGGCATAAGGGCATGGTTCGTGCCGTCGAACTCGACGGGGGGAAGGTTGTTTCTTGCGCAGAGGTCTCTGTCGAATGACGGCGACAGGGAAACCCATCTGCCCTGCAGGAAGAGTTGCGCGTAGCCATGGGCCGGCAGGATGTTGGTACCTGTCTGGGATTTCAGGTCGTCCGGGGCCCTGTGATTCTGGATCTTTGCGAAGGCAAGTCTTGACGGTATGCCGAGAGCCCGGGAAAGGGCCGCAAGGAGAATAGATTTCTGGACGCAGTATCCCTTCTTCCTTTCAAGGACCCTGCTTGCCCTGAAGTCCTCAAGGCGGGTGGAAATCATGTAGACGTTGTAATGGATGTCGTCACGGGTAAAATAGAAAAGCTTTGAAGCCTTTTGAGTCTCCCCGGCAACACCGGCGGTGAGACGCGTTGCCATCTCCCTGATATTCCGGTTGTCACAATCGATGGTTTCCGTGGGTCTGAGATAGCTATCCATTTCTTCGCTATCCATCATGGCATCTATCCTCCCGGGGATCTACTATTGGGACTTCCTGAAGCTATCATCCGTGGATCTTCATTTTCAATAGAATCATTCGAAAAATTGAAGGGGCTGTTCAGTGTTTCTTCTTTTCCGGGAGGCCCAGGATCCTCCTGAGGCCATTCACGTCTACGCGGAAGGGGTCCTCAGGTCTGGACTCCTGCATATCCTCGATTCCATCGAGAAGGGCTTCCACCTGTTTTCTGTTCTCTTTGGAAGAGGCTGCTTCCAAAGGTGTAAGGCCGCTGAGTGCAGGTATCTTCTCCCGAACCCATTCTTCGTGGTAATAATCTTCTGCCTGCTGCCGGAGAAACTCCCTTATTTCGGGGTTTGAGTGAAGCTGGGCTGCGTCGTATTCTCTGTTTTCGCCTTCCGGACCGGGAGGTTTGGACCGCACGCTCTTGGGCCGGGCTTCTTTTTGTGTATTCTTTGCCTCCTGCGGGGCCAGCAGGAAGTCGGCCCAGGCTGTAAGCGTGGCCTTGCAGAACCTGCGAAAGGAATCATCCACTCCGGTCCGCGGGCGCTGCAGTGTTCTCACTGCCTGCCACTGTTTCTTCACCGTTTCTTCGAGATCGTCCACGGAAGATGCTGGGAATATGTAAGGGGTGCTGAAGATATAGGCATTGCCGGGAGGTCCTACGAACCGTATGAACCAGATGTCGCCTTTCCTGATTCTTGTTTTCGACGGTTCAACGGTACGGGATACCTTCCATTCCATCCCGGTGCCTAGTTCCCTGAAGGTAATCCGGTCTCGAGTAGCTTTAAGGACCTCGTAGAAGGCTACATAGGAATCGGACATCTGCTTCAGCAGGGTAGGACCGGGATCGTTCAGGCTGAAATCGGTGGCAGATTGGAGGAACCTTTCACAGACCGTCTGCCGTTCCCTCCCGAAAGGCACGTCAAAGTAAAGCCAGGGCACATAAAGGCTGTCCGAGACACCCCCCGATGAGCCCGGACGGTAAGTACTTTCGAAGAGTTGGTTTACCCTGGCCAGTTCCCGACCCTCTTCATCAAATTGGGCGATTGTCTCGTGGTAGAGTGCTATTGCCTGAAGCAGGGCAAGGTACTCGTCTACGGGAGTCCCCGTCCTGAGATGGTCGGGAAGCAGTCCATTTCCGCCTTCCTGGCGGCCGCAGCAGACGCTGTAGGGCTTTCCGCTTCCGCAGGGGCAGGGATTTGTTCGGGCTGTCTTCATCTGGTCTCAGGCTGATTCAGGTTGACCAGCAATGAACAATCTTCTGAAGTATGTCTGTTTGTAACCATAAATCCAAAACCTGCCAAAAAGGTACACCATAACAGTGGGCTTCGTCAAATGCCTGGAGAAGAGTGGCGGGAAAAGGGCATTTCCGGGGATCTCAGACGGTTACGCCCTCCACGGTGCCGGGAGTATAGGTTGGCGGAATTCGATAAGAAAGGGTTCATCCCAGGTAATATGCCGGTCAAATATTTTCCTGAGGCCTTCAAGGGTTGCAGTCCTCTTTGCTTTGAGGCCGAAGGAGCGGGCGAGTTTGATGAAATCAGGATTTGTCAGTTCCATGGAACCTTCCGTGGCATAGTTGGACTTCATCAACTCCTCCAGAATCCCAAAGCTTCCGTTGTTGTAAAGGAAGACGACAACAGGGATCTTGTATTTCGCCATTGTTGCCAGTTCGCCAAGTGTGGGCAGGACTCCTCCATCGCCGCAGAGAGCTATGCAGGGCCTCTCTGGTCGTCCGATCTTTGCCCCCATGGCGGCCGGAAGGGCATAGAAAATGGGGGAGATGCCCCTGGGCATGAGGAAGGTCTGTTGATGGTAGATTGGAAGATGGTACTCGGCCCAGTAGGAAGGATAGTTGAGGTCGCAGACTATAATCGCTTCCTCTGGTATGACGTCCCTCAGTAAATCGATCATGGGCAGTCCCGGCGCCCGCCGGCGAAGGTCCTTCTTTTCGGCCTGCCATGCCGCACCGAGTTCGGTGAGGTCCCAACGGAACCGCCTGCCCCGGAGCGCTGCACGCAATTCCTCCAGGGCAGGCAGGAGATCGCCGGTTGCAGCCATGCGGGTGGGATAATTCTTCCCAATCCAGGTATCATCGATGTCTATATGGACGAGTTCCTTTATATGTACTCCACGCCTCCGCGCGTCCGCATCCCGGAGTCTTGTGCCTATAGCTATGACAAGATCGGAGGAGGAAATCATATCCCGCACGACCTCGGGCTGCATAACGTTGCCGAAGGCGTAAGGGCGGTCCTCCCGGATTATACCTTTTCCCGAAGTGGTGGTGAGGAAGGGGATTGAGGAGGCCCTGCAGATAGATTCGATGATGGGGCGGGCCGCTTCGAACATCAGGGACCGTCCGCCGATGATGAGGGGTTTCTCCTTTCCCTCCAGGATTTCCTCTAAGCCGCCGAGATCCGGAACGATATGGTCTTGGCAGGCCCGGTCAGGGAAAATGGCGGGCCACTGAATCTCTTTTTCCAGAAACGTGAAGGGAATAGATACGACTACGGGTCCCTTTCTCCCCGATGTGGCAATCGAATATGCTTCGGCCAGTGTCGGCAGAATGGCGTCCCGGTGGAACACGGAAAAGGTCTTCTTGGCAAAGTGGAGAAAAATGTTCTCCGGCTCTTTCAACTCATGAAGAATGCCTTTCCCCATGTCTTATCTCC
>CAYOYU010000006.1:29381-43313 GCA_964408265.1 uncultured Syntrophorhabdaceae bacterium
GAGAATAATGAGAGGAACGTCATCACCGTAGGCCTCCATACAACCCGACACGGTATTGCCCAGTCCCGGTCCCGGGGTGACGATAACCACGCCGGGCTGTCCGGAAACCCGTCCGTAGCCATCGGCCATGGAGACCATTGTTGACTCATGCCGCGCCATGAAAGCGTTGATTTCTGATTTTGCGAACTTCTCGTTCAGAGAAAGTGTGTGAATACCGGGTAGATGAAATATACAGGAGATTCCAATGTGTGAAAAAAACTCTGTAATTCCTTGACTGGCAAGCATCTTTGACTCCGACCATCGAGTTTAGCATAGTAAACCCTAAAGTTAAATAAAAATCTACTTGACAAAGTTTTCTATTCTGGAGTTTAATAAACAAAACTTTTAGTGACGGTATACTGTTAGTATGACGATAGACGGTTCCAAGATAGGGGAAAGAATAAAAATGTCGAGACAGGCCAAGTCCCTCACGCAGGAGGAGCTTGCTACGAGGGCAGGGCTGACGAAGGGTTTTATCTCCCAAGTGGAGCGAGGCCATACGTCCCTGTCGGTGGAAAGCCTTCTCGGTATTCTTGACGCACTCGACGAGAAGCCCTCCACATTTTTCAACGGTGCCCTTGACGAGAAGATTGTCTTCAAGCTTAAGGACAGGGTTGAGCTCGAGAGGGATGATGTAAAGAACTTCCAGATACTTGTCCCTGCCGCTCAAAACAGAATGATGGACCCTGCATTCCTCGAATTGGGCGTGGGCGAGAAGACACCAGAAGAAGAACCTCACGAAGGTGAGGAATTCGGTTTTGTTCTGGCGGGAAGCATCGAACTGGTCCTTGGAGGAAAACCCTTCAAGTTGAAGAAAGGTGAATGCTTCTATTTTAAGGCAACACGGAAACACTACATAGCGAATAGGCGAAATAACAAGGCCTTTGTCCTGTGGATATCTTCGCCTCCTAATTTTTAGTCCCCTCGGGGGCAGAAAAGGTCTGAAGGAGGACTGCGGAGTGAAGGCAATAGGGCAGCACTTAACAGGACTTTATGGTTACGACCGCGAGGTCAATCACCCGCAAACCTGCTGGGTATTAACGAGTTTGGGAGGTGGTCAAAGTGATTATTAAGACACCCACTAAGTTTTTTCTTGTAAGCGGTTCATCTGACGGATTCTCATTATTGAATGCCTTTGACGGCGCTCTTCTCGCTTCAGGTGTGGGAGACACGAACCTGGTGAGAATGAGCAGTATCCTCCCCCCCGGTTGCGAAGAATTGAAACCGCGTCCGGCTGCGTTGCCGCAGGGAGCCCTTGTGCCGGTAGCCTACGCGTCGATCTATAGTGATATTCCCGGAGACGTCATATCTTCCGCTGTTGCCATAGGTATACCGGAAGACACGAACCGTGCCGGTCTGATCATGGAATACTCGGCACGTGCAGAGGAAAAGGTTGTGGTGGAGCAGGTCAAGAAGATGGTGGAAAAGGGTATGGAAGTCAGGAACCGGCCCATTAAAGAGATAAAGGCTATCTCCGCCACCTACAAAGTAACCACCATCGGGGCTGTTTTCGCCGGCGTAGTTCTGTGGGACTAGCATAATCAGGTCCGCTCTGTTCGCAGGGTTGCGTAGGGGCGGATTTCCTTTGACCCGATATTTTTCAGAGACCATTTTTCATGAAAACCTCCTTTAACAGCGAGTACATGGGATCCGTTGCAAGCGGAGAAGGCGCAGAGATTGTTCTGCTTGGCTGTCCGCTCGACGCCACTTCTTCTTTCCGGGGCGGAACGAAGTTTGCTCCCGACAGCATCAGAAAGGCGTCGTGGACCCTTGAGACCTACAGCCCTTACCTGGATGAAGATCTGGAAGATATGAGATTTGACGATGCAGGCAACCTGGAACTGCCTCATGGCAATCTGGGGCAGTCTCTTAAACTCATAGAACAGGCTGTATCCGAGGTGGCTCAAAAAGGCAGGAAGATGCTCATCTTCGGCGGCGAGCACCTCATAACCTATCCGATCCTCAAAGCCCTGAAGAAAGAGTTCGGTAATCTGCAGGTTGTTCATTTTGATGCCCATTGTGACCTGAGAGACCAGTATGAGGGGGAGAAGCTTTCTCATGCCACGGTAATGAAGCGGGTCAAGGAACTGGACCTTGGGGAGCTGTACCAGATAGGAATACGTTCCGGCACACGGGAGGAGTTTAGGGAGCTCCGTCCCATCGATTCGCCGGCGTCGCTTTCCTCCCTTCTTAAGCGCGATGTGCCGGTCTACTTGACCTTCGACATGGATGCTTTTGACCCATCCCTCGTGAGGGGTGTCACCACTCCGGAACCGGGCGGTCTCACGTTCAGGGAGATCATGGAATATTTTCTTCTTTTCAAAGGGATGAACATTGTAGGAGCCGATGTGGTGGAGTTGGCCCCTGATTATGATGCCACCTTTGTTTCTTCTGTCGCGGCCGCAAAGGTTGCACGGGAGATTCTCATGCTGCTCCATTCCGGCAGCAGATAGATCACGGGAGATTCGCCGGAAGGGGGGGTACCCCGCTGTCTGAAAGGATGGTTGGCCGGCAGAAAATCCCGCGGCCTGCCAGGGGTGCCCGGAGCCCGGGGCGGATGAATGCCGACAAATCTGCCGGTACCGTATAGTTACCACGGCCGTAAGCCCGTGGGAATCTGTTGTGCAGGAGAGTCGTATGGATAAACGGGAAAAGAACGGAAGAATTCTGATAATCGGAGCCGGAGGCGTGGCCACGGTTGCGGTCCACAAATGTGCCCAAATCCCGCAGGTCTTCACTGACATAATGGTAGGGAGTAGGACGCTCTCCAAATGTGAGGCCATCCGCCGGGACGTGAAAGAGAGATATGGCAGGGAGATTCAGACCGCCCAGGTTGACGCTGATAATGTACCCGAACTTGTTGCGCTCATAGACAGGTTTCAGCCTGATCTCGTCCTCAACCTCGCCCTTCCGTACCAGGATCTCCATATCATGGACGCCTGCCTGGAAAGGGGAGTCAACTACATCGACACGGCCAACTACGAACCCCTCGACGAGGCCCACTTTGAATACAGCTGGCAATGGGCGTATCATGAGAGATTCAGGCAGAAAGGGATAATGGCCGTACTCGGTTCCGGGTTCGACCCGGGAGTGACGAATATATTTGCCGCCTATGCACAGAAGCACCTTTTTGACGAAATAAATTATCTCGATATCCTGGACTGCAATGCCGGCTCTCACGGGCACGCCTTTGCGACGAATTTCAACCCTGAGATCAACATACGCGAGGTGACGCAGACCGTGCGCCACTGGGAGAAGGGGAAATGGATCGAGACTCCCGCTATTATCGAGGAAGGGAGCGTTCATTTCGGATTTGACTACCCTCTGGCGGGCACGAAGGAAAGCTATCTTCTTTACCATGAAGAGCTTGAGTCGCTTGTTCTGAACATCAAGGGACTGAAGAGGGCCAGATTCTGGATGACCTTCTCCGACAACTACCTGAACCACCTCAAGGTACTGAGAAACGTAGGTATGACCCGTATTGACGAAGTCGAATATGAGGGATGCAAAGTGGTTCCCATCAAATTTCTCAAGGCCCTCCTTCCGGAACCGGCCTCGCTCGGCACGGGATATACAGGGAAGACGGTTATCGGGAATATCATGACAGGGAAGAAGGATGGAAAGGATCTTACCAGGTACATCTACAATGTCTGTGACCACGAAGATGCATTCAAGGAGACGGGGACCCAGGCAATCGCCTATACCACGGGAGTGCCCGCCATGATCGGCGCCCTGCTGATGCTCACCGGCGTCTGGCAGGGGGCGGGTGTGTATAACGTGGAACAGCTCGACCCCGACAGGTTCATGGAGGCCCTCAACACCTACGGACTTCCCTGGCAGGTAGCCGAATGTTCACCGCTTCCTGAACTGACGTAAAATACCGGTCTATGAAGGCAAAGAGACAAATCGAAGAGGCGGTCCGCGCGATTCTGGCAAAAGAGGCGTGCGCCGGCGCAATGTATCACGATTTGCCGGAGAGCGGCCGGAAGAAGGTGCTTGAGGAACTTGACGAGAAGGGACTCAGGACCTTGACGGGCCTCATCAAAAGGGCCAGGAAGAAGAAATTTGCCGCCGCGGACAGAAGATTTCTGGAGATTGCGGAAGGCACCGCAGAGACACCTTTCTACCTTATCGATGAAACACTCATCGAGGAGAATATGAGCCTCCTTCGATACGTGAAGGACCGTACAGGCTGCAAGATTCTTCATGCCCTGAAATCTTACGCATCCTTTGCCACCTTTCCCATGATGAGCCGATACCTTGACGGGACCTGTGCGAGCGGCCTCAACGAGGCAAGACTCGGCCGGGAGGAATTCGGGAGAGAGGTGCATACCTTCGCCGCAGCATACAAGGACAGTGAAATTGCCCCCATCATCAGATATTCGGACACTATTATTTTCAACTCCTTCCATCAGCTCGAACGATACGGAAAAAGGGCAAAGTCGAAGGGTCTGGAAATAGGGTTGCGGGTCAATCCGGGATACGCCGAGGTTGACTGTGAGATGTACAACCCCTGTGCACCGTCATCGAGGCTCGGGATATTGGCCGATACCTTCGAGAAAGAGTTCGAGGGGTACCGAAGCCTTGTGGACGGCCTCCATTTCCATGCCATGTGCGAGCAGAACTCGGACGTTCTCGGAAGAATCCTCAGATCCTTCGAAAAACTCTATGGAAGGTACCTGAAAGGCCTTAAATGGGTCAATTTCGGAGGCGGCCACCACATTACCCGCGATGATTATGATCTGGAGCGGCTCATACGCATCGTCCGGACATTCAAGAAGAAATACGGGACTCAGGTCTATCTCGAGCCCGGAGAGGCGAGCGTCTATAACGCAGGTGTCTTTATCGCATCAGTTCTGGATATCGTGCGGAACGACCTGGATATTGCCATATTGGACGCATCCGCCGAGACACATATGCCCGATGTCCTTCTCATGCCCTATAGACCGGAAGTAATGATGGCCGGGCAGCCGGACGAGAAACGTCACACCTACAGGCTGGCGGGGCCGAGCTGTCTTGCCGGGGATGTGATTGGCGACTACTCCTTTGATGATCCCCTGGAAAGAGGAGACAGACTCCTCTTCGGGGACATGGCCCTTTACAGCATAGTGAAGAATACCACCTTCAACGGCATAAACCTCCCTCACATTGCAGTGGTGAGAGACGGCGGGAGGGTAGAAGTGGTGAAAAGGTTCGGTTACAAGGATTATAAAGACAGGCAATCGTAAGGGGCAGGGGAGACGGCATGCCCTGCCCCCCCCAATCCTGAAACAGCTTGATAATATGCGAGGTTAGGTTTATAATATCAGATTACACGACGGTGGTCTGATTCGAAAATTCCCGGAGGACTCATGAAGATTGAAGTTGAAGCGCTCGACAAAGTGAGGAAGAAGATAGAAGTCATACTTCCTGACGAGACAATAGCCGCCTTACGAGAGGGTATCTATAATGAGCTGAAGAAAAGGGCTAAAATAAAGGGCTTCAGGCCCGGCAAGATACCGAGACCGATATTGATGAATTTCTACAAGGACCACATAGAGGAAGAGGTAA
Organism: uncultured Syntrophorhabdaceae bacterium; assembly: GCA_964408265.1. Lineage (GTDB taxonomy): Bacteria > Desulfobacterota > Syntrophorhabdia > Syntrophorhabdales > Syntrophorhabdaceae > CAYOYU01. Next base: position 34,971 of record CAYOYU010000006.1, read on the forward strand.
AGAAGAAGATGGTGGAAACCACCATGAGATATGCTCTTGTCGAAGCGAAGGTGGAGCCCATCGCCGAGCCTCTTGTGGATTTTATCGAGGAAGAAGGCCGCAGCGGATATACACTCGAGTGCGAGGTCCTGCCGGAAATAGAACTGCCCGAATATAAAGGAGTGGAAGTCCAGGTCGAGCCCATCACGGTCACCAGCGAGGAGATTGACAAAAGGATCGACGGCCTTGTTGAAATGCACGCCCAGATCCAGGCAAAGGAATCAGAGGCAGGCGCAGAAAAGGGCGATTTTCTTGTAATCAAGTACCAGGGTTACCAGAACGACAAGCCCATGAAAGAGGTGAAGTCTGAGGCTTACCCGGTGGAACTGGGGGCAGCCAACCTGATGCCTGAATTCGAGAATGCTCTCTACGGGATGAAACCGGGTGAGGAGAGAGAAGCGAATATTCATTTCCCTGACGACTACCCCGACAAGGACATTGCCTCCAAAGACATTCTTTTCAAACTGTCACTGAAGGAGCTGAGGCAGAAGATCCGTCCGGAAGTAAATGATGACTTTGCAAAAGACCTCAACTTTGATAACATGGAGGCCATGAGAGAGGGAATGGCCAAGTAGATAGAAAAGGAGAAAGAGTCGGCGTGGAAGCAGGCGATTTCCCGTCAGATAGTGGAGAAGCTGATCCAAGCCGTGGAGATTCCTGTTCCTCCCAGGAGCCTGGAGAGGCGCATCGAATCGATGCTCCAGGATGCCAGAAACCGTCTCAACATGGACAGGTTCCCGGAAGAAGAGAGACTGAAGCTCGAAGCCAACTTCAGACAGGATTTTGAGGCAAAGGCAGAGGAGAAGATAAAGTCGGAAATCATCCTCTTCAAGATTGCCGCCAAGGAAAATATCACGGCTGATGAAGGCGATGTCCAGGGCCGGATGCAGAAGATGGCCGAGGAAACAAGGCGTCCTTACGAAGACGTAAAAGCCTTTTATGAAGAGTACAATCTGTTGGCCAATCTGAGGGAAGGGATCATCCAGGAAAAGACCCTCAACTTCCTCATGGACAACGCGATAATAAAGGAGAACGCATGACACTGGTCCCAATGGTTATCGAGAAGGATGGAAGGGGCGAACGGGCCTATGATATATACTCCCGTCTGCTCAAGGACAGGATAGTCTTTCTCGGCACGACAGTTGATGACAACGTGGCGAATATCATTATCGCTCAGCTTCTGTTCCTCGAATCCGAAGACCCCACAAAAGAGATATATCTTTATGTAAACAGCCCCGGGGGATACATTACGAGCGGCCTTGCCATCTACGATACCATGCAGTACGTCAAGCCGCCGGTGGTAACCATGTGCATCGGCCAGGCAGCGAGTATGGGAGCCGTGCTTTTGGCAGGCGGCGAAAAAGGGAAGAGATATGCCCTTCCCCATTCGCGGATTCTTATCCACCAGCCTCTTGGTGGAGCACAGGGTCAGGCGACTGATATTGAGATTCACGCGAAAGAGATATTGCGGATGCGGCAGGAAATAAGTGAGATATTGGCCAAGCATACGGGTCAGCCCATCGAAAAGATATCCCAGGACTCGGAACGGGATTACTTTATGAGCCCTGAGCAGGCCAAAGAATATGGTATCATAGATGAAATAGTGGAGAAGAGGACATGACAATGATCAAAAAGAATAACGGAAGGACCATGAAGCTTCACTGTTCCTTCTGTGGAAAGAGCCAGGATGAGGTGAAGAAGCTCATCGCCGGGCCCATGGTGTACATTTGCGACGAATGTATAGATCTCTGCAATGAGATTATCCAGGAAGAGGTGAAGAGGGAGAAATTCGACTATATCAAGACCTCTATACCGAAACCCCATGAAATCAGAAAACTTCTCGATGAGTACGTGATTGGCCAGGATTTTGCCAAGAAAGTCCTCTCCGTGGCAGTCTATAACCATTATAAGAGGATAGAAACGAAGGCAAACTTTGACGACGTGGAGATCCAGAAGAGCAACATCCTTCTTATCGGGCCTACGGGCTCAGGGAAGACGCTTCTCGCCCAGACACTTGCCAGGCTGCTTCATGTACCCTTTGCCATGGCCGATGCCACCACGCTGACAGAAGCCGGTTATGTGGGAGAGGACGTGGAGAACATCATCCTCTACCTCCTGCAGGCAGCGGATTACAATGTGGAGCGTGCCGAGCGGGGGATCGTCTATATTGACGAGATCGACAAGATCTCCCGCAAGACCGACAGCCCCTCCATTACCAGAGACGTATCGGGTGAGGGTGTTCAGCAGGCTCTCCTCAAGATCATCGAAGGCACTGTGGCCAACGTTCCACCCAAGGGCGGACGTAAACATCCCCAGCAGGATTACATCAAGGTGGATACGAAGAATATCCTTTTTATCTGCGGCGGCGCCTTTCACGGGGTCGAGGGCATTGTTGCCAACCGCATAGGCAAGAAGGGAATAGGCTTTGGCGTGGACGTAGAAGGTGGAAGGGACAAGAGGTATTCTGACCTCATCAGGGATATACAGCCGGAAGACCTTCTGAAATACGGGCTCATACCTGAATTCATCGGCAGGCTGCCCATCACTGCGACCCTTGAGGAACTGAGCGAAGACAACCTCGTGGAGATCCTGAAGAGACCGAGAAACGCCATTGTGAAGCAGTACAAGAAGCTCTTTGAACTGGAGAACGTAAAGCTCACCTTCACAGAGGGGGCGGTCCGGGGTATTGCCCGGGAAGCTATGAAGAAGAAGACCGGCGCCAGAGGCTTAAGAGCCATCATGGAGAAGGTAATGCTCGATGTGATGTACGAGATTCCATCCCTGGCGAATGTAAAAGAATGCGTTATCAGCGAAGAGGTCATCGTGAACCACGAAAGACCGATCCTGATCTATGAAGAGGAAGCAGAGATCGCATGACCGATGCGGCAATGGCTGAAAATTGCATGATTGGATTGACTTTTGGGAATGGACTTGCTATATTACGCAGGTCTGCAAGTTCGACCATCGGGCGGGTAGCTCAGCGGGAGAGCATCGGCCTTACAAGCCGGGGGCCACAGGTTCAATCCCTGTTCCGCCTACCATAAAAGTGTCAGTATTTGCGGGGTCGTAGTTAAGCCTGGTTATAACGCCGGCCTGTCACGCCGGAGGCCGCGAGTTCAATTCTCGTCGACCCCGCCATTTCTCCTAAAAACAAAAAGCGTTCCATAAGAGGTCCCATGAACCTCATCCTGTGCATCCACAATCATCAACCTGTCGGGAACATGGATTTTATCCTCGAGGAGGCCTATGCCCGGGCTTACGCACCCTTTTTCGAGGTATTGAAAGAGTTTCCCGAGATCAAGATAGGGCTCCACTTCTCCGGCTTCCTCTTCTCCTGGCTCCATAAGAACAAGCCCAACTATATCGCCCTCCTGAAGGAGTTGAAGGATCGAGGGCAGATAGAGATTGTCTCGGGCGGGATGTACGAGCCGGTGCTTTCCCTTCTTCCTGAAGAGGAAGGTGTGGCTCAGATCGGCCTGCACATGGATTATATGGAGGAAGTCTTCGGTGAAAGGCCGAAAGGGATCTGGCTTGCCGAGCGCGTTTACGAACCCCACATACCGGGAGTCCTGAATAAGGCGGGAGTCTCCTATACGCTCGTCGACGACAACCACTTCAAGGCTGTGGGAATTGCCGAAGAAGAACTCTACGGCTATTACGTCTCCGAATTTGCCGGGCAGAAACTCTGCATATTTCCGGGCCTCGAAGTACTCAGATACGCAATCCCCTTCAAGCCTATGGCTGAGGTTGACAAGTGTTTCAGGGAAATTAAGGAAAAGGGCGGCGACCTGGCCGTCTTTGGCGACGACGGTGAGAAATTCGGCCTTTGGCCTGGAACTTACGCCTCTGTATACGGGGAGAACTGGCTTCGAGACTTCTTCGCCTACCTCACGGAACAGAAAGATTGGCTTCAGACAGTTACCTTCAGTCAGTATATGGCGCAGAATCCTCCCAAGGGGCTCGTCTACCTTGACTGCCAGTCCTACGAGGAGATGGGGGGATGGTGTCTGCCGGCCAGGCTTACCAACGAATACGATGTCCGTCTCCATAGTGAAGATCCCGGGAAGAAGAGATTCCTGAAGGGCGGGTACTACAAGTTTTTTCTGGTGAAATATCCTGAGAGCAATGACATGCACAAGAAGATTCTCTCCCTGACAAGAAAGGCCGGGAGTCACAAGGGCGCAAAGAATGAGATCTTTATGGCCCAGGCGAACGACAGCTACTGGCATGGAGTTTTTGGCGGCCTCTACCTTCCCCACCTGAGGGCGTCAGTCTACAGCCATCTCATAGAGGCGGAGAAACTTCTCGATCCGAAAGATCCCTTTGTGGAAGGGTACTTCGAAGACCGCAACGTGGACGGAGAAGACGAAGCCATCCTCTCGAACAACCTTGTAGAGGCAGCATTCATGCCCGCTGAGGGCGGTGTGATGTATGGACTGGACTACAAGCCGTCATCAACGAACGTACTGGCCACGCTGACGAGACGATATGAGGGCTATCACGACAAGGTGAAAGAGGCGTCGTCTGCTACCGTTGCCGACGGCACGAAGACGATCCATGATCTCGTTATGGCAAAGGAAGAAGGCCTTGAGGAACTGCTCCACTACGACTGGCACCGGAGGGTTTCGCTCATTGACCATGTTCTGGGCATGGACGCCGCCTTCGACAAGGTCTATAAGAGCCTGTATGTTGAGCCCGGAGACTTCGTAAAAGAAGCATATGGCGCGGAGTTGGAAAAGGATGGAAGCTCTGTTTGTCTCTCCATGGTGAGAAAAGGCCATTTCTGGAGGGAAGGGAAGGGGCTACCCCTGGCCATAGAGAAGCGGGTGACCCTCAAGAAGGGGGAGCCTGCCCTTCTGGCTGATTATACCATCTCGTCCGATTCCCTTGAGATGTTCAGGCTGGGCATAGAGTTCAACTTCGCTCTTCTCGGCAGCGGTGGCGACAGATACCTTCAAACGGACGGTCAGAGATACCCTCTCACCGTGAAGGAGGTACTCGATCACTCGCGTTCCGTTATGCTCCATGATCCCTATCAGAACGTCGATATTACCCTCGAATTCGACAGACCCGCTGAAATCTGGACCTTCCCGGTGGAAGTAGTCTCCCTGTCGGAGCACGGATTTGAGAGGAACTACCAGAGTACCATGATTATGCCTGTATGGACCCTCGATCTGACAAAGGGACCCCTAGGGATCCAGATAAGACTCAGCCTATCACAAACGTGAAATAGATTTCCCCATCCAGGACATGCCAAACAGACTCCTCCCTGAACCACCCAGGGTCTCCGTAATAATAACCACCTTCAACAGAAGGTCTTACCTTAAGGGGGCGACCCTCTCCGTTCTTAGACAGGATTTCAAGGATAAAGAGGTGATCGTTGTTGACGACGGGTCAACAGACGGCTCCTTTGCCGAGGTCCGTGACCTGCCTGTCAGGTATGTCTGGAAGCCTAACGGAGGCATCAGCAGCGGCCGCAACAGGGGTATCGAGGTATCCAGGGGGGGCTACATCGCTTTTCTCGACGTCGATGATCTCTGGAGAAAAGGAAAGCTTTCGGTCCAGATGGAGATTATGGAACGGGAGGGGGCTTTGATCTCCTACACCGATGAAATCTGGATCAGAAACGGCCGCCATTTGAATCAGAAGAAACGCCACAGGAAGTATTCAGGCTACATCTTTGAACAGTCTCTTCCGCTCTGTATCGTCAGCCCCTCCTCGGTTGTCATCAAAAGAGATGTCTTCGACACTGTAGGTCTCTTCGACGAGTCGCTGCCCGTCTGCGAGGATTACGATCTGTGGCTCAGAATTTCCTGCCGTTACCCCGTCCGTTTTATCGAAGAGCCGCTCATTACGAAACACGGGGGGCATGAGGATCAGCTCTCCCACAGATACGAGGCCATGGACAGGTTCAGGATATACGCCCTTTTGAAGATTCTCCGGGAACCGGTGCTTACGGATGCGATGCGGCTGAGAGCCGTCGAGGAGCTTGGACGTAAATGCCTGGTCCTGGCTAATGGCGCTGAAAAGCGCGGCAAGATGCTGGAAGGAGAGTCCTACCGTGCTCTCCTCGAAGCGGTTGCCAATGGTTCTCTCCCTTTTCCGGAGTTGTCCCTGTTATCCTAAGTTCAGCCCCTTATTCTCGGCACAACCTTGACATTCAAATTTCACAATCTATATTTACTGGTAGCTTGTACCGAGGCTCGTACAAGAATATGGAGCCTGAGGTTACAAACAAACGAAAAAAGGGGGATAAGGTATGCCGTACGACGCGACAAAAATGAGCGATTGGGAGATTTCGGAGGCAGCAGAGGAGAACCTGAAGAACATCGACCAGATGCAGGCGGAGCTGGGCCTCGAAAAGGAAGAGATGATCTGCGCGGGCAGACTGGCACGACTGAACTACATGAAGATCATGGAACGCCTCCGGGATCGGCCCGACGGGAAGTATATCGAGGTGACGGCAATCACGCCAACGCCTCTGGGTGAGGGCCAGACGACCACGTCCATGGGATTGGTCGAGGGGCTCGGGAAGAGGGGGAAGAATGTGGGCGCGGCAATCCGGCAGCCTTCCGGCGGTCCCACGATGAACGTCAAGGGCAGCGCTGCCGGAGGCGGCAATGCCCAGGCCATTCCGCTCACCGAGTTCTCCCTGGGGCTGACGGGCGACATCAACAACATCATGAATGCCCACAACCTCGCCATGGTGGCCCTGACTTCCAGGATGCAGCACCAGAGGAATTACACAGACGAGGAACTGTCAAGGAGAAACCTGAAGCGGCTGGAGATCGATTCCAAAAACGTGCCTATGGGCTGGGTCATGGATTTCTGTGCCCAGACCCTCAGGAACATTGTCATAGGCTTGGGCGGGCGGATGGATGGTTTCACCATGCAGTCCCGTTTCGATATCGCCGTCAGTTCCGAGGTCATGGCAATTCTCTCTATAGCCAGAGATCTTCGGGATCTCAGGGAACGGTTGGGGAAGATCACCGTGGCATACGACAAAGTGGGCAAGCCCGTGACCACGGAGGACCTGGAGGTGGCAGGCGCCATGTGTGCATTCATGAGGGAGAGCATCAATCCGACGCTCATGCAGACCGTGGAAGGGCAGCCGGTAATGGTCCATGCGGGACCCTTCGCCAACATTGCCATTGGCCAGTCGTCCATTATCTCCGACAGGGTAGGCCTCAAGCTCTTTGATTATCACGTAACGGAGAGCGGGTTTGCCGCCGACATCGGATTTGAAAAGTTCTGGAACGTGAAATGCCGGACCAGCGGTTTGAAGCCGAATGTCTCGGTCATCACTGCCACAATCAGGGCATTGAAGATGCACGGGGGCGGGCCGAGAGTCGCTCCTGGACTGAAAATTCCTGAAGAATACACAAAGGAGAACCTGAAACTCCTGGAGAAGGGTATACCGAACCTGCTCCATCACATCCGCACGGTGAAGATGTCAGGCATGAAACCTGTTGTCTGCATCAACAGCTTCCACACCGACACCCCCAATGAGATCAAGATGGTCCGGAAATATGCGGAGAAAGAAGGCGCCCGCGTGGCGGTTTCCGAGCACTGGCTGAAAGGCGGAGAAGGGGCGTTGGAGCTGGCCGATGCCGTTATCGATGCCTGCGAGGAGCATGTCGACTTCCAGTTCCTCTACCCAATGGAGATGCCTTTTATGCAGAGGGTTGAGGTTATTGCCAAAAGCGTTTACGGTGCCGACGGTGTTCTGTGGATTCCCGATGCCGAAGCAAAGGCCAAGAAACTTCAGGCTGATCCGGACAAGAAGGATTATTTCACCATGATGGTCAAGACCCACCTGAGTCTGAGCCATGACCCCGAACTGAAGGGTGTACCCAAAGGGTGGAAGCTGCCGGTAAGGGATGTTCTGGTTTATTCCGGGGCCAGGTTCCTCTGTCCTGTGACGGGCGCCATCAGTCTCATGCCGGGAACCGCCTCGGACCCGGCATTCAGACGGATTGACGTGGATGTGGAGACAGGCAAAGTGAAAGGACTTTTCTAGCGTGGAGAGTAGAGCGGATAGCGTATAGCGGCTTCTGCCGCGAGAGGGGGGAGCCTCCGGCAGCTTGACTGCGGGAGGGGGCGACGAGAGCCCCAGCCAATCCGGTGTGGAATTGGTAGTTAGGTGTCGGAGCGGATAGCGGATACAGAGTGGATAACATAAGGCGGATGGGGTTAACCCCATCCGCCTTTCTTTTGTTTTAGTTGTTCTTTTAACTATCCGCTAAACGCTATCCGCTAAACGCTATCCGCTAAACGCTATCCGCTAAACGCTATCCGCTAAAC
>CAYOYU010000006.1:43413-50390 GCA_964408265.1 uncultured Syntrophorhabdaceae bacterium
GTTCTCTTTTACTTCGTCACAACCTGGATATACCCTGATTTGCCCGTCTTCTGGTCGGCGGCAAGGAGCGTGAGGCGCTGCTGGGGCTTGAGGTTGCTTACCAGTTCAGCCAATCCCTGGGGTCCTGCCACTGCCTGGCCGTTCACTTCAAGGATCAGATCACCCACTTCGAACCCCACCTTTCCTAAGGGACCCTTGGGCTCCACGGACTTTATGGCTACACCCTGGTTCTCTTCCAGGCCGAACCGTTCCATCTCTTTTGGCGTAAGGGCCCGGACCTCGGCGCCAAGCCTTTCCTTGACCGAAACGGCAACCTGCTTGATCGCTTCCTGGGCGTTCGTGACTCTTACCGTGACGTCCTGTTTCTTCCCGCCGCGGAGTAGACCAACCTTTACATCTCCTCCTACGGGTGAGATGGCGACCTGGTTTCTGAGCATGGCAGCGTTGGTTACTGTCTTCCCTTCGTAGGAGGTGATGACATCACCCTTTTTGATGCCTGCCTTATCTGCAGGTCCGCCTGCTACCACGTCGGCGACGATTGCACCTGTCGGGCTGGCGAAGCCGTACGATTTTGCCTGTTCCGGGTTGACATCCTGCATGCTGATGCCCAACCAGCCCCTGTCGACCTTACCCTTCGCTATGATTGTCTTTGCCACGTGCGTGGCGATGTTGCTGGGAATGGAAAGGCCTATCCCTTCAAAGCCCCCTGAGCCGGAGACGATGATGGTGTTGACTCCCACCACCTCTCCCTGCAGGTTAAGGAGCGGCCCACCGCTGTTGCCCGGGTTGGTGGCGGCGTCGGTCTGGAGGTAATCCTGGTAGCTGCTCGGGTCCGTGATGCCTGTGCGATGTTTCGCGCTGATAATCCCCTGCGTCACCGTCTGGTCGAGTCCACGGGGGTGGCCTATGGCGACTACCCATTCACCTACCTCTGTTTTGTCAGAGTTCCCGAAGGTTACGTAGGGAAGGGGTTCTTTGGCGGTAATCCTGATGACGGCAAGATCGGTCTTGGGGTCGCTTCCTATGAGCTTGGCAGGATACTTGTTGCCGTTTGCCAAAAGGACGTCGATCTTCGATGCCCCGCCGGCCACGTGATAGTTCGTCAGGATATAGCCCTGACCATCGATGATCATTCCCGTACCCAGGCCCTTCGATTCTTTCTTGAATTTCTTGGGTCTGTTGGGGATGCCGAAGAAATACCTGAAGAAGGGATCGTTCTCAAATGGGAGGGTCGGCGCTGCCACTTCCTGCCGTGCCGTTACTTCTATGTGAACCACGGCAGGTATGTTTTTCTTGGCCACCTGGATGATCGCCGTGCTCAGATCAACAGCGGGCCGTCCCTTCTCAGCCGCCTGAAGCGGCGCAGACTGAACGAGGATGGAGAAAGAACAGAGGAGAAGGATGAGAGGTATAAAGCGGTAGAGTCTGGAGAGTGGTCGGTATTCCTTGAACATGGTACCTCCTTTAGATAAGGGTTTCAGTCAATGCCGAGTGACAGAATATAATTTTAGCAATAAGTATGCCACCGGAAGGATGGTTCCAAGTGGCCCTTTTTATTCGCTGCAACCTGGTGCAGCGAACAGCCCTGGGAGCCGGCGATGCATCAAAAATGTCGAAGCTCTTTACCCTATCGACAAAAATGTCGAAGGGGTGAGCCATCATTTTCCAAAGATCATCTTTAATGATATCAAAAAGAGGGCCCCTCCGAAAATCTTTTCCAGTGTGACGGCGGGAAGGTGAGTGGCGATTCTGGCCCCTATCAGCCCGCCCACAATGAAACCGAGACAGATGTAGGCGGCAACTTTCACGTCAACGTAGCCGGCCCTGTAGTAGGTCAGGGCAGCAAGAAGCCCGATGGGGGGGACCAGAAGGGCCACTGTCGTGCCCTGGGCGCAATGCTGCGTAAGGCCGAAAAGAAAGACGAGGCAGGGCACAAGAATCACGCCTCCCCCGATACCGACAACGCCGCTGAAGATGCCGGTAAAAAGACCCAGACCAATGTATGCCGCTACAAGCGCCATGGACCACCTCCATATATATCCGTCTGTTCCAATACCTGCCTTAGGCTCTGTCACACCCTTGTTCAGGGGATATCCGCTCCTATCTCCTGAAGATTGCCCACCACGACAAGAACGTAACTGTTGGGGTGAAGATATTTCAGGGCAACCCTTTTTATATCCTCCTTCGTCACGGCTCCGATGAGCGCAGGATACCGCCTGGCGTAGTCCTGGCCGAGCCCGTAATATTCCACCTGCCCGAGGAAGTTGACGAGCTTCGATTGGGTGCCGAGCCTTAATGGGAAACTGCCGATGAGATACTTCTTCGCTCCTTCAAGTTCGGCGTCGGAGACCGCCTCTTCCTGCATCCTTTTCAGTTCCGTGACTACAAGGGAGATGCTCTCGCCAGCCGATTTGTTCTTGGTCTGGAGTATCACCTGGAAGGAGCCCGGGTACTTGCCGTAGTCGAAGAAGCTGGCAATGGAATATGCAAGACCGCGCTTCACCCTCACCGCATCGGTGAGTCTTGATGAGAAACCGCCGCCTCCCAGAATGTAGTTCATCACAATTGCTGTGTAGAAGTCGGGGTCGCTTCGGCTGATCCCTTTGTGACCCAGGATGATGTTTGCCTGGGTTATTGACCTGTTCACCTTGACGGTTTTGGGCCCTTCCGTGAAGGCACCCTTGAAGGGAGACGGGGGAAGCTTGGCCGCCTCCCAGCCGGCAAGCCTCGGGAGAAGCCGCGTCCGGACTTCCTGGCCTGTAATGTCGCCCACTATGGTGAGTATGGAATTCTCCGGCCGGAACCAATCCCGGTAGAAACCCACAACAGCTTCCCTGGTGAGGCGGCTCACCGTTTCGACAGTGCCTTCCGGCCGGTGCCCGTAAGGGTTGTCGATAAAAAGGGTTTTGATGAACTCCTTTTCCGCCACTTCACCGGGGTCATCTTCCCGGGATTTTATTGCCGCCACTGTTTTTTCGATCTCCCGCTCCACTTCCTGCTCCGGAAATGTGGGTGCCGAGAGAACATCGGCGAGGAGGGCGATGCCCTGGTCAAGGTCCTTCTTGAGAACCCGCAAAGAGATGGTGGTGAAATCCCTGCCTGCCGACGCATCGAGAGAAGCCCCGAGGAAGTCGAGGACGTCACTGATCTGCGTGGCTGTTCTCGTTCCCGTTCCGGTAAGCATGGCCCGTGCTGTGAGATGTGCGAGGCCTTCCCTGCCGGCCGGATCCCTTTCGGAACCGGCATCGATGAGAACCTGGATGGTCACGAAGGGGAGGGAGTGCTCCTCACTCACGAGGAGTACCTGCCCTGAAGGCAGTTTTGTCCTCTCCACAGGCGGAATATCAAAGGATGCTGTCAATGTCCCGGGTGCGGTCACGAGAGACCCGAGCAAGGTCAGCAGGACGGCTGCAGTTCGCAAATACGGCATCATCAGAACCCCCTTAGCGTGTTATCCTTTCTCTGGTTGTTGATCCGGAAGGGGGTTGTGTACCCTCCTTCGGTGGCAACGGCAGAAGGAGACCCACCGTCCTGTTGTTCTCAACGAGATATTTCTGCGCCACTCTCCTGATATCCTCTGCTGTTACTCTGCGGATAGAGGGCACATAGTCGTCTATTGTTCTCCAGCCCAGGGCTATCTCGTGCTGGGCAAGGAGCATGGCCTGATAGAAGAAGGAATCCTGTGCGTAGACGAAGGAAGCCTCCAACTGATTCTTCGCCTTCTCCAGCTCCTTTTCCTCCACGGGCTCCCCCTGGAGGCGCCGGACCTCCTTGTCGAGGGCCTTTTCGATCTCCGCCGGGTTCTTGCCGGGCAAAGGCTCAGCTGCAATGTAGAAGAGGTGCGGATCCCGCGAAAGGAGAGAGTTGTCGGCGCTCGCCGTGAGAGCGATTCTCTGTTCCCTCACGAGGCTTCTGTAGAGGCGCGAGCTTTTTCCCGAAGAGAGGAGGGCGGCGAGGACTTCGAGGACATATCCGTCCTGGTCCTTCAGGTTCGGAATATGGTAACCCATGGCCACGAAAGGCGTAAAGGCCTCTTTTTGGGTGATTATCCGCCGTTCTCCCGTCTGCGGCTGCTCCACGGGCCTGTTCTGCTCGACGGGCCGGCCCTTTGGTATGGAACCGAAACTCTTCTCCATCGATTCCAGCAGCCTTTCCCGGTTGAAGTTACCCACCACCACGAGAAAAGCGTTGGCGGGGTTGTAGTGTTTCCGGTAGTACTCCTTCAGGTCTTCCACTGTCAGGCTCTGCAGATCCGGCATCCAGCCGATCACGGGCCAGTGGTAGGGTTGGATCTGGAAAGCTGCGGCTTCAAGCTGTTCGTACAGGTAAGCCTGGGGATTGTCCTCTGTCCGGAGCCGCCGCTCCTCGATGACAACGAGATGCTCCGTGTGAAAATCCTCCTGCCTGAGGATGAGATTGGCCATCCTGTCTGACTCCAGAGAGACGGGAAGGTCGAGCCTGTCTCCGCTGATGTTCTCGAAGTAGGCGGTAAAGTCCGTTGAGGTGAAGGCATTGTCATCGCCCCCGGCTTCCTGAATGAGACGGGAAAACTGCTCCGGCCCCACCTTCTTGGTTCCTTTGAACATCATGTGCTCCAGCATGTGTGAAAGGCCCGTCTTTCCCCACTCTTCATTCCTGGAACCTACGCGGTACCAGACCTGGAAGGTCGCGTAGGGTGCCTTATGGTTCTCGAGAAGAATGACCTTCAGCCCATTGGACAGGACCGACTCCGTTACCCGGTCTGCGAGAGCTGCCTCCGCTGGTTTGGGCTGGATGAGGCCGAGGCAGGAGAGAATAGAAAAAGAAGCGGTGAAGAGTATGGTGGAGAGCTTATTTCCGTATCGCCGGCGTCTTGACAAAATATGACCTCCCTGAAATCATCTGCTTCGGGTTTCAGACAACAGCTACAGTCTGCCGGAAGACCCGACTATGCGATCTATTGGTAAAGTAATAAGACCTTTTGGGCTTCAGGTCAACGGAGCCCCGGGCTCCGCGCGACCATTTGCCGGGCCGCTCCGGCAGTCTCCGGCTGTATTGCACGGGGGCACATACTGTGCTATAATAACCAAATGTCCTTCGGTGGTTTACTACTCGCATCAGCATACTGCTCGCTTGCAATCCGATCTATTCGTACTTAACATAATTCACAAGACTATCCGGGGGGTACAGTGGATAAGGTGAAGAGTTGTGATGGTTCGCTGTTCTTCAGTTGCACCGCCAAAACGTACAGTTTGAGATCGCCCAGGAGGTTGGATGGCCGGACTAAGGGTACAGTTTCTTCCTATTGACAGGACCTTTATGGCTGAGGGCGGCGAAAGCCTCCTTGAGATAGCAATGAAGGCGGGGATTCATATCAATGCGTCCTGCGGAGGGAATGGTTCCTGCGGGAAATGCAGGGTTAAAATAGTGGAAGGCTCCATCGATACTCCGGAACATCCCATGATATCGCCGGAAGAATACGCCGCAGGGGTGAGACTTGCCTGTACGAGTGCGGTGCAGGGTGACCTTGTGGTTGAGATACCGCTGGAAAGCCAGATCGACAGGGCTGTGCTCAAAAGGAAGAGAGAAGCACCGCATGTCCTGGCCCCCTCAGATATCGAAAGGCTTGTAACGGGATTGACGGTGGACCCGGCCGTGTTCAAGAAATACCTTGAGCTGCCTCCGCCCTCTCCGGAAGATAATATCTCGGACCTTGGAAGAATGATGAGGGAACTTCAGCACACTTATGACATCAAGGATGTCTCCGTCGATTTCATAGTCATCAGGAAGTTGAGCAGAGTACTGCGGGCGGCTGACTGGAAGGTTACGGTAACCGTGGTAATTACGAGGAAGGGATACAAGCTCATCAACGTGGAGGCCGGAAACAGAGAGGATAAGAATTACTCCATCGTTATCGACATAGGGACGACCACGATCACCGGCCAGCTTCTGGATTTGGTGAACTGCAGGGTCTTCATGAAGAGTGAGGAGAAGACGGAAAAAGGTCGAGGGATGTGCACCCTCGCAGAATCTTCCGATTATAACTCGCAGGTGAGCTATGGCGAGGACGTGATCTCCCGGATCATGTATTCCCAGAAGAAAGATGGCCTGAAGAAGCTTCAGGGGGTTGTCAGGGGCACCATAAACGGGATCATAGGGGAACTGATGGAGGCGAGCGGGATAGCCCGGGAAGATGTGTCCCATCTCGTCTTTGCCGGCAACACGACCATGACGCACCTGGTCCTGGGCATAGACCCGAAGTATATCATGCTCTCCCCATACACACCGGCAGCAACCTTCATCCCGCCGGTCAGGGCCGTCGATTTCGGCTTTGACCTGATGGACCACGTCCATATCTACATTTTTCCCTCTGTCTCATCCTACGTGGGGGGCGATATCGTGGCCGGCGTTCTCGGTTCCGGGTTGTTCCAGAAAGAGCAGCCCGCCCTTTTCATCGATATAGGGACGAATGGTGAGATTGTGCTCGGGAACAGGGATTGGCTCATGTGCGCTTCCTGTTCCGCGGGACCTGCCTTTGAAGGAGGCGGCATTAAATTCGGGATGAGGGCGGGCAGGGGAGCCATCGAGCAGATACGGATCAATCCCGACACGCTGGAGCCCATGGTCCTGACCATAGGGAAGACGAAGCCCATGGGTATATGCGGTTCAGGCCTTATCGCAGCGGTAGCCGAACTCGCCGAGGCGGGACTCATTGATCAGAACGGCCGTTTCCACAGGGAAGCCCCTACAAAGAGGGTGCGAGCGGGCGAGGACGGGTACGAGTACGTGATCTGTTATGCGCGGGAGACGCAGATCAACCGGGATATCGTGATCACCGAGGTGGATATGGACAACCTTATCCGCACAAAAGCCGCCGTGTATGCCGGCTGCAAGGTGCTTCTCGACAAGGCGGGACTCTCCTTCGATGACCTGGATGCGGTGATCATCGCAGGAGGGTTTGGCCACTACCTGGACCTGGAAGAAGCCCAGGTGATCGG
>CAYOYU010000006.1:50400-50976 GCA_964408265.1 uncultured Syntrophorhabdaceae bacterium
GTGGGAAACGGCTCTCTTCTGGGAGCACGGCTCCTCTCATTCTCGGAAGGATTCATCGTGGAGACGGAGAAGATCGCCAAGATGATGACCAATGTGGAACTTTCAACCACCCCGGCGTTCATGGATGAGTTCATTGCAGCCATGTTTCTGCCGCACACCGATGAGAAGGCTTTTCCCGGTGTGACGGCGAGATTGAGAGAGGTTGCATCCTTTCAGGCAGCGGAGGCGAGACCGGGGGAGGCGAGACGTTGAGACCTTCCTTTGAGTTGTGTTATAATCCGCTTCTGTATTTTTTTGGAAACGGTGGAGGATGGGGCCTTAAGGGGCTATCCGGAACTTGACGGCGGGTAAACAACTGTAATTAAGGAGCTTAAGCGATATGTCAAAGGTCATAGCGGTTGCAGGCAAAGGCGGCGTGGGAAAGACCACAATATGCGGTCTCCTTATGAGGTATCTCGTGGAGGAGGTAAAGGATGGTACTGTCCTGGCCGTTGATGCGGACCCCAACTCCAATCTCAACGAGGTCCTGGGAGTGAAGGTTTCAACGACCATCGGCGATGCCCGGGAGATAATGAA
>CAYOYU010000006.1:50986-54036 GCA_964408265.1 uncultured Syntrophorhabdaceae bacterium
ACAGGAAGTTCCCCAGGGGATGACCAAGGACGTATGGTTTGAGTACAAGGTCCATGAGGCGGTAATAGAGAACAAGGGTTTCGATTTGCTCGTCATGGGCAGGCCCGAAGGCCCCGGCTGCTACTGCGCGGCTAACAGCCTCGCAAAACGGTATATTGAGACGCTGAAGGAGAACTATTCCTACCTTGTCGTGGACAATGAGGCGGGAATGGAGCACATCAGCAGGCTTGTGACCCAGGATATCGACCAGCTCTACGTTGTTTCCGACGGGTCGCCCAGAGGCATTCTCACAGCGAAGAGAATCCTGGATCTCATCATGGAGTTGGGTCTGAACATACGGCAGACCAGCGTGCTCATAAACAGGATGAAGCCAGCCGATGAAGCCGCTCTGGTGCATATCGCGGAAGAGCAGGGTATCCGGGTGGGAGGAACCATAAGGAACGACGACGAGATAGCCACGGCAGACACTGAAGGGCGAACCGTCTTCTCCATAGGAAAGGAGTCCGTTGCCCTTGGCGACGCCTATGCCATTTTTGGGAAGACGTTGAAGTAAGGGCGAAGGTAAGAACTTAAGAAGATGAGAAGGTAAGAACTTGAGGATTTACGAGAGTTGAGGTGGCGATGTTCGAAGTTCTCTCAGCTTCTCACGTTCTCAATTTCTCAGCTTCAGATTATTAAAAGGGGGGATTATGGCAGGAAAAATCATTAGTGGAACAGAGACTGCGGCCCGTATTCGGGAGGAACTCCGTAACGAGACGGCGCGTCTCAAGGAAGAGCACAATCTTGTGCCGGGACTGGTAACCATCATAGTGGGGAAGAACCCCGCTTCAGTGAGTTACGTGACGGCCAAACAGAAGACGGCCCATGAGCTTGGATTCTACTCGATCCAGGAGGATGTGGCGGAGGATGTCTCCGAAGCCGATCTCCTGGCCCTGGTGGAGAAGTACAACAGGGACCCGAAGATACACGGAATTCTCGTGCAGCTTCCTCTCCCCAAACAGATCAACGAGACGAAAGTCCTCTACGCCATCGATCCGGCAAAGGATGTGGATGCCTTTCACCCTGTCAATGTGGGGAAATTGATGATCGGAGAAGCCCACTTTTACCCCTGCACGCCCTATGGCATTCAGCAGCTCCTCGTCCGGAGCGGTGTGCAGATTGCCGGAGCCGAGGTGGTAGTGGTCGGCAGAAGCAACATCGTGGGCAAACCCATCGCCATGATGCTCGTTCAGAAAGGAAAGGAAGCCAATGCCACGGTGACCGTCTGTCACACAGGCACCAGGGACCTTGCTTTTCACACAAAGAGGGCAGATATTCTTATAGTTGCCGCCGGAAGGCCAAAGGCAATTACTGCAGATATGGTAAAAGAAGGAGTTGTTGTTATTGACGTCGGCGTGAACAGGATAGGGATGACACCCGAAGGCAAGGCAAAGCTCTGCGGAGATGTGGATTTTGAGGGGGTGAAAGAGAAGGCCTCCGCCATTACGCCCGTTCCGGGGGGCGTCGGTCCCATGACGATCACCATGCTGATGATGAACACCGTGAAGGCCGCCAAGGTAGCGGCCGGACTGGAGTAGAGAGAGCAAGAAGCTGAAGGCTGTCTGCTGACAGCTGAAAGCTCATTTTAAAGGGGGATTTATGAGTGAATACACCTATGAAGAGAAGGAAGACTTCGAAGGCAAGAAGGTGAAGGTTTTGGGACCTACCTTCGAGGAAGGCCGCCCGGAGAGCAAGGACAACTGGGAGGCGAAACTCGGCTCACGAGAGGAAGCCATGCAGTTCCTGAAAACAGCCATGAGATACTGGTACAGCAAGGACTGGTTCGGGAGCGAGAAGAGGAAACAGGATGCATGAGAAAGGGAGATAACAATATCGAAACTCTAAATCCTAAACGGGTGGATACCCTCCCAGGCGCACCAGGAATGGCTGAGAACTGGTTTCGGATTTCGGATTTCGGATTTGGGATTTGCTCAACAAAGGAGGTTAGATATGGCTTTTGAGATTCCAAAGATCAAATACTCGGGGAAGATAAGGGAAGTGACACTGGGAACCGGTCCGAAGGCGGTGAAAGTCGGAGGTGAAGGGTGCTACCCGTTTTACCTATTTGAGGGCGATATGCCCAACGTTCCGAAAATAGCCTTTGAAGTCTGGGACCACGAGCCGCCGGAGTGGCAGGCCTGGGCCGTGGAACCTTTTAAGGACGTGATCCACGATCCCGTTGCATGGGCAAAGAAATGCATAGACGTCTACGGGGCGGAGATGATTGCCCTCCAGTTGAAGAGCGCTGACCCCAACGGCATGAACAGGGAAGTGGAGGACGTGGTAAGCGTGGTGAAGAGCGTGGCCGACGCCATCGATGTGCCGCTTATTGTCTGGGGCACGGCGAATGACGAGAAGGACAGTGTTCTGCTCCGGAGAGTGGCTGAAGTCTGCGAGGGGAAAAACGTAGCGATTGGTCCGGTGTCGGAGAAGAATTACAAGCAGATCGGAGCCATGGCTATCGGATACAACCATGTGGTGCTTGCCTCCACGCCAATTGACGTGAACCTTGCAAAGCAGCTGAATATCCTTCTCGGGAACCTTGGCGTTCCGGAAGACAAGGTCGTAGTCGATCCTACGACGGGAGGTCTCGGCTACGGTATGGAGTATTCCTATTCCGTTATCGAGAGGGACAGGATGGCTGCTCTGACGCAGGAGGACGTAAAACTCCAGTCGCCCATCATCTGCAACCTTGCCAACGAGGTATGGAAGACGAAGGAGACGAAGGTGGCAAAGGCGGATGATCCCAAGATGGGCGACGAGAAGGAGAGGTCTGTGGCCATGGAATGCATCACGGCAATGAGCCTTCTCATGGCAGGGGCCGATATCGTCGTTATGCGCCATCCTGAGAGCGCCGCACTGGTGAAAGAGACCGTCGGTGAGTTGATGAAGTAAGGGATGAAAGTGAAAATCCTAAATCCTAAGCACCAAATCCTAAATGGAAAGAGCGTCGTCCGCATTGGCAGGGGAGCCGCGGCTTACCGGTTTAGGATTTCGAAATTAGAGATTAG
>CAYOYU010000007.1:0-8854 GCA_964408265.1 uncultured Syntrophorhabdaceae bacterium
TTTCGTTGACTACAATGACACTTATATTGCTGCTGTCAGGCCGACAAGGAAGTTCGCAAAGTTCGCCGGCCGGCAGTCATCAGCGATCGATGGGGATCACGACCTCATTCTCATCGCCACGGCTCACGCGGAGTACAGGTCTATCGACTTCAATGCCCTGAACGTGCCCGTCGTCGATACTCGCAATGTGGTACCCAAAGGACCGAATGTGTACAGAGCATGAAACGTTAAAATGAAAATTTCCAGGCGAAGGTTCATCTCATCATGCTCTAAATGTGCGGCCTGTCTGGCAATAGCCCCTGCCGCTCTGGTAAATCCGTCCTGCAGCAGAGTTGCCGCAAAGAAGGACAAGAAGATCAGAATTGTGTATGCAGCTGTGAGTGCTGATGTAAGCACACAACCTTTCTGGCCGCATGTCGGTTTCGATTTTAGGCCCGTCATGGAGAAGATGAATGAAGCATTAAAAGCTAAAGGTATTGCTTTTGTCACGGCGCTGGCAACAGGGCAGGCAGATGCGGAAAAGTTAGTTCAACAGGATAGGGACAATGATATCGGCGGTTACATCGTATATCAGATGAGTCTCGGCAGCGACATAATTCAGACCATGGCAATGACCGGGAAGCCGGTTCTCTTCGTAGACTTCAAGTATGGCGGCGGTGACTTCTTCCTTGCTGCTAATGCATTCTTGATGAGTACCGGGAAATTTCGCAACGTAGGTTTTGTATCATCGTCACGAATGGATGATATGCTCGCTGCCGTTGACTGCCTCAGCGCGGCTATCAGAAATGAATCACCTGTACAATACGGAGCCGCGGCAGCAGAAACCAGAAGACGGCTGACACCGGCACCCAGAAAACAGAATCCAGTCGTTGACAAATTACAACTATTATCGCCGGCTGACTGCATCGACCGTCTCAGAAAGTCAAAGATTATAGCTGTATCTGATCAGGCTCCGAGGTTCTTGCCTGCTTTTGGAATCGGGCTTGAGTGTATTCCCTTCGCAAAACTGAATGAGGCATGGAAGGGTGCCGACAAGGATGAGGCTGAGGCCATCGCCAAGCGGTGGCAGAGGACTGCGCTGGACGTAACTGATGTGACGCACGATACCCTGAAAAGTTCTGCAGCAATGTATCTTGGTATGAAGTCAATTCTTAAAGCGTATGGGGCAAAAGCCATTACAATCAACTGTCTGGGAGGATTTTACGGCGGGTATATCCCAGCTTACCCATGTCTCGGATTTCATGAGTTAAATAACGAGGGGTTTGTCGGCGCTTGTGAAGGTGACGTGCTCTCCGCAACGACCATGCTTGCATTCAGCACTATGTCGCATGGCCGGCCTGGCTACATTTCGGACCCGGTCATCGACACCGCAAAGAGACAAATCATCTATGCCCACTGTGTTGCCTCGAATAGAGTATTTGGGCCTCGGGGAGCGGTCAATCCGATTAAGATCATGACCCATTCGGAAGACAGGAAAGGGGCGTCCGTCAGGTCAATCCTGCCCGTTAATTATCTGACTACCACACTGCAGATTCATACTGAGAGAAAAGAAATTATCCTGCATCAGGCGATTGCAGTCGATAACGACCCCGATGATAGGGCCTGCCGCACGAAACTATGCGCCGAACCTCTGGGCGATATGGAAAAGCTCTTCACCATGTGGCACAACTGGGGGTGGCACAGGGTCACATTTTATGGTGATCTCAAAGCAGCTGCATATGCACTTGCCGATATAATGAAGTGGAAGGTCATCGAGGAAGCTTAAGTGGATTGCGCGACAACGCCATCGCAGTCATATGCTCTTTATTCGGTTATGAAACTCCTCATCATCATTTTGTTCGCCATCAGACCTGCAGGCTTGCCAGCCTGGTCACCACGATGATCTGTCCAGCCTGTAGTTCCATACATATCCGACGCAGCCGATGCAGAAACGTGGAAGAACATATTCTCAAAGCCTTCAACAGGAAAGTCTACCGGTGCAGGGACTGCAGCTGGAGGGGCTATGTGCCCCGAAATATGCCTTCGTCGGGGGCGAGGCAGCGGCACAAGAAGGACCCCACATCGCTCCGCACCCGTTACATCATGCTTATCCTGGCAGTGGGTTTGCTCGTGGCGGGAATCATCATCCAGTACTTGAGACAAACCGGGGGATAGGGTGCGCCGCTGCTTGCCAGCCAGACAGCTTGCCAGCCTGTTCGCTATTTTCATCTAGGTGAAGAAATGAAAATCTTTGTCACCGGCGGTGCCGGCTATATTGGAAGCCACACAGTAAAGGCTCTCGGAAAAGACGGCCATGACATTCTGGTATTCGATAATCTGTCCACCGGTCACGACTGGGCCGTCCTATCTGGCAGACTCGTGAAGGGCGATCTCGCCGACCGGGCCGCAATCTACTTTGCTCTCGATAATTTCAGACCCGATGCCGTTATCCATTTCGCCGCATCCATCCAGGTTGAAGAATCTGTCAGGAAACCGCTCGAATACTACCGGAATAATGTGAGCAACACATTGAACCTCCTTGACGCCATGGCTGCAACTGACGTGAACCGTTTTATCTATTCCTCGACAGCCGCAGTTTACGGCATACCGGAAAAGATGCCCGTCGACGAGACTGCCCGCCTCGCACCGATCAACCCTTACGGAGCCTCAAAGGTGATGATCGAAAGAGTGCTCCAGGACCTTTCACAGGCAAGAGATTTCAGACCTCTCGCCCTGCGGTACTTCAACGTTGCCGGTGCAGATCCTGACGGCCGGATCGGCCAGGCCTACAAAGAAGCCACGCATCTCATCACCCGCGCGCTCAAGACGGCAAAGGGAGAGCACGAAAAGCTTCTCATCTACGGTACGGACTATCCGACTCCTGACGGCACCTGCATCCGCGACTACATCCACGTGGAGGATCTCGCCCGTGCGCATCTGGACGCCCTTACCTATCTCACCTCTTCAGCCAATACCGCGGTAATGAACTGCGGGTATGGTCATGGGTTTTCGGTCCGGGAAGTGGTGGATGTGGCAAAAAAGGTGACAGGCATGGACTTCCCTGTTGAAGAAGCCGAAAGGAGAGCAGGGGACCCCCCCGCGCTTGTCGCCGACAGCACCCGTCTCCGAAGCACCACAAGCTGGACACCGCAGCACGACGATCTCGAATTCATCATCAGGACTGCCTGGGAATGGGAAAAGAAGCTGGCGTGAACGCCGGTCCGTCGCTGCTTGTCAGCCAGACAGCTTGCCAGCTTACAGGCTAGTAGGCTTGTACAAGTGCGCGAACGCATGCTATGATCGAACGTCAGCTTAATCGCCACGCAGGGGTAGAAAGTGCAAGAGAAAGAATACTTGGATTCAGCCTGCTTGTTAGTCATCCAGCCTACCAGCCCTATAGCCTTATGACCTACAAAGACCTTGAAGTTTGGCAAAGAGCCGACGAATTAGCTTTAGAAATCTACAAACTCACAATGACCTTCCCCAAGTCAGAAATGTACGGATTGACCTCCCAACTGAGAAGAGCAGCTCTTTCCGTCCCGACCAACATAGTGGAAGGCTACGCAAGAAAAGGCGATAAAGAACTGGCACGATTTGTCAATATTGCTATCGGTTCCCTTGCCGAGACTGAATATCTGCTAGGTTTTTCTGCACGGCTTCAGTATATTTCAGCCCAAGAATACTCAAGAATGGAACAATTGAGGTCAATGGTCGGTAAGTTGCTCTGGTCCTTCTACAGGAAGATAAGTGGTTAACGCCGCTTGCTAGCCTGTTCGCTTGCTAGCCTGTTAGCCTGCATGCCTGTTCGCTCCTTCGAATATGAAACGACTTGCCTCTGAAATAATGCATCTTGGACTAAAAGTGACGCCGCAGCGTCTGGCTATCTTAGACGTCCTGGAAGGGAAGCACGATCATCCAACTGCGGAAAGCATTTATCTCGAATTGTTCGAGAAGTATCCGGGGATATCTCACACGACGATTTACAACACGCTGGAGAGGCTTGTGGAAGCGGGAAAGATCAGGGAACTGGATATTGACCCGAATAAGAGAAGATTCGACGTCTGCATGGAGCCTCATGATCATTTTTATTGTAAGGTGTGCGGTAATGTTTACGACGTCGTTCATGACCCCAGCGTTTCAGGGAATGATTCCCAAAACGGTAGATCCATAGAAGGCCATCATGTCGAGACAGTCAATATCAGCTTTAAGGGTATATGCAAACATTGTCTGGAAGCGGCTCCCTAATATCTCGGCTTGCCGGCTTGCAAGCCTGCCAGCGCCTTTTGCGGTGCGACTGCCCCCCTTGACATCGGCCAGGCTATAACGTAAAGTTGAAACCAATGAAGTCGAATTTGAAAAATATACCAGATCGTCTCAGGGCAATACTTGCCGAAGATCAAGACATTTGCTTTGCCTATCTTTTCGGATCACAGGCACGCCAGAGGACTGGGGGACTAAGCGATATCGACGTGGCCGTTTATCTTGTTGAAGGCGTGGATGCTTTTGAATACCGCCTCCGGCTCATGGAGACCATAATGAAAGCGATCAAAGCCGACGATGTGGACATAGTGGTGCTTAACTATGCCACGCCACTCTTGCGGCATGAAGTAGTGAAAAATAGCACGGTTCTGAAGGATAACAGGGAGCATAGACTTGCATTTGAAATGAAGATTCTGACGGAATATCTTGATACAGAACATCTGCGGAACACACACCTGCATTATTTGAAAGAAAGCCTCAGGATGGGTACCTACTTTGGTTAATAGGGAACTGGTCGCCGCCAGGATAGAAAGACTGCGTGAGTATATCAAGACGCTCAAAGCGATAGAGAAGTATGATATCGAACGATTCAAGGGTGATGTCTTTATCCATGCGACTGCGGAACGATACCTTCAACTGGCCATTGAGTGTCTCCTCGACATCGGTAATCACATAATCTCAGACCGCGGATTTCGCAAACCTGATACCTATGCCGAGATCCTGGAGATACTCGCAGAGAACAACATTATCCACAAGGAACTGTTCGACGAACTGGAAGGGATGGCAGCATTCAGAAACGTGCTTGTCCACGACTACCTGAGACTGGACTTGGACAGAGTATACGGCATCCTTACCCAGAAACTCCCTTACCTTGAGAAATTGGGCTCATTATACGGCGGCTTGCTCTAAGCGACTGAACTCGTGCTTGCGGCTTGTCACGCCTGTTCGCCTGCTAGCTTGTTACTCCATACTCCTTAATCCCTAATCCATGTTTACCGATAACGCTTGTCACGCCTGTTCGCTTGTTTGCTTGTTACTCCATAATCCATACTCCCTAATCCCTAATCCAGCTTTACAGGGTTTAATGATCCCTAATCCATAATCCATACTCCAGCTTTTGATATTCCAGCTTCTCGGAGGTTTTTGAACATGTGCGGCATCATAGGCTATATAGGTACCCGTAACTGTCTCCCCGTCATTTTGGACGGCTTGAGCCGTCTCGAATACCGGGGCTATGACTCGGCCGGTGTTGCCTACATCGAAGGCGGCCGCCTCCAGGTCTGCCGCAGCGAAGGCAAACTTTCCAACCTGGCCCGCATGCTGAAGGGCAGGCTCGATACGCCAAGCTCCATCGGCATGGGACATACCCGCTGGGCCACCCACGGCGCCCCCTGCGAAAGGAATGCCCACCCCCACAGCGACTGCACCGGGCAGATCACCGTTGTGCACAATGGCATCATCGAGAACTACGGCAGCCTCAAACAGGATCTGATGCGCAAGGGCCATGTATTTGTCTCCGACACGGACACCGAGGCTCTCGCCCATCTCGTGGAAGAGCATTTGAACGGGGATTTGTTGAAAGCCGTATCCGCTGCGCTCAAGGAGGTCAAGGGTTCCTTTGCCCTCGCCGTCATGTGGTCTTCGGCCCCGGAATATATAGTGGCGGCCCGGAGCCAGAGTCCGCTGGTCGTGGGAGTCGGTGAAGGTGAGACATTTTTGGCGTCCGACGTGCCCGCTTTTCTCCCCTGGACACGATCAGCCCTTTTTCTGAATGATGGTGAAGTGGTGAAACTCAGCCGCAACTGTATAGATCTTTTTTCTCTCCATGACGGTGCGCCCATACGCAGGCCTGCCAGTGAGATCTCCTGGAATGCTGCCATGGCAGAAAAAGGCGGTTTTGACCACTTCATGCTCAAGGAAATCTATGAACAGCCCCGGGTGATCCTCGATACCTGCCGCGGCAGGCTCGATCCTGCCACAGGCGAGGTTGTATTGCCTGAGATCGCGCTGTCGGCGAAGGAAATAAGAGACCTTCGAAAGATTGTCTTTGTTGCCTGCGGCACCTCCTTTCACGCGGGACTCGTCGCGCGATACCTCATGGAACGGTGGCTCAAGATCCCTGTTGAGGTTGAATTGGGCTCTGAGTTCCGCTACAGGGATCCGCAGATTGCCAGCGGTACCCTTACCGTTGCCATCTCCCAGTCCGGCGAGACGGCCGACACCCTCGCCAGCCTCAGAAAGGCCCGGGAACTCGGTTCGAAAGTAATCTCCGTCTGCAATGTCTTGGGCAGCACAGCGACCCGCGAATCCGACGGCACCGTCTATACCCATGCGGGACCGGAGATCGGCGTTGCATCGACGAAGGCCTTTACAACCCAGGTGACGGCGCTCATCCTGCTCACCCTCTACCTCGGCAGGATCAGGCAGACCGTACCCGAACCTTTTGCCATAGGTATTGCCAGGGACCTGGTTGCCGTTACCGAAACCCTCGAAAGGGAAATGAAACAATGCCACGCCCGCACCGCTGCTATAGCCCGGGAGCTGCACAGGAAATCGGACTTCCTCTACCTGGGACGCAATATCCTCTACCCCATTGCCCTTGAAGGCGCCCTGAAGCTGAAGGAGATCTCTTACATTCACGCGGAAGGATACCCTGCAGGCGAAATGAAGCACGGGCCTATTGCACTGATTGACAAGAACCTGCCCATTATCGCCCTGGCGCCCAGAGACAGTGTCTATGACAAGATGGTGAGCAACATCGAGGAAGTCAAATCACGGCGCGGCCTTGTGGTTGCGGTCGGGGAAGCGGGAGACGCCGCTCTCGAAGCCCTTGCTGACTTCTCTATCCCCTTGCCGAAAGTATCCTGGGAAATATCGCCAATCCTCTATGCCGTACCCCTGCAGCTCTTGGCGTACGACATTGCAGTCCTGCGTGGATGCGACGTGGACCAACCGCGCAATCTTGCAAAGAGCGTGACGGTGGAGTGAAAGCTTGCGAGCTTGCCAGCATTTTCAACACTGAACCTTAACACACAAGAGAGCAACCATGAACCTTTCCGATATCGATTACCCCAATCTGAAGAACCTAAAGATCCTTGTCACTGGCGGTGCTGGTTTCATCGGCTCCCACATCGTTCATGAACTCGTTCGCCGGGGCGTGGGCGTGCGTGTACTCGACAACTTTTCCACCGGCCGCCGTGAGAACCTTTCTGGTCTGAACGTTGAACTTGAAATGATCGAAGGCGATATCCGGGATTATGACACAGTCCGCAAAGCGGTTGCTGGCATGGACGTAATTTTCCATGAGGCAGCGCTTCCCTCGGTTCCACGAAGCATAGAGGATCCCATCACGGCACACAACGTCAATATAACGGGCACGGTGAATGTTCTGCACGCAGCAAAGGGGGCCGGAGTGAAGCGGGTTGTTAACGCCTCATCATCATCGGTGTACGGAGACAATCCCGTACTGCCCAAACATGAAGGGATGATACCAAATCCGCTCTCGCCGTATGCGGTAGGAAAGCTGGCAGGGGAGAAGTACTGTGGGGTATTCTTCGGGGTCTATGGTCTGGAGACGGTTTCTCTCAGGTATTTTAACGTTTTTGGTCCCCGTCAGGACCCGACCTCCCAGTACTCTGCCGTCATTCCGAAATTTATCACGGAAATGATGAAGGGCGATGCGCCTGTCATATTTGGTGACGGCGAGCAGAGTAGGGATTTTACGTATGTCGATAATGTGGTTCACGCTAATCTTCTTGCAGCCACTACGCGCTATGATTCGGGCTCGGCTATCAACTGTGCCTGCCAGGAACGGGTGACGCTCAACGAACTTGTAGATCGTCTGAACCGCTTGCTGGAAAGCAGTATAAAGCCAATTCACACTGACCCGCGTCCCGGAGACATTAAACATTCCTTTGCAGCCATCGAGCGGGCTCGAAATGTACTCGGGTATGTGCCCTTAGTCGCATTCCTAGAAGGTCTGCAGAAAACAGTAGACTGGTATAGGACCTAATTGATTAGCAGGTAGTTGCTTTCATCGGCGGCCATCCGCGGTAAATTATAGAGCCTTCTGAATGACTGAAATCTGGCAATGCAGGATGTAGCGCCAATGACCTTCCCCATACCAAACCGTTTGCCCCTCCACCGTCCATGAACCGCAGATTATACAAACATTATCTGACAAAGTATTGGCCCACACTTCTTGTAATTGGGTTGGGATTACTTACGGTCAAAATACTCATCCAATTTGGTCTAATTCAGTAAAATATGATAAGGCAAGACATCACGGTAGTGATGTACCAAGAACGTGTGATCCGCCGGAAGAAGGGCTTCGTGGGCATCGAGTTCTCGGAACTTTGGCGCTATCGGGAACTGTTTTGGTTCCTCGCATGGCGGGACATTATTGTGCGATATAAACAGACAGTCATAGGTGTCGCATGGGCGGTTATTCGACCTATCATGACCATGATTGTTTTCACAGTCGTCTTTGGACGCATCGCAAAGCTCCCTTCCGATGGTATACCGTATCCTGTTCTCACATTTACCGCCTTGTTGCCTTGGCAGTTCTTTGCCTACGCCTTGTCTGAGAGCAGTAATTCTTTGGTGTCGAGTGCCA
>CAYOYU010000007.1:8864-19926 GCA_964408265.1 uncultured Syntrophorhabdaceae bacterium
ATATCATATCCAAGGTCTACTTTCCCAGGCTTATTATCCCAACAGCAACGGTTCTTTCTGGCGTCATTGACTTCCTGCTTTCTTTTGCCATTCTCGTCGTGCTTATGATCTGGTATCAGGTTACCCCCACTGCAGCTGTCCTCTGGCTCCCGTTGTTTTTTTTGCTGGCATGCTGTAGTGCATTCGGCGTTGGTCTATGGCTCTCAGCATTGAATGTAGAGTATCGCGACGTGCGCTATGTGGTGCCTTTCTTAGTCCAATTTGGTCTCTTCATATCTCCGGTGGGGTTTAGCAGCAGCGTGGTACCTGAGAAGTGGCGGTTTTTGTACTCGCTTAACCCCATGGTGGGAGTGATCGACGGTTTTCGTTGGGCACTTCTCGGAGGGAAAACTCCGCTCTTCATCCCCGGACTCATTCTCTCAAGCGCCATGGTTCTCCTGTTTCTCATCACCGGGATCTATTATTTTCGGAAGATGGAACGAACCTTTGCAGATGTGATCTAATCTTTTCGCCTACAAAACTTATGCCACCAATAATCTCGATACGCGGATTAGGAAAGAAATACTTCATCGGCGAAAACAAGGGCGGTGCCAGCTATAAAACGGCACGTGACAAACTGACTGAACTTCTTAAGATTCCGTTCCGACTGATAGCGGGCGGGAATGGAAAGTGCGGTGGGGTGTCGGCTCCTACAACAGAATTCTGGGCGCTGAAAGACATAAGCTTGGATATCGAACAGGGGGAGGTGATGGGCATTATCGGGAGAAATGGAGCAGGCAAATCTACACTGCTCAAGATTCTCAGCCAAATCACCGAGCCAACCGAGGGAGAAATAAGGATCCGCGGACGAGTAGCAAGCCTTCTGGAGGTAGGGACCGGTTTTCACCCAGAACTTACTGGGCGAGAGAACATCTTTCTGAATGGGGCAATCCTTGGTATGACACGGACCGAAATCAGAAGAAAGTTTGATGAAATAGTTGCCTTCGCAGAAATAGAGAAGTTTCTGGATACTCCAGTCAAGCGATATTCAAGCGGAATGTACGTGCGTCTGGCTTTCGCTGTAGCCGCCCATCTAGAGCCAGACATCTTGGTCGTAGACGAGGTATTGGCTGTTGGAGACGCTGAATTCCAGCGCAAATGTTTAGGCAAAATGAACTCGGTGGCCCATGGGGGACGGACGGTCCTGTTTGTTAGTCACAATATGCAGGCAATCAGGATGCTCTGCGGCAGGGTTATGCTGCTCGATTCAGGACACTGCGCTGCAGATGGCGCAGCAGACGATACCATCGGACAGTATAGGGCGTCGGGTGCGAGTGAACAGGAAGGTGAATGGTGCGCCGTAAACTCCGTTGATCAATTCGGTGACGAAACTGTGATCCTCCGCGCGATGCGGTCTCAAGATGAAAGAGGCGCTGTATCGAGCGTTTTTGAGAGCCATATGCCGATTATCATCGAGATGGAGATAGATGTTGTCGTTCCAGAAAATAATTTGCAGGTTGGTTTTGACTTAATGAACGACGAAGGAGCGGTTATACTTAGGTCCTGGCAGAACGATGGATCTGATATGCCCTATATTGGGGCGAACATTAATGTACTGCGTGCCGCAATTCCGGGCCGGGTACTGAACGCGGGTCGGTTTCATATTGCTCCGCGAATAGCTATTTTTTGTTCGAGGTGGATAGTTGATTATCATGTTCCTCCTCTTTTAACATTTGACGTAATTCTTACACACGGAGAGACAGAGTACATGAATCACCCTGACCGCTCGAAGAATGGTATGATAGCGCCGATTCTGAGATGGACATCCCGAACGTAGGTTTGGAGACTACTTGCGTAATCCTATTTTAATCTTTTCGCCAGATTTGTTTGGGCATCTCCAGAATTATTGTTTCGTATTCGGTCGTTGCTTTGTCGAAACTGGCAGACATGTGGTTGTTGCCGGTGGTCATCTTCCGAATACGAGCAGTCTACTTCAAGCTGAACTTTTACGTGAGATGCGGGAGAAGTGGAATGTGGAATTGGTCGATCTGGGGGATATTTCTGGATTCGTCGATAGGCCTGGATCAATGATACCTCAACTATTAGGTTTAGAAGATCGTTTTCATCCAGAGTGGACTTTTATACCCGCAGGTGACCACATACAGAGTGCTTTGGCCGGTCTTGGGTCCGAGAGAGCGGACAAAACACCACCGAGGTTGGCCAATTTCAATAGTGTATCTTACATATACCGTCAGCCAAGATACCTATTTGAAGACACTTTCAGTTGGCTGAAGCATGGTGTGGGGGGATACTATAAGAGAAGGTACTTAGAAAACAATTACTATCGTCAAGATATCTGGCAACATTTGGGGATAGTAAAGGCCTGCTCTCCACTAGGTGACTTTGTCGATGAAATCAGAGACACAAGAATCTTCTGGTTTCCCGACATTTTCCGAGCCTGGGGTTCCCAGCAAGCAAATCTTCCTAGCGCCTTTGAACGGGTATCTGACGACTACCTAGAATTTCTTGGGCGAAACAGTGGCCGCGAAGTGATCCTTTACTTCGGCGGTTGGTGCCGGCGACGTGGATATGATCTTCTGCTAAAGCTATGCGCAGATGAGCCAAGGACCGCTTTTGTCTCGGTGGGTAGGCCTGTTCCGGGGGATAGCATATTTCGTCACGACGTCAGGTCGCTTAAAGCAGACCTGCAGCGACAGGGACGGATCTTCGAAAGAGAATTGCCTTTCTTGCCCGATAACGACTTTACTGATGCCTTATTTGAGAGCATCTCTTTTCTCGTCCTTCCCTACGATGAATACCTTGGCCTCAGCGGGCTTCTAATACAGGCAGCGTGGTATCGAAAACCAGTTGTGGTGCCGTGTATGGGGTATATGGGGAATCTTGTTCAGAGGAATGGTATTGGTATGACGTATCGGCCAAGATCTATGGAGGCTCTGAGGGCTGGTTTTAGACAGATCTCAACAGATACGAACAAATTTGAGGTTGCAATAAACCGGTTCCGTGACACCTTTAGCTATGAATCTGTTAGGTCGCATCTCTATGCGGGGCTTGGCTGGCCGGAGTCGCCCACGTCCGGAGTCTCTGTCCCTGTTTCCCCGAAATCAGCATCAGATGACTGACATAGATCTCGCGGGCTCTCAGACCTGGATCACGAAATAAAGCGCTGTCTCAAAGTTCAGAACCAGTTTGATTTTGGTTGAATAATGAATGGAGGACTGATGAGCCGTGACTTGTTGTAGCGACCGGAGATACTTATTGCGCGTGGCCGGATGAGAGAGCAAAATTGGGGGTACTATTGAAGAAACGAGTTCTAGTGACAGGCGGCGCTGGTATGATCGGGTCGAACCTTGTTCGACGCTTAAAGCAGGACGAGAATATAGATGTCCATGTCGTTGATAACTTCTGGAGAGTTCGAAAAGAAAACCTCTTAGAAAATGGGACACCGATCATCTCGTTTGAATCCCATCTACATATCAGAGACTTGCGCCAACTCAATAATTCCTTAGGGGTCATGAAAGGATTTGACGAGGTATACCATTTAGCCGATATTGTTGCGGGTATTGGATATGTCTTTGGTCATGAACTGAACATTTTTCGGGATAATCTGCTAATAAACACGAATGTTCTGGCGTCCGCAGCTGAGGCGGGTGTCAACAGACTCCTGTATGTCGGGACAGCCTGCAGTTACCCGAAAGAACTACAGTTTGGAACAGATGCTCCGCCCCTTAAAGAAAAGGACATTTTGCCTGCTAATCCGGAATCGGCGTACGGGTGGAGCAAACTTATGGGTGAGTATGAGACGCTTCTCTACGGCCGTAATTCAGATATGCTGACTGGTGTTCTGAGACTTCACAACGTGTATGGGCCAGGATGCGACTTCTCGCCTGAACGCTCCCAAGTCATACCGGCCTTGATTAGAAAAGCTATTTTCTACCCCGACGAACCATTCATAGTTTGGGGCACGGGAGAACAGGGCCGATCTTTTGTTTATGTTGACGACGTGGTAGACGCACTGATTATGATGATGGAAAGGGGGTTGGGTAACGACCCAATCCAGATTGGAACGAGTCAGTCCGTGACCATCCACGAGATAGCGGAAGATGTAATTAAAGCCTCGGGGAAGCAGATAGAGGTTATTTATGACGCATCAAAGCCGGAAGGGGACCGCGGTAGATGTGCAGATTGTTCCGTTGCCAAGGAGCGCTTAGGTTGGGAACCAAAAGTTGATCTTGATGAAGGGATAGGACGGACCTACAAATGGGTGCAACGGCAATTGTCGGACGGCATGGACCGGTAATGAAGGATACGATCAGATTAGGATTCGTTTCCACAGACGACCCCGCAGATATCGGAACGTGGTCGGGAACTCCCTCTTTCATGTTGCGGGGTATGCAGGGTGCGGGTCTGGATGTTGAAGTGATAGGCCCGCTTCGCGGCCTTTCCCGTTCTCGGTTCGGTAAAATTGCCGGGCGCATAGTCAATCTTCGAGCCCGGCTCGCGGGGGGGTGGCGCTACGAGTATTTCAGGGATCCGATCGTTTGCTCCGCCTGGGCCAAAGAAGTGGACGAATTGGCCAAACGGTATCATGTTGATGTTCTGCTGGGACACAGCCCGCTCCCGCTCGCACGTGTCAGATCATCTACAAAATTCGTATTCTGGACGGACGCCACCTTCGGAGGCATGCTCGACTTTTACTGGCCTAAGAACAGTTTTAGCAGAGCTGCCTTGACAAACGGACACAACAGGGAGAGAGAGGCCCTGAAGTCGGCTGCAGTTGCAGTGTACTCTACGGAGTGGGCCGCGGAGACAGCCCGAACCCACTATCCGACGGTTGCGTCTCGTGTCTCGGTCATTCCCTACGGCGCGAACTTAGATAACCCGCCCAAACAGGAAGACGTTGAGCGGTCAGCTATTTCACGCTCGCACTCCAAGAGCCTTAATCTGCTTTTCGTTGGACAAGACTGGGACCGTAAGGGGGGCGCGCTTGCCGTAAAGCTTACAGGCAAACTGAGGGATATCGGAATTCCGGCATTTCTTAACATAGTAGGACCCAATTGTCGACCTCCAGACTGTGACCAAAGCTTTGTTCGGTTCGAGGGCTTTCTCAATAAATCGAAGGAGGAGGAGAGCAGGCGATTAGACTCCCTATACGAGAACGCACATTTCGTGCTCGGTCCCAGTCGTGCTGAGTGTGCGGCGGTGGTCTTCGCAGAGGCAAGCGCATGGGGAGTGCCTGTAGTAGCCAGCTCCGTTGGAGGAATAAGAACCATAGTTCGTGAAGATCTTAACGGTTGGACGACAAGTATTGCGGAATGGCTAGATGTGGGAGTTAGACGTATACGTTCTTTCTGGCTTGATCGGAGCGCTTGGCAACACCTCGCATTAGCGAGTCGGGCCGAGTATGACAAGGATATGACGTGGGAGCATAATTGTTCAATCATGGCCCATCTTCTGAGAGATATAGTATCAGGCTCGGACTGTTCGCAACCCGGTAATTAGACTGCCGGCCTGTCCGTCGTTCGGTCGCAATTGCCAAAATGATATCTTGTCTTGTTGGTGACAGTGGAAAAGCCTAGCGTTAATTAAAGGGCATCACCCTCAGGCATTATCTACGCTTTGAGGAAGGCTCAGATACAAAACGGGGTTGTTATTGTGCATGTTCAGACACTAATCATCATAGCCACTGGACTATATGTGGCGTACCGTTCCCGCCATAACCGGCTCTGTTTGCTGATCTTACCAATGCTTATTTGGTATGGTCCTTCAGCTTTTATCGATCAGATCTTTGTAGGAGACCTACTCAAGGTATTCTATGGGACTATGCTGGAATCACTAGTTCCTCTGGCGGCTTTGTGGCTATATTTCAGGAAAACAAGAAGACTGACGTATACACCTCTGCTATCCGGCAATAATATGTTGTTCGGTGTTTTCATTTTGTATGTCTGCATAGAGTCGCTTAATACATTAATTACCTATGAAGCCAATAAATGGATGCTCGCCGAGTGTTTTCACCATTTTGCATTTTTGTCATACTTCTTGTTCATGGACATCTTTCGACGATTCGACGAAGACGAAATTGGCGGTTTTCTTGACGGGCTTTCTATTGTCAATTCCCTGTATGCTTTAATCTTTACCCTGCATGCCGTTGGTCGAATTGCGCTGTACAGTCCTGAGTATATTAGATGGTATGTCCCTGCACCGGTCACTTTTCCGCCTCTCACGGCATTGGTTATTTTCTATCTGCTCTCCAGAAGTAGACTTCGATGGGTAGACTACACCCTCCTTGCCCTTAACTTCTTGGCGGTTGTTTCCGCAAACTGGAGGCACGCGATAATCGCCATTGTAGTACTAAGCTCCTTTTTATATTTATCCCGAGGATCAGCTAAGCTCAAGAAAATGGCGCTCCAATTCTCGAGCCTGCTTGCAGCAGGACTCATCTTATGGGTATTAATGGCGTCGACCATACCAGAACAAGTGTTAAACGCAAAGGAAAAGTTTTCCAATATTACAGTTGAGAACGGCATAGCGAGAGACGTAAGCGGTGAAGTTCGATTGGACAATATCATTGGATCGTTGTCATACATGCACGATTATCATCTATTTTTGGGGTACGGTTTTGTAAGTAGCGGTGTAACGAACAGAATGCCTTTGGCTATCGATGATTACCTCCTTCTTCTCATGGACGGTGTAGATATCGTGTGGTCAAGGCTCATAACGCAGTATGGAATAATTGGTCTGATCCTCTTTGTCCTTCTTCTGGGGGGGTTTGTGCGGTTTGGGATCTACAGCCAGCGTGTGGCGAGGGATACTGTTCAAGAAGGCATCGTGAGGGCTACTGTCGCGTTCTTGATTTATCAGATCTTCAGCATGTTTTTTGGGCCGATCTTTTTGGGTAACACAGTCGCTAGTTTTTGGTTTGTACCGTTACTGTACCTGCCATTTCGAACTACACCGGTTGCCAAATACAATAATGAATACCTCCCAATTAAAGCAAGCGATGCACGCCCATCGGTCCTGGAGTATCGAGAACAATGAAATTGCTTTTAGTGACCAATATTCCCTCGCACCATCAAATGCCTTTAGCTCAGGCTCTACGCAATCTGTTATATGACGATTTCCGAGTTGCTTTTCTCGGCCCTATTTCGCCCGAAAGGCTTAGTAACGGCTGGAAGGATGTCGGAATCGATACCCCCTGGGTGCTGAGGATTTGGGAATCGTCTCGGGCTGCGAATGAGTTCGCGAATTGGATGGATGAAGCTGATGTAGTTGTGAACGGCTTCTGGGATTATGAAATGCTCCGTCGTCGTCTATCGCAGGGGAAATTGTGTATGCTGGAATCAGAGCGCATGTGGAAACCATCAAATCCTCTCTGGGGGCTGCCCCCAAGAACAGTTGACTCCGACTCATTCGTCGTTCACTCTATGAGGAGTTGCTATCATAAAGCTCGGACTATCTTGGTAAATCATACTATCAACTCCAAACATTGCCATTACCTTGCAATGGGAGCATATTCAGCCTGGGATCAGGCTCGAATCGGAATGTTCAGGGACCGCATGTGGACTTTCGGTTATTTTGTCCAAACCCCCGATACTCCGCCGGTACCTCGCGATCCTTCATGCTTGGTAGCCTTGTGGGCAGGCCGAATGATTGATTTGAAATCCGTCGATGTTCTACTAAGAGCTATTCAATACAAGGGTATTTTTGTCACCCTCATTGGTGATGGTCCGGAGCTTCCACGACTGAGGAATTTGGTTGAAGATTTTCACATAGGTGAGAAAGTACGTTTTTTGCCTGTCACGGACCCAGAGGGTGTTCGCAACGAAATGCGACGGTCACATGTATATGTGTTGCCTAGCACATACGAAGAAGGCTGGGGTGCTGTACTCAATGAAGCGATGGGCGAAGGTTGTGTAGTTATGGCTAGCGAAGGACCTGGGTCGGCGCCTGTTTTGATCCGCCACGGCAGGAACGGTTTTCTCTTTCCGGTAGGTGATACAGCTGCCTTGGCGAATCATCTTGAATGGGCTATGTCAAACTCTTCCGAAGTTGCTGCTATGGGTTTTCGTGCCTGGCAGTATGTGAAGGACGTTTGGTCGCCAGAGACCGCGGCAAGGCGATTGATTTCGTTAACAGAGGGGTTGCTAGGAAAGACATCAATACCGTTTTTCACTGATGGGCCCTGTTCTCCGGCGCGCATCATGAGACCGGGCGAAGGAATACAAAGAGGAAGATATGCGTAAAGTGCTTTGGTTCACTAACTGCCCGCTGCCCGATTCCCTGGGCACAGGGAACGGGGCCTGGATGTCTTCTCTTGCGCAAGCAATGGTAGAAAGGGGAGGCGTTCAACTGGGGGTCGCTACTCATGGTCCTTCCAGAGACAGAAAATGTTTTGAGAGAGACGGGATTGTCCAGTGGTTTATGCCTATACGCGATATGAAATTCACTCAAATGCCTCCATCAAAAAAGATGATCGACGAATGCCAACGCATAGTAGATGAATTTCGTCCCGATCTCATCCACATTCACGGTACTGAGCAGTATTTTGGCTTATTGACAGGACGGCACCATTTTACAGGCCCATCTGTGATATCAATCCAGGGTCTTATTCATATTTGTAGACAATATGAACTTGGTGGTCTCCCTCTGCATGAGATCATTAGAAATTATACGTTGCGAGATTTAGTGCGCTGGGATGGGATGCTCCAGCGACGTAAGAATTGGGCCAAAGCAGATCCGATGGAAAGAGAAACGCTTGCCAGTAACCGTTATTTCATAGGCCGGACTATGTGGGACCGGGCTCATGTATGGGCAAATAACAATAAAGCCGTATATTTCCATTGTGATGAGTTAATGAGGCCGGAATTCTACAAAGTCCAAAGAGATGAAAGTACCGTCATACCTTACTCGGTTTTTTCATCTGTGAGCGGGCAACCCCTCAAAGGCCGGCACCTGCTTTTGGAATCCGTAGGTTTGCTCAAACGAGAGTTCCCAAGAGTCACTTTACGATTGGCTGGGCCGCCAATCAATACCAGTTGGAGGGCTTTTGGGTACGATAGGTATCTTCGACGCTTGATCGACCGTTATCAGCTTCACAACAATATCAACTACCTAGGGCCTTTAACCGCAAAGAAGCTTTGCGAGGAACTCAGCCGCGCGGAAGTGGCTGTTATTCCTTCGCTTGTGGAAAATAGTGCTAATTCACTTGCCGAAGTAATGTTGGCTGGTACTCCTGGTGTCGTGGCTCTAGCCGGAGGGTTGCCCTCCATGGTGCGAGATGGCGAAACTGCTCTTTGCTTTCCACTTGGGGATTCTGCTGTTCTTGCCGAGTGTATCAGGGAACTCTTTTCCAACCATGCACTAGCACACCGACTGGCAAGAAAGGCAAGACAAGTTGCCTTGATACGTCATGACAAGGCCCGAATAGCCACGAGAACTCTTCAGATCTACGATACGGTAATTAACGGTCTCCCAGTTCCTGAGATTGATGACTCCCTGTTAAATGATTGTTATTGAGGATGGACAGCGTAGATTGACGTAGCTTAGAGCATCACGCTTGAGCTGCACCTGCATCAACATACCGTTTTTTTTCGACAAGCTGAAAAGTCGAATTATGAGAGGACTATCATGATCATTCTAGGCATCCATCAAGGGCATGATTCATCGGCCGCAATCATCGAAGACGGTAGAATCGTCGCCGACGTTGCTGAAGAACGGTTTACAAGGTTAAAACACTGCAATCATATTCCGGCCGGCGCGATAAATTATTGTTTGAATGCTGCCGGGTTAGGCAATATAAATGATGTCGATTACGTAGCCTTTTCCTGGAAAACGCCAGGTGTTCCTTTGCAGATTGCCTTAGGTATTTACGATCCACAAAAGCATAATACTGCTTTCAAGCGTGCTGTTAAAGCGGGATTGGCCGCTTTTGGTTATGCAGGATATGGGATGGATATGCGAAAGCCACCCATATACTTTCCAGATTTCAGGCTTGAAGATAGAAATAAGTTTGTCCCTGTGGAGCACCATCTTGCTCATGCAGCCAGCGCATATTATACAGGGCCAACCGCCGACAAATGTTTAATCTTTACGGTAGATGGAGCTGGGGATGAGGTCTCAACAGCTGTCTGGACCGGCGAAGGGAATGCTATACGACCGTTGCGTAAATTGTACAGAGAGGCGTCCATTGGCTGGGCCTATAGCGTCATCACGGAGGGTCTTCACTGGTGGCATGGCGACGGTGAAGGTAAAACCATGGGGCTAGCGCCTTACGGGGACCACGAGAAATGCAAAGGTGTGCTTGATTATCTCTTTCCGGTTTTCGAGGGTGTAGAAATTATGACGCCGACAAATCTCGGCAAAGCTTATTACTGGGTGGAAAGCGGTGCGACTCAATTCCACTTTGATGAAGCTTATACGGTGGAACAGTTGATCAAAGAATATGGCCGGGAAAATATAGCCGCGGAAGCGCAAAGAAAACTCGAGGAATCCTTGATGGAATGGATCTTTACGTGGGTAAGGAAAGAGAAGTGCCCACGTACTGCTTTTGCGGGCGGTGTATTCCTGAACGTGAAGCTGAACCAGAGAATCTGGAGCAACCGCCGGGACCTTATATCCAAACAACATGTATTCCCCAACGCTGGCGACTCTGGATTAGCTTTGGGAGCTGCTTTGTATGTTTATCATCAACACAATCCCTTCGAAGGATTTAAACTTGAAACCTTATATTGGGGGCCTGAATACACAAATGAAGAAATCGAGAAGATCCTTGATGAGCGAAGTCTGGCATATCGATATGTTGAAAATCCGGCAAAAATGGCCGCAAAACTTCTTGCTGAAAACAAGATTATCGCATGGTTCCAAGGACGGATGGAGAGCGGTCCGCGTGCATTAGGCAACAGATCTATCCTGATGAGTCCCTTGAGACCAGAAAATAAGGACATGATCAACTCCAAGGTCAAATTTCGTGAAGGATTTCGTCCGTTCTGTCCATCGCTTCATTGGGAAAGACGGCATGATTACTTGGAAGATGTTCGAGATGAGTTCTTCATGATCACATCATTTG
>CAYOYU010000007.1:19936-51948 GCA_964408265.1 uncultured Syntrophorhabdaceae bacterium
TTGATGTAAAAGCGGCCAAGCGGGAAAAAATACCCGCTGTCGTGCACGTGGACGGTACCGTGAGGCCCCAAATGGTCAAGAAAGATATGAACCCTATTTATTGGGACTTAATTGATAAATTTGGAGAACTTACTGGTGAGTACGTTATTCTCAATACTTCCTTCAACATCAAGGGGGAGCCCATCATCAATACCCCAAATGAGGCCATCCGATGCTTTTATGATGGAGGG
Organism: uncultured Syntrophorhabdaceae bacterium; assembly: GCA_964408265.1. GTDB lineage: Bacteria > Desulfobacterota > Syntrophorhabdia > Syntrophorhabdales > Syntrophorhabdaceae > CAYOYU01. The sequence goes on from CAYOYU010000007.1 coordinate 20,167, forward strand.
CTGGACGCGATGTTTCTTGGAAACTATTTACTTCAAAAAAAGCAGTGATGAACCATCTAAACACAGAGTATGCCCTGTCGTCTCCGTCGGGGGGCATGCTGTGAAATGCCTCTAATAAGGGCTGGTGTGCCATTGAACATCGTTATACTCACTGAATCGGTTAGCTTTCCAGAAGGCATGGCTGGTACTTCGCGCGTCCGTCTATATGCAAGAGGCCTGATCGAAAACGGATGTTCGGCGAGCACACTGATTGTAAGGGGTACTGAATCCCATACTAACGTGCGGAACATTGAAATCCGGGGAGTAGCTGATGGCATTCCATTCGAATATACAAGCGGAAATACGACCATACCGAAGTCTTGGGCATTACGCCGTTTTGATGAGGTAAAAGGTTTGCTTGGTGCATATATACGCTTGAGACAATTGAAGAGACGTGGTGCACTGGATTGTGTACTCATATATTCGAATGACATCAAATTCATTAGACCTTTCTCCCGAATGTGCCACAGACTTGGCGTACCTGTAGTGCTGGATCTCTGCGAATGGCCTCTCTCAAAGGCAACTGCATACGGCCTAAATATCAAGCGGGCGCGTCGGTTTATGCACGATGCCATGCGAAGTGTCGATGGGGTCATCCCCATATCAACATTTCTGCAGGAGAGGATTGAGGAGTATGAGTTTGACAATGACACTGCCATGTCTCATCTAAGAATCCCTATCCTTGTGGACACGTCAGCTTTTACTCCTTCCGTTCAGGCAGATGGCGAGAAGATGTCTTTTCTCTGGAGTGGGAGTCTTGATTACACAAGGGTAGTCAAGTGCATTGCTGACGCATGTCGAGAACTCAGTTCGAAGAGAACCGACTTCGAAGTGAATATTCTCGGAGGGCTCGGTCCCAAGTATCAGAGGAAGAAGTTGGAAGCCTACATCAAGAAATGGGAGCTGGGAGACATTGTAAAAGTATGGGACTTTCTGTCTTATGAAGATTTGGTCGAAATGTATCGGAACGCAACGGCGCTGATGGTTTTGCTCGTTGATGATGATATCTCACGATCCCGGTTTCCCACAAAACTTGGCGAATACCTTGCTGTGGGCAGGCCTGTCATTGCTACATGTATGGGTGAGTTGAAGAACTACTTGAAAGATGGCGAGACCGCGTTCCTCGTCCCTGATTCCTCGCCTGAACACCTTGCGCAGAAGATGGAGGAGGTCATGGACAACCCGCAAAGAACAGAGGAGATTGGCTTGGCGGGCCGGGAACTAGCGGAACAAGAGTTCTGCTACAAGAAACAAGGCAAACGGCTAAGAACATTTTGTCTCGAAGTGATTGCCTCTTACGGGGATGGCGACCGACATACGGCAAATGCCCACGACACGAGTCATGAAGAGAATTGAGCAGTTCATTAGCATATATGGAAACAACTGGGCTATTGGAAACCAGCTTGTACGGATATTGTCGAATTGGGGGCAGAAGGAAGAGGGAACAATTGTTGATTATGGTTGTGGAGAGAGTCCATTTCGAGCCTATTTTCCTTATGTTAGCCAATACCTTCGATTCGATATCATCCGAAGAGATGAGAACGTTATACCCGTAGATGGTCGGAATATACCATGCGCAGACGAAAGCGTCGACTGTCTCCTGCTGTTTCAGGTGCTGGGAGACATACCGGATCTTGTTTCTTTCTTCTTAGAAGTACGACGTGTACTGCGCCCGGGCGGCTCAGTCTTAATCTTCGAAACCATCGCATATCCTGAACATGACATGCCACACGATTTCTATCGGGTGATGCCGGCGGGTCTATCGTGGCTTGCCGAGCAATGTAACTTCAAATGTGTGGAGCTGTTCAGACTCGGTGGCCTTTTTGCCCGATTTGCACAACTGTGGAATACCTATATTCTGGGACAGTTCAGGGGCGTGCCCATCGTAGGCCCCCTTGCGTTAGGCAGCGTTGTGTTAACCAACGTGATAGCGAGACTATTGGATACATGGATGCCCCACCCGTCGCTATGTCCGGATTATGTCGCAAAATTGGTGAAGCAAGGGTGAAGATGTGGAAGGTACTTTTCCGCCATGAATAGAAATCTGAGAAGAGCCGTAAAGAAAGTGGTGTCAAAGGGTTTGTTTTACTCTGGGGCTTGTTCTGCGGCACTACTCAATCTGAACCGTCGTCTGCTCATTCTTACTTACCATTCCTTCACTAATGGTTCACCCGTGCCGCTGCTAAATCGGATGCCAGCGCCGGAATTTGAGCGCCAGATAATCTATCTCAAGAAACACTGTCAAATTGTTTCACTGTCGGAGGGGCTGGAATTGACACGAGATGACCATACCAAACTCCGACAGAGGAAGCCATACGTGGCGATCACAATTGATGATGGGTTTTCAGATAATTATGACGTGGCGTTCCCAGTCCTAGGGAAGCATAATATTCCAGCCACAATATTCCTGTGTACAGATTTTGTTGACACCGGCCGTGTTCCGTGGCCAACGCAAATAGTCGACGCATTGCTGAGAACCCGCAGGGCAGAGACCGCGTTCCCGTTTCACCTAGATATCTCAACTGACCAGAAAAAGGGGGAGGCGGCTGAGACTCTAAAACATTGCTGGAGTTCTGCGCCAGCAGGGAAACAGATTGAACTCCTAAACGATTTTTGCGCGCACCTTGGGGTGTCCCGGACCAGCCACTTGTTCCCTTTGACCTGGGATGAGGTTCGTGAAATGAATGAATCGGGAATCGAAATAGGTTCCCACACTGCTTATCACAGCATACTGCCTAACGTCGATAAAGAGTCCAAGATAAAGGAGCTAGCCCTCTCGAAACGTAGAATCGAAGAAGAATTGAAAAAGAACTGTTCGTACTTTTCGTATCCGGACGGCGCCTGGGATCAAAGTTCTCGGCTATGTGTAATTGAAGGCGGTTTCCAAACAGCGGTTACCCAAGACTGGGGGTACAATGATGCGCAGAGTGACTGGTTCGCCCTGAAACGCATTGAAATTCCATTCTATGAGGGCATAGAGACGTTTGCCTGTCGGGTATCTCTTTTGTTCAGGCCGCACAAACGTGACTCGCGCTGACACCTAATGGCAAATTACTTTCAAGAACACCAAAGGATCATCAGTCGATGTGTGGCATAGCCGGAATCCTTCATTTTGATAGGCGCCCCGTCGAGAGCGATGTGTTGTCGCGGATGTCGGCTCTGATGCAAGAAAGGGGACCGGACGACGAAGGGTTTTACATAGGCGACGGAATCGGTCTCGCTCATAGAAGACTCAGCATTATAGACCTCAGTGTTGATGCGAAGTGCCCCATGGCCAACGAGGATGGTTCTGTTCAGATCGTTTATAACGGAGAGATTTACAATTATAAGGAATTGAGGAAAGAGTTGCTCGATAGGGGGCATTTCTTCCGAACTCATTCGGACACAGAAGTGATTGTTCACGGATATGAGGAATGGGGGAAGGACGTTACAAATCGTATCGAGGGCATGTTTGCATTTGCAATCTGGGATGTTTCAGAACGAATCCTTTTTCTGGCAAGGGATAGGTTTGGAGAAAAACCCCTCTACTATCTTCATTCCGATACCTCTTTTGTCTTCGCTTCTACTCTGCCTGCCATTGCGTGCAGCGATTTTCATTCGCTCAGCCTTGATCCGGTGAGCATGATCACATATCTGACGCAGAGCTATATCTCGGGCCCCGCCACTGCTTGGAAAGAGATCCGCCAACTAAAGCCAGCGTATCAGATGCTCGTTCATCAGAAAGGCACTGTGTACCAGAGTAAATACTGGGAATTTTCCCAAGGGCAGCCTCAGCCGATCGGGATTAAGGATGCGGGGATCAATATCTTGGAAAAACTCGAGAATAGCATTAAGCGGCGCCTGGTGGCAGATGTTCCGGTTGGCGGCTTTTTGAGCGGAGGAGTAGACTCGTCTTTAGCCATGGCACTTGCGGCAAAGTATATGGGGGGCATCAAAACGTTTGCTTACAGATAGGGATCTTTTGAGCGTCATTCCTGAACTTGTGTGGCAATACGGACAGCCATACGGAGATTCGTCTTGCATCCCCACGTATCATATGTCTCATTTTGCGAGGCAAACCGTTAAGGTATGTCTGACCGGGGATGGCGGGGACGAATCCTTCGGGGGTTATCGGCGGGCGCTGGTTGCACGTTATGGGGAGTTGTGGAGGAAACTGGTTCCTGATTCTGTCAAGCTATATCTTGCGGAACACTATGATAAAGATAGCCATGATACGAATTGGCTTCAAAAGCTAGACCGTCTCAACTCAGCCTCTTTTGGGGTAGGGTTTGACAACATCAACGCTATCAGTTGGGAGGACATGTTGGAAGAACTCTTAGGCGACGGGCTGATTGACTCGTTACCACAATACCGGCAAGCCTACACACGAAAAAATTCGCGCCCTCTAACTAAGAGTCCCCTTTCTTTGATTCGACAGACCATGCTGGATGACTTTACGAATCAACTGCCCTATGATTTCCTCACGAAAGTGGATGTGGCGAGCATGTCCGGGTCGTTGGAGATCAGAACCCCTTTCCTTGACCATCATCTTGTTGAATATGCGTGGAATCTACAGGATCGTTATAAGGTTCGTATAGGTGAAACAAAGTGGTTTTTGAAACGCTTAGCTTCCTTATATATACCGAATGATGTGATATATAGAAAAAAGATGGGATTTGCCTTGCCAATGAAAATTTGGTGGAAGCACCAGTTAAAGGACCTATTACAAGATCTTCTGTCGACAAGCAGAGCCGTCGGGTTTGGCTGGATAAAGAAGAAACCGGTACAACGCGTATTGGACGAGCATGTTCATGGCAAACGCGCCCATGATACAAGGCTGTGGTTAATACTTTGCCTTGAACTCTGGGCTAGGATTGTTGTAGAGCGTTCGATGGGAAGAGGATCTCTCGAAATACCCCAAACTAGACCTTCATAGGTGATCGATTGAAATATGACAGAATAAACTGGTCTAAGGTGTCAAACAACTCAGTTCTTGGGAAAGTCCTTCGCTTTTTCTTAAGGCTTATACCAGCACATTTACAGATACCTATTCTTCAGGGCAGGGCAAAAGGCTATAAATGGATAGTTGGATCGAGTACTCACGGATGTTGGTTGGGTAGTTATGAGTTTGAGAAACAACTTTTGTTTGAAAAGCACATCAAGCCGGGGGACACTGTTTTCGATCTGGGAGGCCATGTTGGATTCTACACACTTGTCGCTTCAGCGTTGGTGGGTAGCATGGGAAAGGTAGTGGTTTTTGAGCCGGCCTCCAGAAATCTCTTGTATTTAAGAAGACATCTTCACCTGAATCATATTAGTAATGTGACGGTAATTGAAGCAGCTGTGACTGACAGACGAGGCTGCATTTCTTTTGATACAGGAAAAAGTAGTTCAATGGGACATATTTCACATTTGGGTAGCGAGAAGGTGGCAACAATAAGCTTGGATGAGGCTATCAACGAAGGCGGAATTCCGGCGCCAAATTGTATGAAGATCGACATCGAGGGGGCTGAGTTGTTGGCGCTGATGGGTGCAAAATCTTTGCTTGAAAAATGGCATCCAGCAGTCTTCTTATCCACACATGGCAGCGACATCCATCGAGCCTGTTGTTCACTCCTTGAGGGCTTGGGGTACAATTTATTTTGTATTGATGGAAAAGAACTAAGCCGATCAAACGATGTTTTAGCAACCTACACTTCGGCAGGAGACAATTATACACATTGAGATCAAAGATATGACAATCCGGTTAGCCATAGTAACGCTCGGTATATCTCATTTTGAGGTGCCTCTTTTTAGGCTTATTGCAACAGAGAAGGGGGTTGATCTCAAGGTCTATTATGTTCTGTCACCACATGGGAACGTTGAATTCGATCAGGACTATAATCAAGGGATTAGTTGGGGGGAGGATATGCTCAGTGGATACGCCTCCGAACAATGTGAGGACCCCCGCGAGATATTTTCAAAACTCATCGCATCACCCCCTCAAGTCGTCATGATGTATGGGTACAACTGGCCGGGTGCGCTGTCACTTATCTTCAAATGCAAGAAGAACGGTTTTCCGATGATCCTCCGGGGTACGTTCAACTACTATCGTGATCCCAGGAACACTTTTCTTCAAGGGTTGAGACGGTATCTCAGGCCACCCATCTTCCATCTGTTTGATGCCCTTCACTATGGCGGGACGTACAGTCGGGCAATTTTCCGAAGGGCGATGGTACCTGCGGAGCGGCTATTTTTCGTTCCATATTCCGTCGATTCCCCATATTTTGTCACAAGATCTGATCAATTAGAAGTAAATGGTCGCGGGGATGCGCTCCTTAATGAATTGGGCTGGTCGGATTGTTTTCCCATCATTCTTTACATAGGTCAACTAAGTTGGTTCAAGGGACCGGATATTGCGATACATGTGTTTGAGAAATACCGGGAAATAAATCCGAGCGCCAGACTTCTCGTAGTGGGAAATGGCGTCAGGATGGATGAAATGAGACAGCTTGCCAGCACCCTGATCAAGGACCGGGCAATCCATTTCGCAAGTTTTGTCCCATCAAAGCAAACGCCCAAATATTACCTGGCATCTGATATTGTTCTTTTTACGTCGCGCTATGAAACTTGGGCTCGGAGCGTCAATGAAGCAATGCTCTGTAAGCGACCATGCATAGTTAACAAAGTGATCCCATCTAGCGGAGGCCTTGTGGAACATGGGGTAAACGGTTATGTGACAGATGGCGCTGATACGCAAGGGTATTGTCGGGCTTTAGACGAGTTTGTGTCCCTAGACCCCGCTAATCGGATTAATATGGGCGAAATTGCTCGAAAGACAGCCATTCAATTCTCCTATGAAGCTAACATGGATGCGGCCTTGAAAAGTATAGACTATGCTGTATCGCGTAGATCAAAGAATATTAGACAGCGACCGCATGACGGGTTGTGTTGAGCCATGGATCTTTCCGACGCAAATATACTATTCGTGACCACGAGCACTTCGGGTGGAGGTGCGGAACGACATTTCTGCCGGATCGCCCCGATGTTGCTGACTGGCGCTCAGGCTCGTATGTTTGTTTCTCTGATTGACGCTGAGCCGAACTGGCACATCGATGGCTTGTCCCTCGTAACTTTGGGCTGGAGATCGTCTTTGTCTTATCCGAGCGCTATTCGGTCTCTTTCGCAAGTCATTAATGGCCATGATATTGACCTAGTATATTGTTTCAGCCGCTGCGCCAATTTCGTTTCCTATTGCGCCACAAGGTTGTCTAAACGGAGCCCCCTGCTGGTCTTGGGTGTTAATAGCCAACCGGGGCGCGCACATGATCTTTACCCCACGGTTGCTGGGGGCTTTTGGCTGCGAATGAAGAAGCTGGTGTATCCTAAAGCAGATCTAGTGCTGTGCAACTCCCATTCTGCTAGGATAGAACTCTTGCAACGTTTCGGCTGCTCATCTGAGAGAGTAGGCGTGGTCAGGAATCCTGTTCCGATAGCTGATATCCGTTTGGCAGCCGATAGAGATGAGGTTTTAGACAGGTCCGTGCCTGTGCCCTATTTTGTTACTGCAAGCAGGCTATGTGAAGGCAAAGGCTTAGAGGACATTCTTGGGGCGCTCAGACAGTTACGTGATAGAATACCACACAATCTGGTCGTCCTCGGTGAAGGGCCAATGAGGGCGAAATTACAGGAAATGGTCAAGGAATTGGCCTTAGATGATAGGGTCCAATTCCCGGGATGGGCGGAGAATCCATATCCATACTATAGATCTGCTCGTGCTTTCTTGACTGCATCATATTGGGAGGGCCAGCCAAATGCTGTCTTGGAGGCTATGGCACTAGGGACCCCCGTTGTTTCTACGGTTTCGACCTCATGGATAAGCCATTATTGCGATGCCGGAGCATGTCTCGCCGTGGAAGTTGGCGATCAAAGTGCCTTGGCTGATGCCATGTTCCGAATAGCCCGGTCTGACGAACTCTGTTTACGGATTTCGACTGCTGCTACAGAAGTAATTGACGGTTATCAGGTGGATAAGGTAACTGCAGAGCGCGACGCACTGCTTTTGAATTTAATTGAATCCCGTGAACTATAATCTAAGATTAGATATTAGAGACAGCTTAGTCGGACGGGTGGCGACAGTAATAACAGCGCCCACGTTACTCCTGTACGAAGCGCAAGCTAAAATCATCGGGAGAGATCTTGCATTCCAAGGATTAAGCGAAAGGATATCACGATGGCCTGGCATGGGCGGCATAATGCTCCGCCGGGCAACCTACCGCAGAGCCCTGATAAATGGTCTAGGTGACAAAGTTATATTTTCCTATGGTACCGTATTATCCAGACCGGGCGCTGTATTTGGTAATAGAGTGTATGTAGGCTGGTACTGTAGCTTTGGCGATATTGCTGTGGGTGATGACGTTCTGTTTGCAGATTATGTCACCGTACCGAGTGGGGGCCACCAACATGGCACTGATCGTCTCGATATTCCTATACGTGAACAGAAGGGCGACTATAGAACAATTCGTATAGGCAACGATTGCTGGATTGGAAGCAAAAGTGTAATTCTGGCCGACATCGGTGATCATTGCATTGTGGGCGCAGGCAGCGTGATAACAAAACCTTTTCCTGAATATCAAATTATCGCCGGTAATCCGGCAAAGTCGATCGGGGACCGTCGTACGAAGCGAAAGGCGAGATCCGTTTATTTTGAGCCACAATGAATGTCCATCATATAGTTGCATCGTTGTCTCGACATGGCGGCGGAGTGTCCTCCTATGTACTCGACCTTTCGAGGTATTTGCAGCGGCAGGATGTCCAAGTCTCCATCTGGGGCCTTGAGGATGAATTTACTCAAATTGACGTTCCCAAAGATTTGATTCGTTTCAGTGTGATGGCAAAAGCTAGGGGACCCAAAGCCTTTGGCTATTCAAGAGGTTTGGCCCGGCGCCTGCAAAGCTTGACCGAATGTACCTCGGCTGTGATTCACTCCCATGGCCTGTGGATGTTCCCTAATCTATTAGCCTATACAATATCAAACAAGAAGAAAATCCCATTGGTTATATCCCCACATGGCATGCTGGAACCATGGGGGTTAAGTAACAATCGATGGAAGAAGATGCTACCTTGGCTTATGTGGGAGAAGAAAAACGTGCATAGCGCAGCGTGTATTCACACAACCGCAATGTCGGAGGCAAACCATCTCCGCGTTCTAGGTCTTAGGAACCCGATCGCTGTAATCCCTATCGGGGTAGAAGTTGACCGGCATGACACCATGAACCAAAGTAATAGTACGTATGAAGATGATAAGAAGATCAAGAAGACACCGCGGTCAATCCTTTTCTTGTCACGGATTCACAGAATAAAAGGGTTGATGAATCTTGTGGCTGCGTGGGATAGAATTCGCCCGGAGGGGTGGCGGGTAGTTGTTGCTGGACCCGATGAACGTGGATACCAAAGTGCTGTGGAACGCGCCTTGAAGAGCCTTGGACTCCAAGATGCTTTCGAGTTTGTCGGTCGGGTCAACGGTGACCAGAAATCGGGTCTATATAACCAGGCGGAGTTGTTCGTGTTGCCTACATTCAGTGAGAATTTTGGTATTGTGGTTGCCGAGGCTTTGGCGTATTGCACTCCAGTCATCACCACGAAAGGCGCACCTTGGGAGGGGTTGGTGACACATCATTGTGGCTGGTGGGTGGATATCGGCATAGAACCATTAGCGCAAGCAATCAAGGAAGCTATTTCACTCACAGATGACGAACGTCAGGCGATGGGCTTGCGAGGCCGGGCCTACGTGGAAGATTGTTTCTCGTGGCCGCGGATTGCCGAGCAGATGAAATCTGTGTACGAATGGGTCTTGGACAAGGGGCCTATGCCTGATTGCGTCATGGTCGACTGACAGGCGGTATGAATCACAGCATGGCTGCGAGCTTTGTTAACTGATGAGTAGATTCCTATGGGTTTCCTGGACAAAGTTTGGCCAGAAAGTCTTTATGTATAACAGACCCCCAGTTACCTAATGAGATTAAGGAAATCCAATATTGTTTACGAAGCCATGCCGATATTGCTGGCTATAGCTATTGCCATAATTGCTCTTCACTTGGCTGCGGCCCCGAAAATTGACTTAGCGAACCTCGCTAAGGGTGAACAAAATACTTCACGTTTAGAGGTATGTGATGGGAAACCATACACGGCGTTCACGATAGAGGACATCAAGAAGATTGTCAACTCCCCGCGAGGCATCGATAATTCAGTGCTCTTAGGGGCTAAACGTACACGTGTTCTATGGATGGGCAACTCCCAGTTGCATTATATAAACCAGTATCAGGAGGGCGACCATCTGTCGCCCCATTGGCTCCGCCAAGTATGGAAGACTCCCCCCGGCATCGACGTATTGGGTGTTTCCCTCCCTAATGCCAATTTTCAGGAATTTCTGGTTTTGGGTCGTTATGTCCAGGCTGCCATGCCGGTAAACATACTGATCGTTGAACTAGTATTCGACGATCTGAGGGAAGATGGTCTGCGCCTCGATTTTGTTGAGATACTGACGCCAGATGTCACCGAATCCATCCGAAGGGATTCGACCTCTGCTTCAACAATCTTCAGCAGGTTTATGGCCACCCAAAAAACATCTGACAGCGACGCCTCAAAGAGTGTGCTTTCCGGTACGATTCAGGAACCAGTCGAACGGTGGCTAAACAAAGAACTCCGATGCACATGGTCCTTGTGGGCCAATCGGCCTCAAATTGAGGGGAATGTGTTACTTGGATTGTATTATCTCAGGAATGCAGTTTTTAGGATCAAACCTACTACTGTGCGCAAGATGATTCGTGCGCGGTATGATTTGAACATGGCGGCTTTGACGGATATGCTGGCAGATTGCGAGCGGAGCAAAATGGCTGTCCTGCTTTATATCTCCCCCATTCGGCAGGATAAGCCTATCCCCTATGATGTTACCGAATATGCTGGATGGAAATTGGAAGTAGGTGCCCTGGCAAAACAGTACGGCGCTCGATTGGTCAATCTGGAAGGCTTGGTCCCCGGTGAGTTGTGGGGTAGTTGCGTGGGGGAGGAAATAGATTTTATGCATTTCAAAGGTCCCGGACACCAGTTGGTGGCCAATGCTGTTCTTCCTCATGTGGAGAATCTGCTGGCCCAAAAAGGGCATTGATGTTTTTCAACTCTTTAACCTATATCGTGTTTCTTCTGATCTTTGTTGGTGCGTACTGGCTGATACCCCTTAAGTGGGGACAGAGATGGCTGCTTCTGGCCAGCATTGTATTCTATGGGTTCTGGAAAGTAGAATTTCTTGTCTTGATTGTTTTCTCCGCTTTTGTTGACTACTATGTGTCCTTGCGAATTCATGATGCATTGACACAGCGAAGACGTAAGTTATGGCTATATGGTAGCGTTGTTATTCAGCTTGGTCTGCTCGCGTATTTTAAATACACATATTTTATCGTGGATAATACTGTTATGGTCGGCAGGCTGGTCGGTCAAGGCTGGCAGAGAACGTTGTGGAACATCACCCTGCCTTTAGGTATCAGTTTTTATACCTTTGTGTCTCTCAGTTATACGATCGATGTCTACCGACGACTACTGGAACCTGCTCGGAATTTTGGACTGTACCTTACCTACGTGATGTTTTGGCCGCATATGATCGCCGGGCCCATTCTGCGGGGTCATGAGCTGATCACTCAGCTGAAGAAAGGGCATCGGTTCAGCATCGAGAATACAATGGTTGGGGTCAAACAGATCATCACCGGGTTGTTTCTTAAGGTAGCGTTAGCCGACCAGCTCGCGCCCCTGATTGACGTGGCATTCAGTACCAAACCTGCTGGTCTGGGTGGTCTCGATGTATGGACCATGGCATTCGGCTTCGGTTTTCAGATCTATTTTGACTTTGCGGGTTACAGCATGGTGGCCATTGGATCGGCCAGAATGCTGGGTATCCGTTTTCCAGAGAATTTTAATTGGCCTTATTTGGCTGTTTCCCCGAGGGATTTCTGGAAGCGTTGGCATATAACGCTGTCTGCTTGGGTGAGAGACTACCTTTACTTACCCTTATCTGGCATCAGGTTCGAAGACCGGTCTTCCGGCGGAATTGACATTGAGGTTGAACAAGCCAAGGAATCTCCCTTTACGTTAACCTCGGCCCTGTTCATTTCATGGTTTATCATGGGTCTTTGGCATGGGGCGAGTTGGAATTTTGCGTTGTGGGGTATCTGGCATGCCGGCCTGATCTATTTCTATCGAAAGAGCAAAGGTATGTTTACCGGTAGTGGAGTTGGAGCTGTTCTAGGCTGGGGTTTGACACTGCTAACGGTCATGCTGGGATGGATACCCTTTCGAGCAACAAACTTATCGCAGGTATTCGAACTACTGACAAAAGTCATACAACCAAAAAGTTATTTTCATCTGGCATTTCGTGAGAATTTCTATCTTCTTGTTTTTCTGCTGCTAATCGGGATGTTGTCATGCGCACTCATAGCGAAATCAAATCACGCGCTATTACAGCGCAACCTAATCAGACGGACTGGTGAAGTTGTTGCATTATCCACGATGCTTTTCTTTGTATTCGTTTTTCTAAAGCCGGCCAACCAGTTCATCTATTTTCAGTTCTAAAAGGACAAGAAATGATTATTTTAGGAATCAACGCTTTTCATGCCGACTCTGCAGCCTGCTTGGTGGTAGATGGTGTGTTGCAGTCGGCCATTGCGGAGGAACGACTTGGGGAACGACTGAAACATTCACCAAAATTTCCCAAAAATGCCATTCGGAGGGTGCTTCACGAAAGTGGAGTGCGATTAAAGGATGTCACGCACGTGGCTATCGCTCGTGACCCCACGGCAAACCGACACGCTAAGGCCCGCTATGCGCTTCAACACCCGCTCCGGTCAGGCAGGGCTGTTTTGGAATATCACAGACGAAATACTAAAACCAAAAGTATGTTGACCCAGCTGGCGGATATATGTGATACGGACCCGGCCGAAGCGCGATTCTCAGTGTGTCAGGTTGAGCATCACCTTGCTCACATTGCAAGTTCTTATTATCTGGCACCTTTTGATACGCTGACTGCTGGCTTTTCCTATGATGCGTCTGGTGATTTCGTGAGTACAATGGCTGCAAAATGTGAAGGCAATCGCATAGATGTTATTGATCGGGTTCATCTGCCCGATAGCCTGGGTTTCTTCTACACTGCTTTATGCCAGTTCATCGGTTTTGACGACTTTGGTGAAGAATATAAGGTAATGGGTCTAGCCCCCTACGGGGAAGACTTGTACGCGGATGTCATGAATGAACTGATTCACATAGATAAGTCTGGGTGGTTCAATCTCAACTCACTCTATTTTGGTATGCACGAGGGCGGAGAGAGTGGGGCGCTTGATGAGAATCAAAGACTCATAATGGGTCGTCTATACACAGACCCATTGATTAAACTGCTTGGGAACCCTCGAAGACGGAGCGACCCCCTTGAAAGACGAGAAAAAGATATTGCCAAGTCCTGTCAGAATAGGTTTGAAGAAGTGGCTATACACTGTATTAATCGGCTTCACAGTATGGTTCCAACCGATCAACTCGCCATGGCAGGAGGTTGTTCTCTCAACGGGGTAACGAACGCCCATATTTTGCGAGAAACTGGGTTTTCCCAAGAGTACATTCAGTGTGCGGCATCTGACGATGGGACCTGTATTGGTGCAGCCTATTATTGCTGGCACATGATCCTTGGTCAACATAAACGTTTTCATATGAGGCATGCGTACTGGGGACCAGGATACGATGATGACCGGCTTAGAAAGACAGCCGAATCGAGTGGGAGGATGATTCAATATTTCAAGGATGATGGTAGCTTGGTTGATGCCGTATCAGATCTGTTGACGGATGGGATGGTTGTTGGCTGGTACCAAGGGCGAAGCGAATGGGGTCCCAGGGCGTTGGGCAACCGATCTATTTTGGCAAATCCGACTTTGCCCAATATGAAAGACGCGATCAATGCAAAAATTAAGCGAAGGGAATCATTCAGACCCTTTGCGCCCTCGGTCCTAAAGGAGCTTGTGGGAACATATTTTGAACAAGACATCCTGAGTCCGTTCATGATGCATGTTGTAAAGATAAAGCCTGAATGGCAGAAAAGATTTCCTGCCGTTACACATGTAGACGGGACCGGCAGATTACAATCGGTATCTAAGGACGAAAACCCACTTTATTACAGCCTTATTGATGCTTTTAAAAGAAAGACGGGTGTTGGGATCTTGTTAAATACAAGTTTTAATGAAAATGAGCCCATCGTGGATACTCCGGAACAGGCGCTAGACTGTTTTGAGCGAACTGACATGGATGCACTCTGTCTTGGGAGATACCTTACCAAGAAACAGGCTTAATAACGCCCGGACCGAAAATCAGGTGCTGTTGCGACGAGGCAGGCCGTGTCCACTCCTACCAATAATATTCATAAGATTTCAAGCTATCCTTACGGCAGCGCCGCATTGAATCATTCGCACAGGTACCTGTTACCAGCACTGATTGACCTACTGGAGTCCACGAATTTTGGGCAGGAACGCCGCCAGATATTCGAGCTCGGGTGCGGTAATGGATCAATAGCCAATCAACTTGAACAGAGAGGTTTTGATGTCACGGGCGTTGACCCCTCAAAAGAAGGGATCGAACAGGCAAACCTGGCCTATCCTGGCCTGAAACTCTATGAGGGTTCTGCCTATGACAACCTTGCAGGTCGGTTTGGACGTTTTCCGGTCGTCATTAGTCTGGAGGTCGTTGAACACGTCTATTTCCCTAGGCAGTATGCCGACACACTCTATTCGCTCGTTGCAGAGGGCGGCGTGGCGATCGTCTCTACGCCCTATCATGGTTACTGGAAGAATCTGGCGATGGCGCTGTTCGACAGAATGGATGCCCATTTCACAGCGCTCTGGGACCAAGGCCATATCAAGTTCTGGTCTTTCAAGACTTTGTGCACACTACTCAAAGAGGCTGGGTTTTCTGCTATTTCGTTCCAAAGAGTAGGCCGTATTCCGCCCCTAGCTAAGTCCATGATTGCGGTTGCCAAAAAGAGTAGCTGATGGGAACCTCTGTAGTGATATTAACACTCAATGAAGAGGTTAACTTGCCGGACTGCTTGACGTCTCTGAATTGGTGTGATGATGTGGTGGTGTTTGACTCATATAGTAGCGATGGAACGGTACACGTAGCGAACGCTGCTGGAGCGCGGGTAGTCTTGAGACAATTTGATAATTACGCCGCACAAAGGAACGCTGCTTTGCAGGACGTGGTTTACAAATACCCCTGGGTGCTGATGGTTGATGCAGATGAACGGGTAACTCCAGAACTGGCAGAAGAGATAAGGAATACACTTAGCAACGAACAACCGCGTGTGACGCTCTACAGGTTGAAACGTAAAGATATGTTCATGGGTCGATGGATAAAACGGAGCAGCGGCTACCCTACATGGTTCGGAAGGCTGATCAAGGTGGGGCACGTGACGGTGGAACGTGAGATCAATGAAGAATACCACACTGATGGTAAGGTCGGCTATCTACGTGAGCACCTCATCCATTACCCATTTAGCAAAGGATTTGCCGAATGGTTTGTAAAACACAACAAGTATTCGACCATGGAAGCATCAATCATGAATAATGGATCCAGACCCATTGGGGGCCTCTGTGGCATGCTGAACCGGGATCCCGCCATACGTCGCGAAACTATTAAGGCCGTCGTGTACAGGATGCCAGCACGGCCCCTGCTCATGTTTGTAGCCCTTTACTTTCTGCGGGGGGGATTCCTGGACGGGAGGGCTGGACTTACCTATTGCGTTCTCCGTTCGTTTTACGAGTTTATGATTGACTGCAAGGTTGTTGAAGGAAACCTACGCCGGAAGAACTTGCCGTTATAGGCAGTGTAGTGGCCCGATCTCCCCATGTAGTTCAAGAATTTGAGCTCCGATGACAATTAGACTTAGCATAATTACGGCCGTTCGAAACAGCCAGAACACTATCAGAGATTGTATTGAGAGTGTACGGAACCAAACATACCCAGCGGAGCATATCATCATAGATGGTCGATCGTCAGATGGGACACTTGATGTAATTCACGAATACACCGCCACCCTCGCGGCATTGATATCAGAGCCGGATAAGGGATTTTATGATGCGATCAACAAGGGCCTAGAGATGGCTAAAGGCGAAGTGATCGGGATTCTTAACGCCGATGATGCATACGCAAGCGATGACATTCTGGCTAAAGTTGCTGCTGAATTGGAAGACAAGATGGTTGATTCCTGCTATGGCGACCTTGTGTATATTGATGGGTCTGACATGAGCAAGGCTTGTAGATACTGGCGTTCAAAGCCATTCAAAGACCATTTGTTCTATCGGGGCTGGATGCCCCCGCATCCGACTTTTTTCGTTCGTAAATCAGTTTATGAGCGGTTTGGGACATTTAACTTGGGCCTTGGCACGGCAGCAGATTATGAACTGATGCTACGATTTCTCGTCAAGCACAAAATCACGACTGCCTATATTCCGAAGACTCTAGTGAAGATGAGGACAGGTGGCTTGAGCAATAAATCCGTGGCGGCCAGAATCGAGGCCAATCGTATGGATCGTCTTGCATGGGAAGTGAACGGCTTGAAGCCCTATCCTTGGACTCTCTACCTGAAGCCCATTTCTAAAGTGGGGCAGTGGCTGTATCCGTATCTTCATCGTAAGGGCACAGCGCTCAATGTGGTGTAGCCCCCGTTTTAATCGGACAATCATACACACTTAATTCCGGTTGCAGTCAAGGCCAATGACTTAAAACTAATAACAGAGAACTCAAAACCACCTCTCCAATGACTACCATTCTCGCCACATTCTTCATCGCATTATTAATCTCCCTCGCGGCCACTCCCCTGGCCGGCCGGGTGGGGAGGTTGATGGGTGCTATAGATAAGCCCGACGCACGGAAGGTGCATCGCATCCCTACGCCGAGAAGCGGCGGCATAGCCATCTTCCTGGCTTTTGTCATCACCGTCCATCTCAGCGACTTCTTGGGAACTCAGGTGTCCACGCTCTTCATGTGGGATGTAAAGAACATCACCTTTATCATCGGTGCTTTCATCGTATTTCTGGTTGGGCTGGTGGACGATATCCACCATCTCACTCCAAGGCTCAAACTCCTCGTCCAGGTATTAGCGGCCAGTATCGCCTTTGCAGGGGGGATGCGGATCGAGACATACTACTTTCTGGGTCTTTCGACACATTCGGTCCTGATCAGCTACGCCCTCACCGTCTTCTGGTTTGTCCTTCTCATCAATGCCATCAACCTCATCGACGGCCTGGACGGACTCGCCGGAGGAATCACCTTCTTTGTCTGCGTCATCCTCACCATCCTTCTGGTGTGGCAGAAGCAGTACCTGCCTGCTATGCTCTTCGCGGTGCTGGGCGGCTCGGTGCTCGGTTTCCTCCGGTACAACTTCAACCCTGCTTCCGTATTCATGGGCGACAGCGGCAGCTATTTCCTCGGGTATGCCATCGCGGGGCTCTCCATCATCGGCTCGACCAAGATCCAGACAGGCGCCGTCGTGCTTATTCCCCTGCTTGCCATGGGTGTGCCTGTTTTTGACACCGTGCTTTCCCCGGTCCGCCGTTTTCTGATAGGCAAGAAGCTCTTCCAGCCGGACAAGAGCCACATCCACCACAAGCTCATCGAGATGGGCTTTTCGACCAGAAAGGCCGTCCTCCTCCTCTACGGCGTATCCATAGTGCTCTGTCTCTTTGCTCTTGCCCTCGTGAACATCCACGACAGGCGTGCGGGACTCTTCCTGGTCATTGTCTGTATCGCGGCAGTGGTATTTACGCGGAAGCTGGGTTATTTCGAGTACCTCGCGTCGGACAAGCTGATCGGCTGGTTCAGGGACATTACTGACGTGGCGGGCTTAAGTCATGACAGGCGGAGTTTCCTTGGCCTCCAGCTTGAAATCACCCATTCCCGGAACGTTGACGAACTGTGGCAGAACGTCTGCCGTGCACTGGAGACACTGAGGTTCGACAGGGCCGATTTCATCATGGGTCCCTCGGGAGGGAGCAACGGAAACGGCAGGAAGACCTTCGAGGGACAAAACCGCAGGAACGGGGGAGGGAAGGCGACACAAGACGGTGGCGCAGAGGTATGGCAGACAGGGGGGCATAACGGGGAAAGCCTGGCCTTTCACTGGGCGAGGGGGCCCTACAGGCGCAGAGAAGACCTTGAAAGAGAGTATATGTTCAAGATCGAGCTCCCCCTCATGAATGGTTCGCCGGCGAATATCAGGCGCCTGACCCTGGGCAAGGACGCGAAGCGGGATCAGCTTGACGGGTTCACGATGCGGCGCGTAGAACAGCTCAGGGAGACAATCGTCCGGGCCCTGGACTGGATCGAACGGGAAAGAAAGGTCGCAGAGCAGACCATGGGCAACGTGGTCGACAACAGACTTGAGGCACACCACCGACCGTTCAAGAGCTGAGAATAGATGTTTACAGGGGCAGGATTTAACGCTTAACAGGCTCGGCTGAAAGGGGTATAATACGAAGGACATATCATTTCTTGCCTACAGAGGAACGGTGATCCACAAAGAGCGAATTCTGGTGGTCGATGATGAGCCGCACATACTGGAACTTTTTGCCGAGGTCTTTGGCGCTGCCGGCTACAATGTGGTGACCGCGTCCAACGGCACCGAAGCCCTTGAAAAGTTCGAGCCCGGCCGCTTCGACTGCATAGTTTCCGATCTTGCCATGCCCGGGATGGACGGTCTTGAATTGCTCAAACAAATCAAGAGCAGAGACAGGAAAGTAATCTTTCTCATGATAACCGGGTATCCGAGCATCGAGAGCGCCGTGGAGGCCATGAAGTTTGGTGCCTACGATTACCTTACCAAACCCTTCAACATTGAGGACCTGCGAATCAAAGTGGAGCGTGCCCTGTACACGCGCAGCCTGGAGTCCTCCCTCAGGACCGCGAGAAGGAGGATGAAAGGGTTGATCATCCTCGTACCTGTCCTGACCATCATCGCCATTGTCATAGGGATGTTCCTGAAAAGATAGAAGCCGTTATTTGCAGGCTTTATCTGCGTAACTCGTAGTAATTTGCCTGCTTCGCAGGCGTAATTGACTGTCAAAGCTCCTGCCACGAATAACTACAAATAACAATGAGTTACCATGAATAACTCTTCCAAATAACAAGGCAATCACTATGAAAACACTTATTATTACCGGCGCGGGACCGAACAGCATGAGGGCTGCACCTCTTATACGCGTGATGGCAAGAAGGCAACAGGGGCGCCCGAGCAGCCCCCGGGACAGCGGGCCGCCGAGGCCGGCAGAACCTGACACCATTATGTGGAAGGTGGCCTGTGTTCCACATGAAAGTTACGGCATGGATGACGCTTCCTTCGACGGACTGGAAATACCGCAGCCGGACTATCTTCTCGGAGTTGGGCTCGCCAACGGTGTGGATCGGCCGGCAAGCGTAATGGAACAGTTTGGCAGGTTGTGCAAGAGAGAGCAACCGGACGCAGCGCTCGTTGTGGGTGACGTGAATCCTGCCTTAACAGCCGCCGTTATGGCAAGAAAACGGGGCGTGCCCGTGGCTTGCGTAGACGCCGGTTTGAGAAATCAGCACATGACGGCACAGCAGAAGATTGACCGTATTGTCATGGACTCTATAGCCGATTACCTTTTCGTCTCCGACAGGACAAGCTTCCATAACCTCATTAAGGAGGGAAAGTCCCCGGAGTCGGTGTTTCCGGTGGGCCACCTGATCGTGGATGAACTGGTTCATGCGCTGGACGAAATGGCAGCCGGTGTGCCCGGCTCAGCTCGTTTCGGCGTTCTCAAGGAGAGACTCGGCCAGTATATCTTTGTGACTCTTCGCAAACCCTCAATAATTGTCGATACCAGGACATTGCGTGGCATCGTAAGCGCACTCAACCAGATAGCGCAGGTAGTGCCGATTCTGTTCCCTCTCCACCCTGAGACCGGCAAAATGTTTGAGGCGTCGGGTATCACGCTTTCCGGGAGAATCCATATATTGCCTACGCTTTCTTTTATGGAATCCTTGTTTTTGTGGAAAGATGCGGTGGCCGTGATGACGGATAACGCTACGCTGCAGGAGGGGACGACTGCCCTCGGAGTACCCTGCTTCACCATAGGCCACCACATAGAGCGCCCCATTACCATGGAGGAAGGGACAAACATCCTCGCAGGCACGTCCACGGAAGGAATCTTGAGTACCTTTGACGCTTTCCGGAGAGGGGAACGCAAGGCCGCAATGGTTCCCGAACTTTGGGACGGACACGCTGCGGAGCGGATAGTCGATGTACTGGTGAGGAAATGCGGACAACGGAAAGAAGGATGTAGAGGGGTTCGTGATAGCCGTGAATCCTTGTGACATAGTGATGGAAAGGTGTTAGGATTGAAATTGGGTTGGCACCGCGAATCTTCCAGCACAGGTTGCACCGGATAGAATTGGAATAAAGTAGCTATCAGAGGGCGCAGGACTGTGACAAATGCAGGACAAGAATAAGACCAAAAAACAGCTGATCGAAGAAATCGCACGGCTCAGGCTGGAACTCGCCGGGCATGGGGTCGCTGGCGTGACACCGGCTGCAGGCCTTACAGTCCAGGACTCACCACCAAGCGACAACCATGACGTGTACCGCGTTCTCGTGGAGCATCTTCGGGACGGAACATATATCCTGGACCGGGAAGGCCGGGTCGTATTTATTAACGATGTGATCGTGGAAAGGTCCGGACATTCGAGAGAATGGTTCATGGGTCGTAGTTATCTGGAACTCTTGAGACCGGAGGAGAGAGAGGTTGCCAGACGCAACTTCGAAGCAGTGCTGCGCGGAGAGTCCCTGCCTGCACGTGAGCTTCATTATTTCACCCCCTCAGGCGAGGAGAGATACGCAGAGGTAAATTCGGCGGCCCTTCGAAGGGATGGAGAGATTATCGGGGCCGTGGGTATTTCACGGGACCTGACCGAGCGAAAAAGGCTGGAGAAGAGACTCCGCGACGAGGAAATCCGATATCGTAGTGCTATCGAATTCTCCAACGATGGTGTGGTTATCGTTGAGGGCGATGTCCACACGTACGTGAATCGGAAATTCGCCGAGATGATGGGATACACGGCCAAAGAGGAACTTATAGGCAAACCTGTATCCCAGTTTGTACACCCCGATGACGTTGACCTGATTATGAGAAACATACGCCGGAGACAGAGAGGAGAAGCAACGCCTGAACGGTACGAATGCAGGGCGGTACGAAAAGATGGGAGTCTCCTTTACTTTGAGGGGTCAGGTACAAGCATCGTCTTCAACGGGATAACAGCCTCCATGGCTGTCCTCAGAGACATCTCAGAAAGAAAGCAGGCCGAAGAACAAATCAAACACCTCAATGAAGAACTTGAGCGTCGTGTCGAGGAACGGACTTCTCAACTGGAACTTGTCAACAGGAAACTGCAGGAGCAGATAGACGAGCGGGTTCTCGTGGAAGACGCCTTGCGTGTTTCTGAGGCACGATTCCGTGCCATAGTTCAGGATCAGATCGAGCTTGTATGTCGATTTCTGCCGGACACGACGCTTACCTTTGTCAATGAAGCGTATTGCCGGTTTCATGCAAAGACAGAACAGGAGTTGATCGGTCGTAGCTTCATGCCTTTCGTGAGTAGCGAAGACGTTGCCGCAACGTCCGCCGGCCTAGCGGCATTGAGACCCGAAAACCCATCAAACGCCGTGGAACATAAGGCTATCAGGCATGATGGGGAAGCCCGATGGCAGCAATGGACACGCAGAGCAATATTTGATGAGGCGGGAAACATAATTGAAATCCAGTCCGTAGGCCGTGACATTACAGACCGAAGACGGGCAGAGATAAGGCTGGAACAATCAGAAGAACGATATCGAATCGCCACGGAACTTTCCTCCGAGGGGGTAGCCATATCGACCTTAACGGAACACCTGTTTGTGAATCAGAAGTTTGCGGAGATTTTCGGTTATGGATCCCCGGAGGAACTAATCGCAGCCAAGAACCGGTACATGATGGTGCATCCTGATGATAGGCAGAAAATTCGCGATGACGTTTTACACAGGCTCAGAACAGGGGGAGGAGCCGTCAAGTATCAATTCCGAGGAATACGGAAAGATGGCTCCCTGATCTATCTCGAATCATCAAACAGCTTTGTCATGTATAAGGGGCAAAGGGTATCGCTTGTTTACTTGAGAGATGTGACCGAGCAGAAGAAGGCTGAGATATATCTCCAGGAGAGCGAGAAGAAATACAGGGCGCTCTTTGAAGCATCAAACGATTCACTCTTTTTCCTGAAAGAAGGAATCATCACGGAATGCAATCCCAGGGCTCTCGAATTACTCGGCCTGAAAAGGGAAGAAATTATTGGCCGGTCGCCCTTGGACTTCTCGCCGCCGCTGCAGCCCGACGGGGTGCCCTCGGCAAGAACAATCCGGGATGGACTACGGGAGGTGCTTGCCGGCAAACGCCAGTCCTTCGAATGGAGGGGGTTGAGGGGTGATGGTTCACTCTTCGATGCGGAAATAAATGTGTCTGCAGTTGTCGTCGGTGGCGAGCATATGGTCCAGGTGGTGGCGCGTGATATCACGCACAAGAAACGGGCATACGAAGCCCTTGCCGCCTCTGAGAGACGTTATAAAGCTATTGTTCAGGATCAGATAGAATTAGTGAGCCGATTCCTGCCTGATGGAACCGTGAGTTTTGTGAATGATGCCTGCTGCCGCTATTTCCAACTGGAACCCAACGAAATAATAGGGCATAGCTTCCTTCCGCTTCTTGCGCCCGAAGACAGGGAATTTGTAACAACGCAAATCGCATCGCTGTCACGGGAAACACCAACGGTCACTGTTGAGGAGCGAGTGATCCTTCCCGGCGGTGAGATCAGGTGGCAACAGTGGGTTAACAGGGGTATTTTTGATGAGAGAGGGTGCCTTGTCGAATACCAGGGTGTCGGACGAGACATTACTAGCCAGAAGATGGCTGAAGAGCAGCTTCGGTATCGGCTTGCCATTGAAGAACTTATTGGCGGGATCTCAAAACGGTTTATCGCGGTTGAGAATGGCCGGATCGAAAGAACCATGAATCGTGTCCTCGAGGAGATTGGAAGATTTGTGGGGGCTGACCGCAGTTTCATGTGTCTCTACAGGGAAGATGAATCCAATGCCATCGAACGGATATACGAATGGTGTAACGAAGGCGTTCGGCCATATTCTCAGGGCCTCATCGGGATGCCAACCGATACATTGTCCTGGACCGCGGAAGCGGTAAGAAATCGGCGGGTCCTGTTGATACGGTCCATTGCTGATATGCCCCAGGAGGCTGCAGCAGAGAAGGAATTCTGCGAATGTATTGGTGTCACGTCATATGCGACCATACCCATCTCTGCAGGCAACACCTGTTTTGGATATTTCGGGTTCGGTACGGGCAGTTCCAGGCCGGTCTGCTCGGAGGAAGACCTCGAACTCTTCGGGATGCTCGGCGAAGTCTTCGGAAGTGTTCTGGAACGAAAGAGAGCCGAAGAAGAATTGGCGCTGTCAGAAGGAAGGTACCGTGATATCTTTGAGAACGCAATGGAGGGGATACTGCAGGGTACGCCAGAAGGGCGCTATCTGAGAGTGAACCCTGCCTACGCGCACATGCACGGCTACACCTCTCCCGAAGAGATGATGGGATGCGTCACTGACATAGGATCGCAGGTCTATGTTAATCCCGCAGACCCTGTCATTCTGTGGCGCCGTCTTGAGAAAGAAGGTTTTGTTGAGGACTTTGAAGCGGAGCGTCTCATAAAGGATGGTAGTACGTTCTGGGCAAAGATGTCTGCCAGGGTCGTTCGTGATGGTGCCGGGAGAATACTCTTCGCCGAGGGGATGGTACGCGATATCTCCGATCAGAAAACCACAGAAAAACGCATCACGGAGCAGCGCGATCTTGCGCTTGCCCTGATGGCCGATTCCTCCCTCGATGAAATGCTGTCTCCCTGCCTGGCGATGGCATTACGTATATCCGGTATGGATTCCGGGGGTCTCTACGTATTTGACGGGGAGACGGCCACCTTCAGGCTCGTCTGTGCGACAGGGCCTGGCTTTGATAGTTGCTTTCTTGAATCTGTATGTATCAGGTTAGGCATACAAAGCGGTGATCCTGTCGGGTTGACAGGTCCTGTGTATCTCACTGACGGGGGTCTGCAAACAGATGACCTCGATGATAGCCTCGATATGAAAACCGGTGCTCTCGCAATCCTGCCGCTTCAGTACGAGGCTGGTGTAGCTGGATGCCTGGTGGCGGGCACGCTGAGTTCCCAGAGAATATCGGGTCACACCCGCAGCCTCCTGGAGATGATCGCCGCTCAGATCGGTAGTGCTCTTGGCAGAATACGGGTAAAGGAGAACCTAAGAGAGAGTGAAGAGAAATACAGGACTATCTTTGAAAATGCTATAATGGGTATTTTCCTGTCCACGCCTGCGGGCCGACTTCTCGGAGCCAATCCTGCTCTTGCCCATATCTACCACTTCGATTCTCCCGAAGAAATGATCAATACCTTAACTGATCTTGGTAACCAACACCATGTCGATCCTAACAACCGGCTGAGGCTTGCAAAGATTCTCGATGAGGAAGGAAGCGTCCGCAATTTTGAGTCGAGGGCCTATACCAAGCAGGGTGAAGTTCGTCGGGTATCAGCGAACATAAAGGCAATGAGAGGTAAGGACGGAACGCAAAGCTACTGGATAGGAACGGTGGAAGACATTACCCGGCGCAAGGAAGCAGAAGATGCTCTTCGCATGAGTGAAGAAAAGTTTCGTATGATTTCAGAGAAGTCGCTGGTGGGCGTCTACATCACACAGCGTGATGTCCTGAAATATGTTAACCCGACATTTGCACATATCTTTGGTTTTGATCCTGAAGAAATGGTCGGCAGGTTGGGCCGAAAAGACTATTTGCATCCCGAAGATCTGCCGATGGTCGAGCAAATTGTTATGAAATATCTGACGGGCGAGCTGCCATCAATCGATTACGAGGCGAGGGGGTTGCGGAAGAACGGCGAGGTTGTGTACGTGCAGGTCCTGGGGGCTAAGATGCTCTATGAGGGAGAACCGGCCATTATCGGAACACTGCTCGACGTTACCGCACGCAAACGTGCGGAAGGTGAACTTAATCGGAAGGTAAATGACCTGAGCACGCTTTATGGCATATCCCAAACGTTGCTGGGCCAGACTGATGTTGCAAGCATTTACAGGAACGTTTGCATCCTGGCTGTGGAACGCTTCGGATTGAGGATGGCATGGGTGGGGCTGGTAAAACCGGGGGATCCGAAGGTCTATCCTGTGGAGTCCGATGGTCTTGACAATGAATACATCGATTCTATCCTGATAACGCATGATGGACACCTGACTGGACGAGGGCCGGCCGGCCGGGCTATCCGAACCCGTCACCCCGCGGTTACGGACAATATCGAAAAGGATCCGAACTTCAGACCGTGGCGCAAGAAAGCCCTTAGAGCAGGATACCGTTCATCAGCGGCCTTTCCCTTGATAGTGGGTTCTGAAGTCTTCGGGGTGATTGGTATGTACAGCGCCAATGAAGCATATTTCACTGCCGATCGCGTGCAAACGTACCAGTCCTTCGCAAATGTGGCTGCCATGGCGATCTCAAACGCCAGACTCTTCAATTCAGTGAGCAGACAGCGCGATGAACTCCGCGGCATGGCAAACAGGTTGGCAGCCGCCCAGGAGACAGAACGGAAGCAGCTTTCCAGGGAGCTTCATGACCAGGCTGGTCAAAACCTTACCGCTCTCAACATCAACCTCAACATCCTGCGCAAGAGTTATCGGGCCGACTCCAGTCTCATCGCATCTATTGAGGATTGCCTTAAGCTGCTGAAGGATTTGAGTGAGTCCGTCAGAGACGTCATGGGAAGGCTACGGCCAACGGTTCTGGACGATTATGGACTGTCATCTGCGCTTCGCTGGTACGTCGTCCAGTTCCGGCGTCGTTTAGGTATCGAAGCGTCCATGCGGGAGGAAGGGATAAAGGAAAGGCTCCCTTCGGACAGTGAAACAGCCTTATTCCGGATAGCGCAGGAAGCACTTAATAATGTGGCCAAACATGCCACGGCAAGTAAAGTGACGGTTACGCTGAGCAGCAACAAAGAGGCTGTTCGGCTGACCATTGCGGACAATGGGATCGGGTTTCTGGCAGGGATCGGCAGCAGCAATGATGAAGGCAAATGGGGCCTCAAAACGATGGTTGAGAGGGCGGAAGCTATCGGCGGAACGTGCCGCATCCAATCTCAGCCGGGTAGCGGGACAATGGTAGTAGTGGAGGTGATGCGATGAACATTGATGTGCTTCTTGCGGACGATCATAAACTTGTGAGAAAAGGATTGAGAGCTTTGCTTGAAGGGCAGGATGGAGTAAGGATAGTGGGTGAAGCTACGGATGGCCGTGAAGCGGTCCAAATGACTGCCAGTCTGGCACCTGACATAGTGATCATGGATATCGCCATGCCTGTACTCAATGGTATCGATGCAACTATCCAGATCCTCGAACGGTCACCGTCGTCAAAAGTCATCATCCTTTCCATGTATTCCACATCGGAGTACATCTTCCGATCTCTCAAAGCCGGCGCGCAGGGATATCTCCTTAAAGAGACTGCCGGTGATGATGTTGCCGAAGCCGTGAAAAGCGTTCACGGAGGAAAGAGGTACCTGAGCGAGAAGGTAACAGAGAAGATATTGTGCGATTATGTCCAGCAACAGGAAATTCTGGACAGCGCCAGTCCGTTATCCAGGCTCAGCGGGCGGGAGAGACAGATCCTGCAGCTTGTGGTGGAGGGGAAGACCAACGGGCAAATAGGGAAGGAGCTTTTTCTTTCTCCGAAGACGGTAGAAACCTATCGTGGCAGGCTGATGCAGAAACTCGACATCAATGACCTCCCCGGGCTGGTTAAGTTCGCCATCCAGCACGGATTGACAGTACTCGAATAACAAACCTCCCCACCCAGCTGTAATTTCAGTAACCATTGTCAGACAGAGTGTATATGTGCTGCGGTCCGGTACTCTGCTGCACTGCCATTCGGTGTCGCCTATAGTAAATCTCATGTTTTCCCCATGGACAGGACAAGTATGATGGAAACTACCTAAAACGCCATGCATGATTGGGATACGAAATTAGGTGTAGAAGGTGTCATGGGCCTTCCATGGGGAACGCATTTGTGTCAGCTCTATCGGTCCAGAAGTGATTTCTTAGACGTTTTGATTCCGTACTTGCATTCAGGCCTGGAACGGAACGAGCTTTGTATCTATGTAGCATCAGACCCTCTTCCGGAGGGTGAGGCAAGGACTTTGTTCCATGAAGTGCTCCCAGGCTGTCAGTCGGTTCTGCGATCGGGGCAACTGGAGATATCAGATTTCAGACAGTGGTGCTCTGCGGGCGGAAGCTTTAACATCAGAGAAGTATCTGATTTGCCCTTGAAGAAACTTGAATGGAGTAGAGTGCTCGGCTACGAGGGTATTCGGATTGCCAGTAACGTAGGGCCCCTTCAAGCCGGCGAGTGGGAATCGTTCATGAAATATGAAGAAGCGGCCAATCTCGCTGTGCCTGGCAAGAAGATGATCATGATCTGTTCATATCCCCTGGAGAGGTACGGACCGTCTGAACTCATCGAAATAGCCGGCAACCACCAATTTACGCTTAACAAGAAGAACGGCGGGTGGGCGTTGCTGGAGACTGCTGGCTGGCGGGCTCTCAAGGAATCACTTGGCGTCATACTGGAGGATCGGAGGCAAAAGGAGCTTGCCGATTGGAAAGCGGAAAAGATGGCGACCATAAAGACTCTCACCGGTGGAATAGCGCAGGAATTCAACAATATCCTGACGGTAATCATGGGGTACACGCATTTGCTCCGAGCGAGGATGGATCAGGATAGCCCGTTGGTGGGTTACCTTGCTCCTATCCTGAGTTCCTCGGAAAGGGCTGCTCGGGTAATTCAAAGCCTTCTCAGTTTCAGTGAAACGCATCTCCTGAATCTGCAGCTAGTCGAGGTGAACCGATTACTTGGCATTACAGATGCAACACTTCTTGATTTCTTCAAGGAAAACATCTCCCTCAGGGTTCTTCCGTCAATCACGAATATGCATATCATGGCTGATGAGGAGCAGATGAAGAAAGTATTGATAAGCCTTGCGTTGAATGGGAGGGATGCTATGCCCTCTGGAGGCACCCTGACGATCAGGTCTGAATTCCTCGATGCAGACGATGCGTTCGTGCGGATGCACGGGTACGGAGTACCAGGCGCCAGATATGCAGTGCTGTCTGTCGAAGACACGGGAACGGGCATGGATAAGCGCACATTAGGCAGGATCTTTGACCCGTTCTTTACGACGAAGGAAGTTGGAAAAGGTTTGGGGCTCGGCCTTGCTGAGGCCGGAGGAATTATCAGAAAACACGGTGGCCACATTACATGCAGTAGCGAACTTCGGAAAGGCACCACATTCACCCTGTATCTGCCATGCATAGAGGAGCCACGTTGAATTCTTCAGCGACTGTTCGTAGATATAGCCTATCTCGACAGGTGAAGTAAGGGGGCCAGATATCCAAGTTGTCTAAAGAGGGCTTTTGCCAATTGGCAGAAGCCCTCTTGTTGTGCGCCCGAATCATTCCTTATTCTATCTACAGCGCCAATTCGCCCAGAGTCTCGCCTTTTTGCAGTACTCTGATGGAATACCTTTCCTTACTCACATCCTCGAAGAGCACATCGTTGTTATTTCCCATCGAGGAAGAGGCAAGCTGCCTGTCTTTGCAGAGCAGTTCCACTCGCAGATTACGCAGAGTCATCCTTTTCGTCGGGTCCGCGGGATCCAGTGCAATTACCTTGATGTTGCAGCGCTCCGGCGAGACCCTTTCTATGTCGCACTCCACATCAACGCTCTGGAAAGACTTTGTCAGGACCACGAGTGTAGGGCTAAAAGCCTTGACATTTCGGAGCGCGGCAAGGGGTTGCGGGATCGCCAGCGCCACGTCAGCGGCCGAGCGTATTACTCTGACCGTGTCCTGGACAAGGCGCAGGATGATATCGAATGTTGTCTCTTTCTCTTCATAGTAATCGATTGCGTTCTGTACCACGTACTCCGGAACAACATCGCCTACCGGGGCGGCGCCTGTGAGCACTCCCGTTGCGACCACCACCTGTTTTCGGCAGTCCGGGCATCTCTTCAGGTGAGCTTCGATTGCTTTCCTGTCGTGTTCGGGAAGCCTGTCCTCGATGTATCCGCCTATTTCAGTTTCTGTGAGACAACCCTTCTCTTCTTTCATCGTGACCCCCGGTCGCCTTTCTTCAGGCTCCTTTCATACCTGTTAGACGACGGATCATCCTTTTTCTTGCAAAATTTCTATATTTTTTTTCAGCCGGGCCACTACCCGGTTCTTTCTCGAATAGAGTGCATTCAGAGAAATACTGAGTAATGCAGCAACTCATATCGTTCGTGACGCGAGAATTGAAAAGGGGGACGAAAATAGCCAAAAAAGCGCCAAAACCGAGCCCAGTCGAAGGCAGAGCGGCAAGGGATGCAGACTTTTCTTTCCGCTAAATGTTTCTGCGGGTGAGGATGAGGATATGCCAGGAGGGCGCTTTGGCGACAGCAGGTGAAATCTGTTGAAAACCCCCCCTGTGACGGAGTACGATAGGACCATCATCTCTGTCATTACATCGTGCTTGAATTAGGTCGCACCATTAGTTCGCGGCCCAGGTATCTTTAGCGGTCTCATGAAGATTCCCGGTTGGATACGCCTATGAAAAACGAATCTGGTCGCAGCAAGTCTCTCGCGCCGGGTAAATGGCAAAAAAATATAGGAAAGGTTTGCAAGAAATCGCGAGATTTCTCGTCTAACTCGCTATATGGATAACCGCAACCGTCAGACCCCCTCACGCTGTTTGCCCGTCGTTACTCTATTGATATTCTTCATTCTCGCCATGTTTCCCCTCGGGGCAGGGGCCGCGCCCCCCGTCCCCGCACCCGGCAAAGCCCCGGCGGAAGATCCCTACAAGAATGCCGAGATCACCAGAAAGGTCATCCCCTCTGTGAACGACACCTTCGGGTATGACATCCTTGTCTCCGGACGACCGGTGATCCACCAGCCTTCCATTCCCGGGCTTCCCGGTAACGAGGGATTCAAGACAAAAGAATATGCCCGGAAAGTAGCCGACCTCGTGGTCAAGAAACTCCGGAACAACGAGATGCCGCCCACGGTGAGTGTAGAAGAGATGAAGAAACTGGGAGTACGCAAATAGCATGAACTTACCCAGCCCGAACCAAGCTTTGGAGGGATACATGGTTGATATGGAGAAGAGAGTACGACCGATGGTCAACAGGAGGAGTCTCGCCTGCGTCATGACCTTGCTCATGTTCGCCATCTTCCTTGCCGTGCCCCTCGTCTTACACGCGACAGGCGAAGGTATCTGGACCCAAAAAGCAGATTTGGGGGGACATGCCGGGGCCAATGTTTCCCGAAAGGCGGCAAAGCTTCACATGCCTTTCGTCGCCAATGAAGGGCAGACAGATGGCGCTGTGGCCTACTATGCCAGAACTTTCGCGGGCACGGTCTTCGTGACCAGGGAAGGGCGGATTGTTTACTCACTGCCAAGGCCAGGAGAGAATGGGCAGACAGTAGGAGGCTGGGTTCTTACGGAAGATTTCGTGGGGGGGACAGTCGCGGGAGTGAATGGGAAGGAGAAATCTCCTACGAATGTGAGTTCTTTCATCGGCAACGACCCCTCTGAATGGCGGACGAGTATTTCCACGTACGGATTCGTCAGCCTCGGAACAGTCTATGAAGGGATCGACCTCTCTTTGAAAGCGTACGGAAACAATGTGGAGAAGCTTTTTACTGTGAGACCCGGAGCAGATCCCCGGACAATAAAGCTTCAATTCACCGGCGCGAATGACGTCAGTATAAACGGGCATGGTGAATTGGAGGCCTGGACTGATTGCGGACCCGTCACTTTCTCCAAGCCGGTTGCTTTTCAGAATATAAAGGGAGAGAAGGTGAACGTGCCGGTCCAGTATGTCCTCCTGGATCATAATAGCTACAGCTTTGCCGTGGCAGAGTACAATCGCGACTATGAACTTGTTATCGACCCCCTTCTTCAGGCAACCTACCTGGGTGGGAGTGGCGAAGATCAAGCCCAAGCGATTTCCATTGACGCGAGCGGGAACGTCTATGTGGCAGGGTTTACCGGTTCCATCAATTTTCCCGGAACCGCTGGCGGATATAAATCGACCGATACCAACGGCGATGGCTTCATCGCCAAATTCAACCCCTCCCTCACATCCCTCATCCAGACAACGTACTTGGGGGGAGACGGCCAGGATCAAATCCAGGCGATGGCTCTTGACCAAAGCGGGAATGTCTATGTAACCGGATTTACAAGGTCTACCGATTTTCCGGGAACGGCAGGTGGAGCCCAGGCGTCAGTCGGTAATGGCTGGGTATATGCCTTCGTCGCCAAACTCAACTCATCCCTTACGTCTCTAGTCCAGTCGACCTACCTTGGCGGAAGCCGCAACGACGGCGGGTCACCTGTAATGTGTGGAGGCGATCTTGTCGGGGCCCGTGCTATTGCCCTTGACACAAGCGGAAACGTCTATGTCGCAGGGTACACTGCTTCCGCAGATTTTCCGGGGACAACGGGCGGGGCCCAGTCCTCAAGCGGGGGCGGCAATGATGCCTCGGTCGCA
>CAYOYU010000008.1:0-5441 GCA_964408265.1 uncultured Syntrophorhabdaceae bacterium
TCCCATCTGTCCGCATACTCTCACGAACAGGCCCATCATACTTCCCGAGGATACGGCCGTACGGGCGGTCCTCAGGTCGAAGGAGGAGAGGGTGGTGCTTACCCTTGACGGTCAGATCGGGGTCCCGCTGGAATATGAGGACGAGGTGGCCGTGAGAAGATCGAATCACACAGTAAGTCTCATTAAGTCCTCGTCGAGGGGGTACTTCGAGATACTCCGGACAAAGCTCAAGTGGGGTGAACGGTAGAGATGCTCGCCTTCCTCAAGGTACGGGATTTTGCCCTTATAGATGCGCTTGAGGTGGAATTCAAAGAAGGGCTGAACGTCATTACCGGCGAGACGGGAGCGGGCAAATCGATCATTATCAATGCGTTATCCTCGCTGATCAATGGAAAGGTTTCCGCAGACTCGGTCAGAACGGGAGCAAAGAACGCTGAAATATGGGGAAGCTTTCTCAACAACGGGGAAGAGTCTGTTTTGCGGAGAATCATAGGCGCCTCCGGCAGATCAAGGGGCCTGATCAACGACGAACCCGTCACCATGGCGAGGCTCGAGGCCACGGGGGACAGGTTTATCAGCGTTTACGGGCAAAACGAATTTCAGCACCTTCTCGATAAAGAGACCTACATCTTCATCCTGGACAATCTTCTCGGCCTGGAACCCGAAAGAAAGCATCTCGCGGAACGGGTGGAACTCCTGAAAGATACCCGTGGTGACCTCGCAGCGAAGAGGCGGGAGGCTCAGGGGAAAGAGAGGGAGACCTCTTTCCTGGAGTTTCAGATAGACGAAATTGAAAGGGCAGCCCTGAAGGAAGGAGAAGAAGAGGCCTTACGAGAACAGCTCAAAGTGATGAAGGATGCCGAGAAGATACGGACCGTCCTCGACATGATCACAGACGGATTCTATGAATCGGATGGATCTGTCCAGGGAATGTGCAAGACCTTCAGTTCGCTCCTGAAGCCCTTCTCCGGTACCGAGGCTATGGCAAAACTGAAGGAGAAGATAGAGAGTGTGGCCTTCGAGGTGGAGGAAGCCCTTGCTGCGGTGAGTTCGGCGGAGAGGTCCCTCGATTATGACCCGGAAGCCCTGCAGGTTATGGAAGAAAGGCTCTCGCTCATCTACACTTTGAAGAGCAAATACGGGAAGAGTCTGGAGGAGATCGAAACCTACAAAGCTAAGAGCATGGAACGGCTATCCTACCTGTCTGCGCTTTCAGGGGAGATTGCAGAACTCGAAAGGGCCGAGCAGCTTCTGAGAGAGGAAGTGGAGGAGGTCGCAGCCGCTCTGAGTAACAGGCGCAGGCACGGGGCGAAAAGAATCGAGAAGGAGATCGTCGACGAACTTGCTTTCCTGTGCATGGAGGGTCTGCAGTTTGAAATAGTCATAACCGACAAGGGATCAATTGACCCGGAAGGCAAGGATGACATTGAGTTCATGATAAGCACCAATCCCGGCGAGCCTTTGAAGCCGCTGCGGAGAATCGCTTCCGGCGGTGAGCTTTCGAGAATTATGCTTGCCATCAAGAAGGTTGTGGGTGGCGAGGAGGAGAAGACGCTCATATTTGACGAGGTTGATGCCGGCATCGGGGGTAGGGTGGCTGATATGGTGGGAAGAAGACTGAAGGAACTGGCCACCACCCACCAGATTATCTGTATAACGCATCTGCCCCAGATTGCCGTCTACGGAACCCACCATTTTCTCGTTGAGAAGAAGTATGAGAGTGGGGCTACCAGGACGGGAATAAGAGAACTTACACCGAAGGAACGGGTCATGGAGATTGCGAGGATGATGGGAAGCGACGGTGTTACGATAAAATCCCGGGAACGGGCAGAGGAGATGCTTGAACATGCTTAGGAAGGCGTCATTAGCCGATATAAAGAAGATTCACGCCATGATCAATCTTTCGGCATCAATGGGTGAGATGCTCCCACGATCCCTGGGTGAATTGTACGACAACATGCGCGACTATTTTGTCTTTGAAGAGAATGGGGAGATAATGGGGACTTCAGCGCTTCATGTCTGCTGGGAGGACCTTGCAGAGATCCGTTCCCTCTGTGTCGTAGAGTCAGCCAGGATGCAGGGCTTGGGAAGAAGACTCGTGGACGTATGCCTTGAAGAGGCCCGCACTTACGGCATAGGACGGGTTTTTCTGCTTACCTATCAGCACGAATTCTTCAGGAAGTGCGGGTTTGAAATAGTCGACAAAAAGGACCTTCCCCAGAAGATATGGTCGGACTGCATTAAGTGTCCCAAGTTTCCCGAGTGCGACGAAATAGCCATGATGATGACTCTCCGGTAGATCGGAAGAGGGCGGGACATTCCGGCAAGACTGTCGCGGTCACGGCGCGCGCGGAATTATGCGCCTTAAGGCAGCGGGACCAGTGAAGTTTAACAGGGGGTACGGATGGATATAGACGACATAATAAGGAAGGCAATACGAGATCTTCTTTCTCCGGGAAAGGGCAAAGAAGTTTGAAAGTAGGGAGAATCAAATATACAGTGCCGACGTCAAGATCGAGGAAGGAGTTGCTCTCCGTGCCGTGAAAGATAACAGGATGGTCTTTTCCTATACTTACGAAACGGGCGATAAGAGTGCGGATCTGCTCATGGAGAACGCAACGATGCTCACGGATTTCGTGGAAGAAGACACAGACAGGATTATCCCTGCCACAGAGGGCGGCTACCCGTCGCTTTCCATCTACGATGGCGAGGGACTCGAAACAGATGACAGCGAGAAGATTTCCCTTTTGGTGAATATGGAAAGAGAGATCAAGGATTTCGACAGGAGAATCGCAGCTACGAGAAACTGCGAACTTCATGAGTCGGAAGTCCATGTTCGGATAGTCAATTCGAACGGGCTTGATGAGGAGGCTTCAAGGACGCTTTACACTCTCCTTGGTCTTTGTGTGGCTGAGGACGGGGATGAAGTTTCCTGGTACGATTACGTCTGGAGCCACCGCTTTCGTGATATAGACGGTGCAGGGCTTGCCCGGAGGGTTGCAGAGAAAGCGCTCTCTTTTCTCGGGGGGGAGCAGATTCGAACGGGAAGGTACGATGGGATTCTGACCCCGCAGGCTTCGGCTGATATGCTGGATATTCTTTCCGAATCCTTCCTCGGTGAGAGCCTGTTCAAGAATAAGACGAGACTCAAGGGAAAAGAGGGCACCGGTTGTTTCTCGGAAAAGCTGACGATTATAGATTCGGGGATGAAAGGAACGGGGAGCTTTCCCTTTGACGGGGAAGGGATGCCCTCGAAGGAGACAGTGGTTGTGGAGAAAGGCCTTTTCGGCGGATTTCTCTATGAATCCTATTACGGGAGGAAGATGGGGAGGCCCTCCACTGGGAATGCGGTGCGGGGCAGCATCCGGGAGGCGCCGCACAACTCACCGCGAGGAATCTTTATCCAGCCTGGCACGGAGGATATTCTAAAGGGTTTTTGCGACGGAGTTGTCATAGAGGAACTGATGGGAACGCATACGGCAAATACCATTACCGGTGATTTTTCCCTTGGCGCCTTGGGACATTTGTACGAAGAGGGGAAGGCAAGGCCCTTCAAGGGCGTAATCTTCTCGGGCAACATCTTCGATATTCTCGGCAGCGTTGATGCAGTGGGCGATGATCTCCGGTTCTACGGTTCCGTCGGGTCGCCTTCCATCTTCGTGAGAGGGCTTAAAATAAGCGGTATCTGAGGTCATCCAGCCTTCACGGCGGAATGCAGCCTGGGTCCGCGTTCTGAATCTCTTGACATTGGTTTTCAACGAGGTTATCCTTTCCAAAACGTAAGTTCAATGTTTGAACAAACCATCATTACCGCCGGTAGAGGCATGTGCATGGAGCATGCAGATGGCGGTAGCCTGTCGAGATTTTCCTCGTGAACGAAGCCCAACTCAAAGCCCTTCGGGAGATATCCAATGACAGTTCCCTATCGCAGAGGGAACTGTCGAAGAGAATCGGCATCAGCCTGGGGAGCGCGAACTACATCATAAAGGCTTTACTCAAGAAAGGTTATATCAAAGCGCAAAGGTTCAAGAATTCAAAGAACAAAATGGCCTACATCTATGTTCTTACTCCGCAGGGTATAGAAGCCAGGATCAAACAGACGGAAATATTTCTTAAACGAACATTCGAGGAATACCAAATGCTTTGCAGTGAGATGGAACGCATCAAAAAGGAGAAAGAGGGTCACGAGAAATCCTCGCTAAACGAGGAGTCATAAGGGGCCGGAGAGGGGACTGTGAAAAATGTAGCCTTGATTACAGGTATAACGGGCCAGGATGGTTCCTATCTGGCGGAACTCCTGCTGTCAAAAGGATATGAAGTGCACGGCCTTATACGCAGGGCGAGTACCTTCAATACCGGGAGAATAGACCATATCTACACGGATCCCCACGCCGAGGAAAGACGGCTGCTGCTGCACCACGGCGACCTGTCGGACGCAGGCCAGTTGGCACACCTGGTCTACAACGTCCAGCCCGTAGAGATCTATCATCTCGGGGCGCAGAGTCACGTGCGGGTCAGCTTCGACATGCCGGAGTACACCGGGGACATAACCGGCCTCGGTACCACAAGGCTTCTTGAGGCAATCCGGCGGAGCGGCATAAAGACGAGGTTCTATCAGGCATCATCTTCGGAGCTTTTCGGCTCTTCTCCTGCTCCGCAGAATGAAAGGACACCATTTTACCCGCGGAGCCCGTATGCGGCGGCGAAGATGTATGCCTATTGGATGACGGTCAACTACAGGGAAGGTTACGGCCTTTATGCCTGCAACGGGATTCTCTTTAATCATGAATCGCCGCGCCGCGGTGAAACCTTCGTGACCCGGAAAATAACCCGTGCCCTGGCGAATGCGCTTGTGGGAACGCAGAAGAGGCTCTACCTGGGGAACCTGGACGCAAAGAGAGACTGGGGATTTGCCCCCGAATACGTGGAAATGATGTGGCTCATGCTTCAGCAGGATCAACCGGACGACTACGTTGTTGGCACCGGTGAGAGCCACACGGTCCGTGAATTTGTAGAAACTGCCTTTTCCTATGTCGGTATCGAACTGGAATGGAGAGGCTCAGGCATTGAGGAGCGCGGCATCATCGCATCTCTCTCTTCTCCTTACCTGGGCTCGCAATCCCATTTACGTGTTGGTGACACCTTTGTTGAGGTCGATCCGCGCTATTTCCGTCCCACCGAAGTGGTGCACCTTCAGGCAGATATAACCAAGGCGAGACGGCAGCTCGGCTGGGAGCCGCGGATGACTTTCCATGACCTTGCGAAAGTAATGGTCGATTACGACCTGAAGATGATCGGGATTGAGCCTCCAGGGGAAGGAATAAGATCCTGTGTGGCAAAGGGGTTCCAGTATACGGATCACGATTTTGCACTCTATGAGGGAATCGGGCGGTAGATTAGCGGGGCAACAGGCCATGAGCGGAAAGGATTGAGAGAATGGA
>CAYOYU010000008.1:5451-6894 GCA_964408265.1 uncultured Syntrophorhabdaceae bacterium
TAGCAGGACAGCCATTACCATTACCGGAGGCAAGGGTTTCCTCGGGCAGCATCTTCTGAGGATGTTCCGTGAGAAGGGGTATGAGAACCTTTCCATAGCCGATCTGCCGGAGTACAACCTTGTGAGCCTTTCAGACGTGCAACGGATGTATGATGAACTGAAGCCTCAGGTAGTGGTACACCTGGCAGCTAAGGTGGGCGGAATAGGGTTCAACCAGGAGAATCCCGCTGCCCTCTTCTACGAAAACCTCATGATGGGAACGCAACTTCTCCACGAGAGTTCCTTAAGAAAGATAGAGAAGTTTGTGGCACTCGGCACCATATGCGCCTATCCGAAGTTCACGCCGGTCCCCTTCAGGGAAGAAGACCTTTGGAACGGATATCCAGAGGAGACAAATGCTCCTTACGGTCTG
The DNA here is from genome assembly GCA_964408265.1 of uncultured Syntrophorhabdaceae bacterium. GTDB lineage: Bacteria > Desulfobacterota > Syntrophorhabdia > Syntrophorhabdales > Syntrophorhabdaceae > CAYOYU01. Next base: position 5,864 of record CAYOYU010000008.1, read on the forward strand.
GCCAAGAAGATGATGCTCGTCCAGTCCCAGGCCTACAGGCTTCAATACAACATGAACAGTATCTTTCTCCTGCCGGTAAATCTTTACGGCCCAGGTGACAATTTCAGCTTCAAGTCTTCACATGTCATCCCTGCCCTGGTCCGCAAGTTCCACCTGGCCGGGTTGCTCTCGAAAGGTCATTTTGACGCGATAATAGAAGATTTTCTTAGGAATGGGGATAACCGGGTTGCAACGAAGGATAAGGAGATGGGGATCGGCATCCGTTCCTCCCGCGAGGACGTTGTTGCCATGTTGAAAAATTACGGGATCTATCCACCAGGGGACTCAGCGCAAGGGGAGAGTGTGACCGTTGAAGTCTGGGGGACGGGAAACGCAACAAGGGAGTTCTTTTACGTGGAGGATGCAGCTGAGGCCATTGTCCTGGCCACCGAGCGTTACAATGAGAGCGAGCCCGTGAATATCGGTGCCGGCTTCGAGATATCCATCAGGGACCTTGTCGGGTTGATCGTCAGGCTAAGCGGTTTTGACGGCAAGATTGTCTGGGATGCCACAAAACCTGACGGACAGCCAAGGCGTATGTTGGACACCTCGAGAGCTAAGAAGCTTTTTGGTTTTGAGGCCCGGACCCCCTTTGAGGAAGGGCTTAAGAAGACCATCGAATGGTACGGCAGTTTACAGGGGTAAGGAATTTGACGGGATACGACGAAGACCGCGAAATGGGGATAATATGAAAGTTGTCATATTGGCGGGAGGAAGCGGAACACGACTCTGGCCTTTGAGCAGGTCCAACCGGCCGAAGCAGTTCCTGAAGCTCTTCGATGATAAATCCCTCCTCCAATTGACGGCGGAAAGGTTCCTGGGTCTCGTGGGACAGGATGATATTATCGTTGTCACCAATCGGGATTATGCTCTCCACGTGCAGCTTGACCTTCCCTGGCTGAAGCACATGATACTCGAGCCTGCGGGAAGGAATACGGCTCCTGCGATCGCCCTTGCAGTGCGGTATTGTTCCTAGAAACTCGCCTATCCCG
>CAYOYU010000008.1:6904-12254 GCA_964408265.1 uncultured Syntrophorhabdaceae bacterium
GGTGAAGAGGTCATCTGCGTATCACCTTCTGACCATCTGGTAGAACCCGTTGACAGATTTTCTGAGTACCTGAAGATATCCGAGCAGACCGCCAAAGCAGGCTATGTGGTCACATTAGGGATAAAGCCCGTGAGACCAGAGACGGGATATGGATATATAGGGGCCGGCAGAGCGATATCCCTTCCCAACCAGCGTGGTACCGCCTTTCACGCGGAGACGTTTGTTGAGAAACCGGGTATTGAGAAAGCAAGAGGATTTTGTTCGGATGGTTCCTACTACTGGAATTCCGGGATCTTCTTTTTCACGCCGGGAACCCTGGAAAAGGAACTCTGCCTGCATGCCGCTGACGTCGCTGAGATGTTCAACGCCGGATACGACAGGATGCTCCAATCATTTGAAATGATGCCATCCATTTCGATCGACTATGCAGTGATGGAGAAATCTGCAAATGTTGCCGTAATCCCCGCAGTTCTCGATTGGAACGATATCGGCTCCTGGGACGCACTCTTTGACCTTAGGGGAGGAAGGACGGCAGAGAACTACCACGACAGTACTATTGCCATAGATTCGCCGAATACGCTTGTAGTGGGTAATACGGGCCGTCTCGTAGCTACTGTGGGCATGGAGAACTGCATAATAGTGGACACCGATGATGCTCTCCTGGTCATAGGAAAAGGGAAGGGACAGAAGATAAGGGAAGTGACTGAACAGCTCCGGAAGCAGGGACGAAAAGAGGTGGAGGAACATTCCACCACGCTTAAGCCCTGGGGTAGTTTCACCACTCTCCTGGAGGGGCCCGGCTATAAGGTGAAGAGACTCATGGTAAACCCGGGCGAGAAACTGAGCCTGCAGTATCACAGATACAGGAGGGAACACTGGACTGTAGTGAGGGGAAGTGCGAAAGTTACGCTGGCCGACAGGGAACATTTCCTTGAACAGAACGAGGTCATGGATATACCCGTGAGGACCCTGCACAGGGTCGAAAACTGTGAGGCTGTCCCCGTGGAGATCATTGAGGTCCAGTGCGGACAATATCTCGGTGAAGATGATATCGTCCGTATCGATGACAAATATGGAAGAGTCACTCTGACGGACAGTCTTCGTGAGCAGGAAAATGAAGGTTGAACGAGCCTGCAGATTCGGGAGATAGATGATGAAAGTAGTCATACTTTGCGGTGGCCTTGGTACGCGCCTGAGAGAGGAAACAGAGTTCAGACCGAAGCCGATGGTGTACATAGGCGGTCGTCCCATCCTCTGGCACATTATGAAGATCTTCAGCAGGTACAGCCACAACGAGTTTGTCCTCAGTCTTGGGTACAAGGGTGAGATGATCAAGGACTATTTCTATCATTACGAACTGATGAACAATGATGTGACCTTGAAACTGGGCCACCCTAGAGAGATATCCTTCTACCAGAGGCACGATGAGGGGGATTGGACCATCACCATGGTGAGTACGGGCGAGAAGGCCCTGAAGGGAGCCCGTCTCAAGAGAATTGAGCGTTTCATCTCCGATGATGTCTTCATGATGACCTATGGCGATGGTGTGGCCGATATAGACCTTACGCGCCTCATCGACTTTCATCACAGCCATGGAAAGCTTGCCACCGTAACCGGGGTGAATCCGGCCTCCCGCTTTGGAGAGTTGCGGATCGAAGGCGAACGGGTTGAGAAATTTGTAGAGAAACCGGCAGTGGGTGATAGATTGATCAATGGAGGGTTCTTTGTCTTCAGCCGGAAGATCTTCGACTACCTTGCCGACGATGACAACTGCGACCTTGAGGTAGGTGCCCTGGAGAGAGTGGCCGAGGCGGGGGAATTGATGGTATATAAGCATCCGGGATCGTGGGCGTGCATGGATACGCTGCGAGACATGGAATACCTGAACCGTCTCTGGGACGATGGCAAGGCGTTCTGGAAGGCCTGGGATTAGACGTAAGATTATGATGAACATATATCGCGATAAGACGGTCCTTGTAACGGGAGACACAGGTTTTAAGGGGTCCTGGTTATCCATCTGGCTCCTCGAAATGGGGGCCCGCGTTATAGGATATGCCCTCCCTCCAAGAACAGCCAGAGACAACTACACTGTTTGCGGACTTGAGGGCAGGCTTGCGCACATTGACGGAGATATCAGAGAATACGGGCCCCTCAAAATGGCATGTGACCAGTATAGTCCGGACATGATCTTTCATCTGGCTGCACAGGCTATTGTCTCCGACTCTTACATTGACCCCATGTATACCTTTCACACAAATGTGATGGGCACGGTCAACGTACTCGAGGCCGTCCGGCACACCCCCTCGGTGAAGGCGGCAGTGATCGTCACAAGCGACAAGTGTTACGCGAACCAGGAGTGGGTTTACGGTTACCGGGAAGTGGACCCCCTGGGAGGAAAAGACCCTTACAGCGCATCCAAGGGCGCTGCGGAAATCGTGGTCTCCTCTTACAGGGACTCCTACTTTTCCCATGAAGGTGCCGCAAACATCGCCTCGGTGAGGGCAGGAAACGTGATAGGGGGTGGTGACTGGTCCCGGGAGCGGATCATGGCCGACTGTATGAGGGCCCTTACAGAGGGGCTGGAGATTGTGGTAAGAAACCCCGATGCCGTGAGGCCCTGGCAGCACGTGCTGGAACCACTCAGCGGATATCTTCTTCTCGGGGAGCGTTTGCTTGCAGGAGAGAGAAAGTTCGCTTCGGCCTGGAACTTCGGGCCACTGGCAAAGAATCTGATAACCGTAAAATCATTGGTCGAGGAAGTTCTCAAAGTCTGGGGCAAAGGAAGCTACACCGTCAGGAGAGATCCGGGGGCAAAGGCGGAGGCTAATCTCCTGGCCTTAGACATCTCGAAGGCGGTAAACCGTTTAAGATTGATGCCGCTGCTCGATTTCCGAGAGACCGTCCGATATACCCTGGAAGAGTACCGGGCCGAGCTAACGGAGACGCCCGGTGAAAAGGTTTTTCAACAGCGGGCAGCCCACATCGAGAAATACATGGAAGGCATAGACAAGCAAGAGAGGAGAATCGATGCCGGTCTGTAGGTCCTGCGGCGCCGTCTTAGGAAAGCCCTTTCTGTCCCTTGGCAACATGCCTCTCTCCAACAGTTATCTGACGGAGGAGGACCTTCACCGTGCAGAGATCACCTATCCCCTCGAAACCTACGCCTGTGAGCGATGTTTCCTGGTCCAGATAGAGGAGTTTGAAAGGGCGGAAGATATCTTTTCCGAAGAGTACGCCTATTTCTCCTCCTACTCCGAGAGCTGGCTTGCCCATTGCGCCCGTTACACGGAGATGATGGTCAGTCGCTTCGATCTTAAAGGCGATTCCTTTGTCGTGGAGGTTGCGAGCAACGACGGGTATCTGCTCCAGTATTTCAAGGAACGTGGTATTCCGGTGCTCGGGGTGGAGCCGGCAGGCGGAACCGCAAGATCTGCAATAGAGAAAGGCATTCCCACTGATGTGACATTTTTTGACACTGCTTACGGGGAGAAGATGCCGCGCAAGGCAGACCTCCTTATCGGGAACAATGTCCTTGCCCACAACCCGAACCTCAACGATTTCGTGAAGGGGCTGAAACTGGCGCTGTCACCTGCGGGGGTCATCACAATGGAGTTCCCGCATCTCCTGCAGCTTATCGAGGGCGTTCAGTTCGACACGATCTACCACGAACATTTCTCCTATTTTTCGCTCTTATCAGTGGAACAGGTCTTCACGCGGGCGGGCCTGAGCATTTTTGACGTAGAAGAGTTGCCCACCCACGGCGGGTCCCTCAGGATCTACGGGAAACATGATTCTGACGCAACAAAGACGGTATCGCCGGGAGTGGATCTGCTGAGGGAAAAAGAGATCTCTGCGGGATTTCTGTCCTCGGGGTACTACGAGAGCTTCGGTGAGAAGGTGAAAGAGGTGAAACGGCGGCTCATCTCCCTTCTGGCAGAGATAAAGGATGCAGGCAAGACCGTTGCAGGTTACGGCGCACCAGCCAAGGGGAACACGCTCCTCAACTACTGTGGTATCAGAGGGGACTTTATCGATTACACCGTGGACCGGAACCCACATAAGCAAGGCCTTTTCCTTCCGGGCACCCACATTCCTATCGCATCACCGGAGCTGGTCAGAGAAACGCAGCCGGATTACCTTCTCATCCTGCCCTGGAATCTGAAGGAAGAGATAATGGGACAGATGGCCCATATCAGGGAATGGGGCGGCAAGTTTATCGTTCCCATCCCCAGGGTGGAAGTAATACCATGAAGTTTATCGAGCTGCCTCTCAAAGGAGCATATATTGTCGAGCCGGAACTGCTCGAGGATGAAAGGGGTTTCTTCTCCAGGACATTCTGTGTCAGCGAATTCATCACCCACGGACTGAATCCCTGCACGGTCCAATGCAGCATCTCCTTCAACAGGCGCAAGGGCACGCTCCGGGGCATGCACTATCAGGTTGCTCCCTATGAAGAAGTAAAATTGGTCAGGTGCACCATGGGTGCAGCTTATGATGTGATCCTCGACTTGAGGAAAGCTTCGCCCACTTTCCTGAAGTGGGTCTCAGTCGAACTGAGTGCCGAAAACAGGAGGATGGTCTATATTCCCGAACAGTTTGCTCATGGGTTTCAGACGCTCCAGGACGAAAGTGAGATCTTTTACCAGATATCCCAATTTTACGAACCCAAGTGCTCCCGGGGATACCGCTGGGACGACGAGGCATTCGGGATCGAGTGGCCTCTCGCCGACCGGATCATTTCCGAGAAGGACCGCTCCTATGGGGATTTCAAGGAGAGTGACCTGTGAAAAGGGTTCTCCTTACCGGTGCGGACGGCTTCATCGGGAGGCATGCCATTCCCGGGCTCCTGAGGATGGGCTACGAAGTTCACGGGGTCGTCTACCCGGTGAGTCCGAACCCTGCAGAGCAAACCAATCTCTTCTGGCATACCTGCGACCTTCTGGACCAGACGGCAAGAGGAAGGCTCTTCGCCGAAGTCAAACCGTCGCACCTCCTCCATTTTGCCTGGTATACCGAACCCGGCAAGTATTGGTCGGCGCTGGAAAACCTTCTTTGGGTCGAGGCGAGCCTCGATATGTTTCTCAGGTTCCTGAAAGAGGGAGGCCAGCGCCTCGTTGTGGCAGGGACCTGCGCAGAGTATGACTGGAGCAGCGGGTACTGTTCCGAAGAAGCTTCCCCCCTCAAGCCCGGAACCCTCTACGGCGAATGCAAGAACAGCCTGCAGCAGATCCTGTTTCACCTTTCCAGGGAATGCGGTCTGAGCAGCGCCTGGGGCAGGATATTCTTTGCCTTCGGTCCCCATGAACAGCGTGGAAGGCTCGTGCCATCAGTAATCAACAACCTTCTCGAT
>CAYOYU010000008.1:12264-13131 GCA_964408265.1 uncultured Syntrophorhabdaceae bacterium
GCTTCCTGTCTGCACGCAGATCACATGAGGGACTTCCTTTATGTTGAGGATGTTGCAGAGGCGTTCGTGTCAGTCCTGGAGAGCGACGTTACCGGAGCAGTCAACATCGCATCCGGTCAGCCTGCTGCCCTGAAGGACGTGGTCTGCAGAATAGGCGAGCGATTGGGAAGAGAAGATTTTATCAGGCTGGAAACAATGCCGTCTCCACCGAATGATCCGCTGATTCTGACTGCATCGGTGAAGCGCATCTCAGGAGAAGTGGGATGGAAGCCAAGGTACTCGCTGTACGAGGGTATCGACAGGACCATAGAATGGTGGAAAGAGGTCCGAAAGGGAACAACCGGCAATGGTTGATAGAGATATGGACAAGATGACGACCGAGACAGGAGGAGGCAGGGGTGGAAGGGCGATCTTTCTCGATCGCGACGGGACGATAGTATATGATGCCAGCTATCCGCGGAGCCCTGACCAGATCCGGTTCCTGCCCGATGCAGCGCAAACGCTGGCGCATTTCAAGACCCTGGGATACAAACTCGTGCTTATAAGCAATCAGTCCGGCGTGGGCAGGGGTATACTGACTCTGGAGGAAGTGGAAAGGGTGCAGGAATATGTCCTTGTCTCTCTCAGCGAAATGGGGGCAAAGCTTGACGGTTCATATTATTGCATCCACGCACCTGAGGCGGGGTGCAGCTGTCGGAAGCCTTCCCCGGAGATGTTGCTCAGAGCCTCCAGAGACCTCGAGATTGATCCGCTCCTCTCCTTTATGGTAGGAGACACCGATTCCGACGTGGAAGCGGGAAAAAGGGCAGGGTGCAGGACCATCCTGTTGAGGCACGCCCCTGCATCGACGGATCACCTGTCGGAGCC
>CAYOYU010000008.1:13141-23273 GCA_964408265.1 uncultured Syntrophorhabdaceae bacterium
CATTGCCCGGGACTGGCGGCAGATATATTCCTACGTTGTGGAATCACAGGCGGGGATGGGTGCTTCCGCTGAATGTGGACAGGGAAAAGAAAAGAGGAAGATCGGTGAATAGGTCGTCCACGAGATTCGACAGAAGGAAGCTCCTTGTGAAGCCGTTGTGTGACAGAAAACACCTGCTGAATATGTCCGTCATCAGGCCCTTGAAGAGGCCTGAGAATGTCGCTTCCGGCGGGGAACTGAAAGAGATAGGCAGAAGACTGGTTGCCGCGCGCAAAAGTAAAGCGGCAATAATCCTGATGCTTGGCGGTCATGTGGTCAGGTCCGGAGTCCAGGAGTTCCTCATCGATCTCATGAAAAGAGGTTACGTCTCCTGCTTGTCCATGAACGGCGCAGTCATGATTCACGACTACGAGTTTGCCCTGATAGGAGCCACGACGGAGAGCGTGGCCGATTACATTGCGGAAGGCCAGTTCGGACTCTGGGAAGAGACGGGTCGTCTCAATACCATTGTAAACGAGGCATATGAGAGAGACTCGGGCATCGGTATGGGAGAAGCAGTGGGGAAGGCGATAGCCGAAGGAGCGTACCCTCATAGGAACGTCAGTCTCCTGGCAGCCGCGTACAACCTTGGGATACCGGCCACTGTCCACGTCGGCATCGGGTACGATATAATCCATGAGCATCCGAACTTTGATGGCGCAGCCACGGGGGCAACCTCCTACACGGATTTCCTGAAATTCGCGGGCATTGTCCAGGAACTGGAAGGCGGAATGGTTTTCAATTTTGGAAGCGCAGTGATGGCGCCGGAAGTTTTTCTCAAGGCGCTGAGTATGGCCCGAAACGTGTCCCACCAGCAAGGGAAGGTAATCCGCCACTTCACGACTGTCGTCTGTGATCTGAGGGAACTGGGCCGGGATTTCGGCAGGGAGCCTCCAAAGGATAGTGCCGCCTATTACTTCAGGCCGCTGAAGACCATGCTCATAAGGACTGTGGCCGACGGGGGCAAAAGCTTTTATCTGAAAGGACTTCACAGTGAAACCATTCCGGCGGTCTGGGAGTCGGTGAATGAGGCCGAAGGCTTGAGTTAGCAGCGAGAGTCCGCATCGAGGGAAGGTCGAATTGAAGAAGAAGATCATAAATATGGAAAGGCTCGCCGGAAAGCTCGAAAAAGAGAAATCGAAGGGCAAGAGAATTGTCCTCTGTCACGGCTGTTTCGATCTGATGCATGTTGGTCACATCAAGTATTTCCAGGCGGCAAAGGAGATGGGCGATGTTCTTGTAGTAACGGTGACCCCTGATGTCTATGTGGATAAGGGGCCGGGGCGGCCCGTCTTCACTGAGACACTCAGGGCGGAATCGATTGCCGCTTTGGAATGCGTCAATTATGTGGCGATAAACAAGTGGCCTACCGCTGAAGAGACCCTGAGGCTTCTGAGGCCCCAGATATACGTAAAAGGGCAGGAATTCGAGAAACTTGAGGACAAGACAGGGAAGATCCAAAAAGAGTACGATATTGTGAGGGAAAGAGGGGCGGAGATCAGGTTCACCCACGAGGTGGTCTTTTCCTCCACCAAATTGCTGAAAGGGTATTTTAAATAATGACGAAAAGTAAAGACAAGGGAAAGGTACTTTTTCTGGACGAGCTCATCTCCAAGGTTGAAAGCCTGAGGAAGAGAGGCAAGACGGTCGTACAGAGTCATGGGATTTTTGATATCATCCATCCCGGAATCATCAAACACCTCACCGATGCGAAAGGCCAGGGCGATGTACTGGTGGTTACGGTGGTAAAAGACAAGGATGTGAGGAGAGGCCCGGGGAGGCCTATTTTCCCCGAGAACCTGCGCATCGAAAACGTAGCGTCACTGGGCCAGGTGTATTATACCTGCCTCGTTGACGACGAGATTCCCTTCGAGTGCGTGAAGAAGATAAAGCCGGACCTCTTTGCAAAAGGACAGGCCTTTAAAGAGAGGGACCAAAAGATCCACGAAAAGATATACGAACAGGAGAAAGAGCTCTACTTCGGCAAGAGCCGCATCTATGAGACAACCGGTTTTTCCTTCAGTTCCTCCCATCTCATAAATAGTTTTCTGGATCTATACCCCGAGGAAACAAAGCACTTTCTGAAAGAGTTCTCCGGTAAGTACAGTTTTCAGGAGATTGCCAGGAAGCTCGATACCCTCAAAGGGCTGAAGGTGCTCATAATAGGTGACGGTATAGTTGATGAGTACTGCTACTGCGATACCATGGGAAAGTCTGCAAAGAACGCCATCATAGTGAACAAGTATCTCACCCAGGAGGTCTTCGCAGGAGCAGCTTTTATAATAGCAAACCACGTAGCAGGTCTCTGTGACCACGTTCATCTCGTGACCCTTCTGGGTAAGGAGGACTCCCGGGAAGACTTCATTCTGAACAACCTGAAACCCAACGTGAAATCGAAATTCTTTTACAGGGATGACGGTCCGACGATCGTAAAACGGAGATACATAAATCAGTATCTTAACCAGAAGTTGTTTGAGATCAACTACCTGAACGAAGGGTATATCGGCAGGGAGTGCGAGTCGGAGATTGTTGAGTACCTGGAAAAGGTGCTGCCGGCTTACGATGTGGTGCTTGTGTCTGACTTCGGTCACGGGTTTATTACGAACAGGATTATCAGAACCATTGAAGAGGCCTCCAAGACCTTTGCGGTGAACACGCAGACCAACGCGGCAAACGCAGGTTACAATCTGATAACGAAATACAGGGCGCCAAACTTCGTCTGTCTCGATGAATCGGAAGCAAGGCTTGCAGTACAGGAAAAATTCGAGGACATAGAGAACGTGGCCAAGAGAATAGTTCAGGCCATCAATCCCGAGTATATCATCGTTACTCTCGGGAAGAAGGGGTCGATCGGAGTGAACAGACATGGCGCAGTGAACAGGACACCTATTTTTTCCACCAAGGTGGTAGACACGGTGGGAGCAGGAGACGCTTTCTTTGCTTTTGCAGCACCCTGCTTCGCCAAGCACATGCCTCTTGACCTGGTCTCCTTTATGGCCAATGCCGTCGGCGCCCTTGCGGTTCAGATTATCGGGAACAAAAAGCCTGTGGAAAAGTATGAACTCCTTGAGTTTATCGATTCTATCCTAAAGTAGAGGTGACGGGACAGTGCAGGAGTATATAGCCAGGTACCAGGAGACGTTTCTCGGTCTGATCCGGTCCATTGTGGTTACTGACGAAAGGGGATTCCGCCTCGACACCCGTGAGAGCATCGAGACGAGCTGTGCTGTTATCAGAAAGCAGGCCGGACTCGGGGGGAAGGCCATGTTGATAGGAAATGGAGCGAGCGCGGCCATTGCCAGCCACGCGGCTATCGACCTCTGGAACAACGGGATCATCAAGGCGGCCACCTTCGGCGACAGCGCCCTGCTGACCTGCATCAGCAATGACTTCGGGTACGAGCAGGTCTACGCGAAGCCGGTCGGTTTCTTCGGAGAAAGCACCGATGTCCTTCTGGCCATCAGCAGCTCGGGAAGATCCAAGAATATCCTCAATGCCGTGGCGGAGGCGAGGTCAAAGGGGCTCACCATTTTGACAATGTCCGGTTTCGATGAAGACAATCCGCTGCGAAGCGCGGGTATTCTGAATTTTTATGTACCGTCGCACACCTATGGGCTTGTGGAGTCAGTTCACCAGTACATCTGCCACTGGATAACGGATACGGCAGCCCATGGAAATTCATAGACAAGGTGGAGGAGAAGGAAACTTATGACGAAATCAAAGAAGATTCTGGTCACGGGAGGTGCCGGTTACGTCGGTGCCGTGCTCGTTCCCAAGTTGCTCCAGAAGGGCTACGAAGTGAATGTGCTCGATCTTTACATCTATGGTGAGGATGTCCTTGCAGGAGTGAAAGGCAATCCAAGACTTACGGAGGTGAAAGGCGACATAAGGGATACCGGCCTTGTGGAGAAAGCAGTATCGGGATGCGATACGGTGATTCACCTTGCCTGTATCTCAAACGATCCCAGCTATGAACTTGATCCGGACTTGGGAAAGTCGATCAATTACGATGCCTTCGTGAGCCTCGTGGAGGTCTCAAAAAAGGCCGGCGTCCGGAAGTTCGTCTATGCCTCCAGTTCGAGTGTATACGGAGTGAAAGAGGAGGAGGAAGTTACAGAGGACCTCAGTCTGGAGCCTCTCACGGATTATTCCAAATATAAGGCCAAATGCGAAGAGGTGCTTCTGAAGGAGGCAACGGACGACTTCATAGTTACTACAGTGAGGCCTGCCACGGTCTGCGGATATTCGCCCAGATTGAGACTTGACCTGACAGTCAATATTCTTACCAACCACGCGGTGAACAAGGGCGAGATCACTGTTTTCGGCGGCGAGCAGATGCGTCCCAACCTCCACATAGAGGATATGACCGATTTCTATATCCAACTGCTGGAGCAGCCGGACGAAAAGATCCACAAGAAGGTCTATAACGTGGGCTACGAGAATTACAAAGTCAGAGAGATAGCGGGGATGGTACAGAAGGTCATCGACCCCGGCCTGCCCATCAAGGTTACCCCAACCGATGACAACCGGTCTTACCGGGTTTCCTCTAAAAAGGTGAAGCAGGACCTCGGCTTTGTCCCCAGACATACCATAGAGGAGGCTATCAGTGATTTGCGGGAGGCCTTCAAGGATGGAAGAATACCGGACTCCTTGAATGACATGAGATACTACAACATCAAAACCATGCAGACTATACGCCTCAAATAAGGCTCGTGATGGAACGCGATATTCTGAGGAAGCTCTATTACACCATGCTTCGGATACGTATGGTGGAAGAGAAGATAGCGGAGCTCTACCCCGAACAGGAGATGAGATGCCCTGTTCATCTTTGTATAGGCCAGGAGGCGGTCCCGGCAGGTGTCTCCGCCAACCTTTCCGACAGCGACTACATGTTGAGCAACCACCGGTCTCACGGCCACTATCTCGCCAAGGGCGGAGACTTAAGACGGATGCTCGCGGAGATATACGGCAAGTCGACGGGATGCTCAGGCGGCAAGGGCGGATCGATGCACCTTGTTGATCTTGGAGTGGGTATCCTGGGAACAACACCCATCGTGTCAGGAAGCTTGCCGGTGGCTGTGGGCGTGGCCTTTGGCTCACACCTGAAGGGAGAGGAAAAGGTAACCGTTACTTACTTTGGTGAAGGTGCCACGGAAGAGGGCGTCTTCTTCGAGAGCCTCAATTTCGCCGCTCTGAAGAAGGTGCCTATCCTCTTTGTCTGCGAGAATAACCTCTATTCCGTATACTCTCCCTTGTCGGTGAGGCAGTCGCCTGAGCGGAACAATCTGTCCATCGCAAAGGCATTGGGGATTCAGGGTGAGCGGGGTAACGGAAACGATGTGAAAATGGTCTATGAGTTGGCCGGCAGAGCGGTCTCACAGATCAGGCGAGGGGCAGGCCCCTACTATCTCGAGTTTGATACCTATCGATGGCGTGAACATTGTGGGCCCAATTACGACAATGATCTCGGCTACAGAACAGAACTCGAATACCATGGATGGCAGGAGAAATGTCCTGTGGGCTCGTATGAAAAGGAACTTATAGCGGAAGGAATCATGACCATTCCGGAAGTCGATGACGCGCGGGAAAGAATAGCTGCAGAGATTGCCGATGCAGTCAGGTTTGCCAAGAGCAGCCCCCTTCCTTCGGAGAATGAGATCTTTCAGAATCTCTATGCCGGGGAATGATGGAGTTTTGATATGACCAGAGAAATCACATATGCCCAGGCCGTCCTCGAGGCGACCGTGCAATGTATGGAAAAAGACGGGAATGTTTATATCATGGGGCTCGGGGTGCCGGATCCGAAAGGTATCTTCGGCACTACCTCCGGACTTGAGGCCAGGTTCGGGAGCCGCCGGGTTCTCGATATGCCTGTATCGGAAAATGGCATGACCGGGATAGCTATAGGTTCAGCTCTTGTCGGCATGCGGCCCATTATGACGCACCAGCGGGTAGACTTCATGCTCCTTTCCCTTGATCAGATCATCAATAATGCGGCTAAGTGGTCCTACATATTCGACGGGAAGATGCGTGTGCCTCTGGTTATCAGACTGCTCGTGGGCCGTGGCTGGGGGCAGGGGCCCCAGCATTCCCAGAGCCTTCAGGCTCTCTTCGCTCACATCCCGGGTCTAAAGGTTGTGATGCCCACGACCCCCTATGACGCGAAGGGCCTCTTCATTTCTGCGGTGGAAGATGACAACCCTGTTATCTACATCGAACATCGGTGGCTTCATGGCATTGTCGGTGCAGTCCCTGAAGAGAGTTACAGGATACCCTTGGGGACGGCAAGGACGGCAAGGGAGGGCAAGGACCTTACCATAGTTTCCAGCTCATATATGACCCTCGAGACCATGAGAGCGGCACAACGGCTGGAAACGGACGGCATAGACGCGGAGGTACTGGATCTGAGGAGCATAAAACCCATGGATGAGACTGCGATCCTGAAATCAGTCGAAAAGACGGGTCGCCTTCTTGTCGTCGACGGAGGCTGGCGGTCCTTCGGCGTCCCGGCGGAGGTGATGGCTGTCGTTGCAGAAAAGGCCTACAGACATCTGAAGAGTCCGCCGAAGCGCATCAGCTTCCCCGACCTTCCCACGCCCACCAGTTGGGCGCTTGCAGGATGCTATTATCCCAGGGCCTATAATATCGCAAACGAGGTGAGGGAGATGTTTGGCCTCTCTCCCATGAGCGAGATGGAAATGGGTATAAGGCCCGATGCCCCCCTGGATGTGCCGGACCAGACTTTTACAGGGCCATTCTAATAACGACGATGGAGGGATAGATGGAGAATAAGAAGCGCGTTGCCGTAATAGGCAGCAACTCATTTTCAGGGAGTGATTTCGTCGACCTCCTGCTCGAGAAGGGTGAGTATTCAGTTGTGGGGATCAGCCGGTCTCCCGAGAAAAGCCCCCTGTTTCTCCCCTACAAAGCACGCCAAGGGGCCGATTTCAGGTTCTACCGGATGGATATGAACAAAGACATGGCTTCCATTATAGACCTGATGGACAGCTTCCAGCCGGATTACGTGGTCAATTTTGCTGCCCAAAGCGAGGTGGCCCCGAGCTGGGAAAATCCGGGACAGTGGTTTCAGACGAACGCAGTCGCTTTAACGGAGTTGATCCATGCACTGAAAAGTCGGAAATACCTGTCACGGTACGTTCATATATCTTCGCCTGAGGTATACGGGACATGCAGCGGTGTAGTAAAAGAGGACGCGCCGCTGAATCCCAGCACCCCCTATGCCGCCTCAAAAGCGGCAGGAGACCTGTCGCTTTTTTCCTTCGTGAAAAACTTCAATTTTCCCCTGGTTATGATCCGCTCTACGAACGTCTACGGTGCTCACCAGCAGCTCTTCAAGATTATCCCGAGGTCGGTGATATACGTCAAACTGGGCAAGAAGATCGAACTTCACGGAGGCGGCCGTGCCGTCAAGTCCTATATCCATATACGGGATATTTCAAAGGGTGAACTTGCCGCCATGGAAGAGGGAAGAACAGGTGAAATCTATCACCTCTCCCCTGATTCCGGCATTGCCGTACGGGACGTAGTGACGATCATCTGCGAAAGGATGGGCGTGTCCTTCGACGAAGCCACCCTGACTGTTGCAGAGCGGCTGGGACAGGATGCAGCTTACGTGATCGATTCTTCCAAGGCCCGGGGAGAATTCGGGTGGAATCCGCAGATTTCCATGAAAGAAGGGCTGTGGGACGTAATCGCATGGATTGAAAAGGGATGGGACCAGATCAAATCGGAACCCCTGGAGTACCTCCACAGGCCATGACAAGGACCGTTTTCATTGTTGGTGTGGGAAGCGGCATTGGAAGAGACCTGGCGGAGCGGTATCTGCGAGAGGGCTTTACTGTTGTCGGGACCTACAGGACCGAAAAGAGCGTAGCGGACCTCAGAAATCCTAATCTCCATCTGATTCCCTGCGACTTGAACAACCCGTCGGACATTGACAGGGCGCTGGTCCAATACAAGAATTTGCGGAGACCCTGGAGCCTGTTCATCTCCTCTGCGGGGAGCATGGAACCCATCGGAAGCTTTTTTGAGGTTGATTTTGACGCCTGGGAAGAATCAGTGGGGCTAAACTCACTTGCCCAGCTCCGGTTCCTCCACGGCCTACATCCCTTCAGAGCAAATGATGCTCTGTGCCACGTGGTCTTCTTCGCCGGCGGCGGTACTAACGGCCCCTTCAGGAACTATTCCGCCTACTGCGTGTCAAAGATCATGCTCATCAAGATGTGCGAACTCATTGACGACGAGAATAGTGATCTCAATGTATTTATAGTCGGACCAGGATGGGTCAGAACAAGGATACACGAGCAGACCCTTGGACACGCGAGGGAAGCGGGCAGCAACTACGACCGCACGCTGAAATTCCTTCGGTCAGGAGCCCCGGGAACTCCGGCGCAGGATATTTACGATTGCATCAACTGGTGTATCAATCAGGGCAAGGAGGTTTCAGGGGGACGGAATTTTGCCGTTGTACACGATTCATGGCGCACCCGTGGTCCTCTGCTCGCGGAGGAACTGCACAGCGACGCCAACAAGTTTAAGCTCCGCAGATCGGGAAATGAGGACTGAAAGCAGATGCACATGTCGGAGAGTAGAGACCACTTCATAAGGAGCCGGTTGTATGAAAGAATCTAAGCGTCACAAGAGCGCCAAAGCAGCATTTTCCGAAGGGACGGATCATCAGTTCAGGACGAAAGAGCTGGCCTTAGGGGAATGGACTTCACATAGTCTTCTCACCGATCCGAAGCATCTCTGCTTTGTCCTGTCACGGTATAAATTCTGCGCCAAGATGCTGGCAGGAAAAAAGAGGGTGATGGAGGTGGGTTGCGGCGACGGTTTTGGTCTTCCCATTATTGCCCAGGTCGCGAAAGAGGTCTTTGCCGTGGATTGGGATGAGCGGTTACTGGAAGGGAACGCCCGGCGTCTTCCCCATCTCGATAATGTAACCTACCTGCACGCTGATCTGAACGAATCCGGGTTGGATGTGAGAGTGGATGCAGCGGTGATGATCGATGTAATCGAGCACCTCGAGCAGGAGAAGGAAACGACCTTTATGGACCATGTGATTCAATGCATCGATCCCGGCGGCATACTCATCATAGGAACACCCAACATTACGGCGGCCCAGTACGCAACGCCGCAAAGCAAGGTCCAGCATATCAACCTGAAAAGCATGGAAACCCTTCGGGAACTGATGGAGTCCTACTGTGAGAATGTATTTATGTTCGGAATGAATGATGAGGTGCTCCACACCGGATACGGGCCAATGTGCCACTATATCTGGGGCCTCGGCGCGGGTATGCGCGGCCGACAGGGCTCTGCCTTATGAAATTGTCAGACTACGTTGCCCGGTTCCTTGCCGGCAAGGGCATAGGCCACGTCTTTGCCATCGCCGGCGGCGCATCATTGCATCTCATCCATTCCATAGCGAAGACACCGGGGATCGAATACATTTGCCCCCAGCATGAACAGGCGGGGGCCATGGCAGCAGACGGCTATGCCCGTATCAGCGGAGGGCTCGGTGCAGCTATCGCCACAAGCGGTCCCGGCGCGACAAACATGATAACCGGCATCTGCTGCTCGTACTATGATTCGGTACCTGTAATCTACTTGACCGGCCAGGTTTCTACCTTCAGGCTCAAGAGGGATTCCGGCGTAAGGCAACTTGGATTCCAGGAGACTGAAGTGGTGGAAATGGTCAGACCTGTGACCAAATACGCCGTACTCCTCGAAGATAAGAAGATGATCAGATATGAACTGGAAAAAGCCTGTTATCTGGCCACAGCGGGCAGGCCCGGCCCGGTGCTTATCGACATCCCCGATAACCTCCAGCGGGAAGAGATTGATCCGGAAATCCTTGAAGGATACGTACCGTGCGAGGAGGAGACAGACAGGGGCAACCTCCGGGAACAGGTTCGTCTGACCCTCGATCTTCTTTCGAAGGCGTCACGGCCAGTGATTATTCTGGGTTGGGGGGTAAGACTGGCTAAAGCAGAGGGCCTATTACCAAGCCTCTTCAGAAGACTCCAGGTGCCCTTCACCATGACCTGGGCTGCCATGGACCTTGTGCCATCCG
>CAYOYU010000008.1:23283-34963 GCA_964408265.1 uncultured Syntrophorhabdaceae bacterium
CAACGAGATAGCAGACTCGGTGCTGGATGGGTTTACGATTAAAAACGGCTCAGCTTACTACGGTGAATGAAGTATATCAGGATAGTTATTCCTCTATTAATATCACCTACTCCGACATTCAAGGCGGATGGACAGGAACTGGCAACATTAGTAGCGACCCGCTATTTGTGGGTGGTTTCGGTAGTCACGGCACCAGACATGGAAATTTTGCAGTACAAAATGCCGACTTCATCCTGTCTGTGGGTGCCAGGCTTGACGTCCGGGAGACCTGCAGTTTTGCCACCTTTGCCAGAGAAGCGGCCAAAGTGATTGTTGATATTGACCCCCATGAGCTTGAAAAATTTCCGAAACTGGGCATGAGAACGGACGCACTCATTCAGGCCGATGCCCGCCGATATCTGGAGGCTCTCCTGGACGAGGCGGCGAGGTATGAGAAACGGGATATATCTCGGTGGCTCAAAAAGATAGAAGAGTGGAAGGGCTCCTTCCCTATCTGTCCCCGCGACTACTACGAGGAAGAGGCGTTGAATCCCTACGTCTTCGTCAAGACCCTTTCACGGGCGTCACAGGAAGGCGACGTCATATTTGTCGACACCGGTTGCTCTATAGCCTGGATGATGCAGGCCTATGAGTTCAAGAAAGGGCAGAGGCTGTTCCACGATTTCAACAACACTGCCATGGGGTACGCGTTGCCTGCCAGTATCGGTGCTAGCCTGGCACTCGGCAGAAAACAGGTGATCTGTGTAACAGGAGACGGGAGTCTTCAGATGAATCTTCAGGAACTGGCCACGGTTATCCGCCACGGCCTGCCAGTTAAGATCTTTCTCGTGAACAACCGGGGCTATACGATGATCCAGCAGACCCAGGATCAATGGCTCAATTCCGAGTATGAAGCATCAACACTTGAGGGCGGTCTTGCCTTTCCGGATTTCGTGAAGCTGGGCAAGGCCTACGGTTACAGGACGTTCTCCATTAGCCGGAATAAAGGACTTTTGAGGCGCATAAAGGAGATTCTTGAGATGGAAGGGCCGGTATTCTGCAATCTTGAATTTGCGGACTACCACAGGGTTACTCCTCAGGTCAAATTCGGCAGGGCAATGGAGGACGGGGAACCTCTCCTGGAGAGATCCGAATTCCTGAAACAGATGATCGTGGCGCCGGATCCGGCATCATTGTGACAAACTCCCGGACAGGAAGGAATGGTATGAAATACAAAAGGATTCTTCTTATCGTGCCGAATTGTAATTGGATCAGCGGTGACAGCCGAACCATATGGGGATACATGCCTTACGGCCTTTCAATGATCGCAGGATCCCTCCGCGACCGTTATGAGGTTTCGGTGCTCGATGCAAACTTCTACAATCTGGACATGGAAGCATTCCTGCAAAAGGTGGCCGATTTCAACCCGGACGTCACCGGGATTTCCATCCTCACCGACGAATACGCAGCCGCCGGCCATCTTGCCGCAAAGCGCATAAAAGAGTTCAACAAAGAGATCCTGGTTGTCGCGGGCGGTGTATACCCCACGACAAGGTTCGAGGAGTTGAATGATGGGAATATCGACTATATCTTTGCCGGCGAAGGCGATCTCGCCTTCAGGGAGATGCTGGATATCCTCAATGGCGATGCATCTGCTCCGAAGCTGTCGGTCTGGTCAGAAAACCGGCACGGAATGGCTGTGGTAAAGGCCCAGGCAATCGACAAACTTGACGGACTGCCTTTGCCGGCCTACGACCTCGTAACCTATGAGGATTATGCCAACAACTTCATAAGAGAATCCGTTGATGGTCCGGCTGACTACCCCTACGGAAGTATCATTACGTCCCGGGGCTGTCCTATAGGGTGTGTCTTCTGTCAGGTGGAAATGATCAGCGGCAAGAAGTTCAGGGCACGGTCTCCGGAGAATGTGGCGAAAGAGATCGAACTTCTCATCGAACGATACGGCATAAAGTCTCTGCTCTTCTACGATGATAACCTGTTTTTGAACAAGAAGAGAGCGTTGGCAATTTTCAACCTCATGATCGAACGGAATTTCAATCTGAAATGGAAAGCCTCCGCTACCGCAGAGTATGCGGTAGACAGGGAGGTCCTCGAGACGGCAAGGCGAAGCGGTCTGCAGCACGTAGGTCTTGCAATAGAGTCGGGGACGGAGAGGGTGCTGCGTGAGATCATCCGTAAGACTGTCAACCTGAGTCATGCCAAGGAGGTCGTAACGATGTGCCGGGACCTCGGTATAGCTTCAACGGCCAATTTTGTCATTGGTTTTCCCGGCGAGACCTGGGACGAGATCAGGAAAACTCTCCAGTTTGCCGAAGAGATAAACGTAGATTACGTGAAGATATTCATCGCAAATCCTTTGCCGAGAACGAAACTCTATGATTTGGCCAGAGACGGCGGATACCTTCTTTCCGAGAAATCAGAGGGCTGGTGGGCACTGGGCAGGATAAGGACCGAGGAGTTCACGGAGGTGGAACTCACCATCCTCAGGGCATACGAGTGGGACAGGATAAACTTCAAGACAGAGGAAAAGAAAGCAGTTATTGCCGGATTGATGGGTGTATCCATGGAGAGAATCGACGAGATCCGCAAAGACACGTTTGTGAAAACCACGGACGCCCTGAAACGGCACCTTATGAGTGACGGGTGCCCGAAATAGTAGTGCAGGAATTTAACGAACAGCAAAGGAGCACGATCCATGAAAAGAGAGGTTAATTTACTCAATACCCATCCTGCCACCAAGAGGGACTATGATAAGAGGATGGCGGAAAAGACGGCAGAAGTGGTGAGGATTGCCAAGGAATTCGGCAAAGAGTTCTTCGACGGCGATCGAAAGGTCGGATACGGCGGCTACAAATATGATGGTCGCTGGAAGGCCGTTGCCAGCAGGATGAAGGAGTACTACAATCTGCCCGACAATGCCGCAATCCTTGACATCGGGTGCGCCAAGGGTTTCCTTCTCCACGATTTCAGGGAACTTATGCCGCAGTGCACGGTGGCCGGCATTGATGTGAGTGAGTATGCTATCGAGAACGCTCTCGAATCGGTGCGCCCTTTCCTGAAAGTGGCGAGTGCAGAGAGCCTTCCCTATCCAGACAAGAGCTTTGATCTGGTCATATCGATCAACTCGATCCACAACCTTCCCCTGGAGCGGCTCAAGACAGCACTGCGCGAGGTGGAGAGGGTGAGCAGGGGAGACAGCTATGTCACTGTGGATGCCTGGAGAAATGAACTTGAGCGTGAGAACCTCTTCAAGTGGGTCCTCACTGCAGAGACCATGATGCATGCGGACGATTGGAAAATACTCTTTGACGAGATCGGATTTACCGGTGATTACTGGTGGTTCATCGCAGATTAGAGAGGAGACGCCGGGGAAGGGTCTCGGCGGGGATCCGCACATCCCATGCCATACTTCTCCTTTCGGGGAGATATGTCCTGCAACTCCGCGACGACAAACCGACCATCTCCGCGCCCGGTGTATGGTCCCTCTTCGGAGGGGCTCAGGGAAGGGCTGAAACGGCTCTTCAGGCTGTGCGGAGAGAGGTCTATGAGGAACTCTCCATAGAGCCGCCCCGATTTACCTATCTCTGGAGCAACAACTATTACGACGAGTTTCACCGCGGTATGGTGCGCATCAGCTTCTTTGTATCAGAGGTTGATGCCGTCTGGTCAGGGCACAGGCTCACGGAAGGGCAGGATGTGGGGGTCTTTTCCTATGACGACCTCGAGAGGCTTGCCATACCGTCGGTAATAAGAGAGGCCATAACACGCTTTCACCGCAACAAAGATCGATCCGGTTCCTGCAGAACTTATGAGTCTCCTGCAAGGCCACCAACCCCTGAGGAGGAAAATTGAAGACATTGGCAGCAGTACTCTATGAGATAAATAGACCGCTGGTCCTGGAGGAGCTCCTCATGCCGGAGTTGAAGGAGGGGCAGGTCCTCGTGGAAATCGCCTACAGCGGGATCTGTCATACCCAGTCCAACGAGATTCACGGACGAAAAGGCGAAGACAAATTTCTACCCCATACTCTCGGCCACGAAGGCGCAGGCAGGGTCTTGGCTACAGGTGAAGGGGTGAAAAAAGTGAAGCCGGGAGACCCGGTCGTCCTGACCTGGATCAGAGGAAGTGGTTATGAGGTTCCTTCGGTGAAATATGAAAACGGGTCAGGCAGGATGGTTAATTCCGGTGCAATTTCCACCTTCATGAAAAAGAGCGTAGTCTCCGAAAACCGTCTGGTGAAGATACCGGATCATATGCCTCTGAAGGAGGCTGCACTCCTGGGCTGCGCTATTCCCACCGGTGTCGGCATGATGCTGAATACCATAAAAGCCCTCCCCGGAAACAGTGTTGCAATCTTCGGCGTGGGCGGTATCGGGTTAAGCGCGCTCCTTGCAGCGGTGATGGCCGGGGCAAAACCGATCATTGCGGTGGATGTGGTGAAATACAAGCTCGGCAAGGCTCTTGAACTGGGTGCGACGGACACGATCAACGCTGCCGAGGAGAACGTGCTCAAGATTATCATGGAAGTCACGAACAACCGCGGAGTCGACTTTGCCATAGAGGCAGCCGGCAAATGTGAATCCATGGAGACTGCCTTCCAGTCCGTCCGTGATGGCGGGGGAGTCTGCGTGGTAGCAGGCAACCCTCCTCAGGGAGAACGGATTTCCATCAACCCCTTCGACCTGATACGAGGCAAACGTATTGTTGGTACCTGGGGTGGTGAATCACAGCCGGACCATGATATTCCGACCTACGTAGACTATTTTCTGGCAGGTAAGCTCCCCATGGGTAACCTCATAAGCCACACATACAGTCTGGAGCGGATTAACGAAGCCATGGAGAAGCTGGAGCATGGCGAAGCGGGGAGGATCCTCATCGACATGAACGACAGCGGATCCCCGCGGGCGTAACTTCGTGGCCGAGGCGGGCGACTACGCAGGACTGGGGAGGATCGGGAAAGTACGTTCTCTCCTGTATTCTTTTCTCCGAAGGGTGGAGGTCGACCGCGCTGTCCTGTACGGTATCCTGGCCAGAGCCTGGAGCTTGCTTGCCGGCCCGGTGACGGCTTTGCTCATCGTTACAAAATTCACCCCCGAAGTACAGGGATACTATTACACATTCGGGTCCATCCTTGCCTTGCAGGTCTTTGCCGAGTTGGGGCTGGGCAATGCTACCATCCAGTTCGCGAGCCATGAATGGGCGAGACTCTCCTTGGACAAGGAGGGGCGAATCGTCGGAGACAGGGATTCGCTTTCCAAGCTCTCGAGCCTGGCAAAGATTGTCTGGAAATGGTACTTTTTTGCGGGTGTAGCTGTTGCGCTCGGTTTAGGCATCGGCGGATATGTCTTCTTTGCTTCATCACCAGACCACGGGCTGAACTGGAGTTACCCATGGTTTGCGCTGAGCCTGCTCACAGGCTTGAACCTGTTCCTCATACCGCTGTGGTCGCTTCTTGAGGGATGCAACCAGGTTACCAACGTTTACCGGTACAGATTCTTCCAAGGCCTTTTCTCAAATGTCTCTGTCTGGATTGCCGTGCTCCTCGATGCCGGTCTCTGGGCTCTGGCAATATCGAGTCTTGTGGTTGTTATGTATGCCGTGAATTTTATGCGCAGCAACTACAGCAGGTTCCTCAAAACCCTTCTCTTCTCCCGTGTCGATGGACCCCGTATAGGGTGGAGGTCAGAAGTCTTGCCATTACAGTGGAGGATAGCTCTCAGCTGGATAAGCGGCTATTTTGTGTTTTCTCTCTTTATTCCTGTTCTCTTCCGCTACCATGGTCCCGTGGTGGCTGGACAGATGGGCATCACCTGGAGCCTCGTCGGGGTACTGACAGCTACTTCCGGCGCCTGGGTCAGCCCCAAGGCCCCGAAATTTGGCATGCTCATTGCGACCCGAAAATGGGAGGAGTTGGACAGGCTTTTCTGGAAATTAACGAAGATTGTTGCCGGAGTGGCAGGATTGGGCGGAGCGGCAATCTGGGCTGGTGTCTGTCTTTTATACGGACTTGACCACAAGTATGCTGTCCGTGTGCTGCCCCCTTTACCTACAGGCCTTTTTCTGCTGGCCACAATCCTGGTCACCGTGTCTATGCCCATGTCCACATATTTGAGGGCCCACAAGAAGGAGCCCCTTCTCGCACTTTCCGTGCTTGCCGGAATTGCCACGGGTATTTCTACGATCCTTCTCGGAAAGCAGTATGGTGCTACGGGGATGGCAGCGGGCTATCTTCTGGTAAACATCTTTTCCATACCTGCTGTTGCAGTAATCTGGTATCGCTTCAGGGCAAGATGGCATGCCCCGGGTTTGGACTAAAACCGTGCTCCCTGTCCTGAAAAGGATCTACCACAGGCTGTACAGTCTGTTCTGCTCTTTGATCGGACTGGTTTCCTACCCATTGTGCCGGCTGTTGGATATCCGCTTCCTCAATGTTTTTACCGAACGGATCGGACATCTCTGTGTTGAGCCCGACTGCTACCTGAAGACGGGCATACTGGGACTCAGACCTGCCATGCAGGGTATAATAGTGGCGGACAGAGAGAGGGTTGCCAACTACCACCTGCTGAAATACTGGAAAGAGCATATAAGAGTCATGGATTCAGCCGTTGCCCATTTCTTTCTTCGTCCCCTTGCGCTGAATCCTTTCACCCGCTATGACGTGAGTGCTTACTGTGCGACAATGAACACTGCTGCCCAGTTCCCGGATATACAGAGACGATATTACGAACAGCCGCCGATACTTTCTTTGAGTTCCGAGGACCGTCGAAGAGGGGCCGAATTCCTTTCAAGCCTCGGTCTTGGAAAAGGAGACTGGTTTGTCTGTATTCACTGCAGGGAAGAAGGTTATGCTCCAGGCGAAGGGCAGACTTACCGGAATGGTGATATCGAGACCTATATGACCGCAATAAGGACCGTTCTCGATAGGGGAGGATGGGTCGTCAGGATGGGCGATTCATCGATGAAGCCCCTTCCGCCAATGGAGCGGGTCATCGACTATGCTCATCTGCATGACAGAAAGGACTGGATGGATGTGTTTCTCTGCGCCTCCTGCAGGTTCTTTTTCGGCAGCAGCTCCGGACCGAGCGCCATGGCATCCGTATTCGGCGTCCCTGCCGGATCGGTAAATCATGCCCCTCTCTCCGTGGTCCTGCCCTACGGACCCGATGATGTAGGCATACCGAAACTTCTCTGGTCAGAGAAGGCAGGGCGGTTCCTGACTTTTAAAGAGATCTTCCGCTCACCCATGGGGAACTTCCGGTATGATCATCTCTACCAAAGAGAGGGTGTCCGTGCGGTTGAGAATTCAGCGGAGGATATAAGGGAACTGGTGGATGAGATGCTGGACCGGGTGGAAGGCCGGGCGGTCTATACTGAAGAGGACGAGCGGCTGCAGGGGTGCTTCAAGGGACTCATGACAAGGGAGCATTATTCCTACGGGGCCCGGTCGCGGGTGGGAAGAGATTTCCTGCGGAAATACTCTGCCCTGTTGGATGGTTGATTGGTTTCAATAGGTTCGGGAGCCTGAAGAGTTTCCGAGCGAGAAAAGAGGAGAGATTCCATGAGATTCACCGTTGATACATTGAAGAAGGTCCTTATCCTCGAGACGGGGGAAGAAAGCCGGGTCCTTGACCTCTATTCGAAGGAGGCCTTTGAAATCATATCCCGCCAATGGCTGAAGACGGGCTGGAACGAGAAGTACACCTACACCTTCACATGGATGGGGCGGCCAATCATCCAGATGCCGGAGGATATGGTCCGCCTGCAGGAGGCGATATACGGGATAAAGCCTGATGTCATCATTGAGACGGGCGTGGCTCACGGCGGGTCCCTGATCTTCTATGCCAGCCTGTGCAAGGCTATGGACCGGGGCAGGGTAATAGGGGTAGACATCGAGATACGTCCCCATAATCGAAAAGCAATCGAGACCCATGAACTATTTCCCCGAATCACCTTGATTGAAGGAAGTTCCACGTCTGTGGACGTCGTGAATCAAGTGAAGAATCTTGTGAGACCGGGTGAGACGGTCCTTGTCATACTCGATTCGAACCATACCAAGAGCCACGTCCTCGCCGAACTGGAGGCATACGCCGGTCTGGTGACCGCTGGCTCCTATATTGTAGTGTGCGACGGTGTGATGAAAGACCTCTATGATGTACCCAGGGGAAACCCGGGATGGTCCGGGGACAATCCGGTGGCAGCGGTGAAGGAATTCCTCGGCAGCCATAAAGAGTTTCTTCTCCGGCAGCCGGAGTGGTTTTTCAACGAGAGTGAGCTTGACGAAGCTGTTACCTACCTGCCGGACGCATGGCTGAGGAGAGTCTGAGAGCCCCACGATCTATGAGAACCCATCCCACTTTGACTTCAACAAAGGCCACTCCATGACGCACAGGGTGAGTATCGGAATGCCCGTTTACAACGGCGCCGCTGTTCTGCGAGGGACCCTTGATTCCCTGTTGAGACAGTCCTTTCGTGACTTTGAGCTCATCATCTCAGACAATGCCTCCACTGATGAGACCCGAAGCATCTGCGAAGAATATGCCGGCAGTGACGAAAGAATCCGTTACATCAGGCAACCCGAGAACCTAGGCGCCCTCGCCAATTTCA
Organism: uncultured Syntrophorhabdaceae bacterium; assembly: GCA_964408265.1. GTDB lineage: Bacteria > Desulfobacterota > Syntrophorhabdia > Syntrophorhabdales > Syntrophorhabdaceae > CAYOYU01. The sequence continues at coordinate 31,888 of CAYOYU010000008.1, forward strand.
GGTTTGCCTTTGACCAGGCGCGGGGTTCTTACTTTATGTGGGCCGCCCATGATGATGAGTGGAGAAGGACCTTTGTGGAAAGATGCGTCCGTATACTCGACAGTCGCGTGGATGTGGGCCTGGCTTTCACAAGGTACGCCGTCTCCTCGCGACGGCTCCCCCTGGTCGGAGATATGTCGAAGGTGCCCGATTTTCGATTTCTGGAATCCGGTGATCCATGGGTAAGACTCTCTCATTATATCCTGCTGCCTGAGACCACCCACAAGGCAAACTTCATTTACGGCCTGTGGCGGAGAGAGGTCCTTGAAAAGGTTTTCAGAAAATACCCTCAGTTTCTGCCGAATAACAGGGGAGGGGAGATAATCTCCCTCCTCTATGCACTCACCTTTACAAAGTTTCTTCAGGCAGAGGAAGTCCTCTTTCTGAAGAAATATCCTCTATTTTGTCCGGGTAACAGACTCTATACCTTCCTCGGCAGCCTGAAGAGACAGGTGCTGCACATCGGTGACCGGCAGAAAGAGACGGAGGCAAACGCCAACGATCTCTACGTGAGCGAGATGAGGGGTGTCATAAGGGATGCCAATCTTTATAACGAGGGAGCGGAGAGACTCCTCTTCGAGAAGAGGGTCCAGCTTGAACGACTCGGTTGAGGGCGGGTGAGGGCTTATGGAGTGGTTGAAGGGCGCTGCAAATAACCGATTCCTCAGGTCTCTTTACCTTTTCTTCAGGTCCTTCTTCTTTGACCCCCGTGTCGTTATCAACAACTGGCGCGCTATTCCTTATTTTCTGCGCAACTATTCCCGATACAAATCGTTGAACCGCATGAGGACATTTGACATCCGGCTGACTGACGTCTATTTCACCAGCGGTGACCGGTTCGCAGACGCAGGCTCGGCCAGGGGCCATTACTTCTGGCAGGACCTCTGGGCAGCGAGGCGCATCTTCAGTGAAGGAATAAAAGAGCATGTTGACGTAGGTTCGTTGCTGAGCGGTTTTGTGTCCCACATCCTCCCCTTCTGTCGTGTGATCTATGTTGATATCCGTCCGCTTCCGGCAAGCATAGAGGGGCTTGAGTTCAGACAGGGGTCAATTCTCGCCCTGCCCTTTGCGGATAATTCTGTTTTGAGCCTCAGCGCGCTCCATGTGCTTGAACACATAGGGCTTGGCCGCTACGGTGATGATATTGACCCTGCGGGCTATCTCAAGGCTGCGGGCGAACTGTCCCGTGTACTTGCCCCCGGCGGAAGGCTGCTGCTGGGTACACCGGTGGGCAGGGAGAGGCTTTGCTTCGACGCTCATCGTATCTTCGATCCACAGACAGTGATTGATGCCTTTCATGAGCTTCAACCGACGGGGTTTTCTCTCATCGACGACAAGGGGGAATCGATCCTGGAAAATGCCACTTTTGAGGAAGCCAGAAAGTGTGATTACGGGTGCGGTCTTTTCCAGTTCAATAAAAGGAGGGTCTAGAGAAATATATGGTCCCCAGAATACTTCGAAACCTGTATCAATTTAATCCGGTAAACAGGGATCGCTGGGTCGCCTCACAGGCAGCCCTGGTGCCGAAGGGGTCCCGAGTACTGGACGCAGGGGCGGGAATGGGTCCCTATCGTGATCTCTTTGCCCACTGTGAGTACAAAACCCAGGATTTTGGACAGGAACCGAGTACAGTGGGAAAGTATACGGAACTCGACTATGTCTCCGAGATTACCGCCATTCCGGTCGAGGACGGCTCCTTCGATGTAGTTCTCTGCACAGAGGTCTTGGAACACGTTCCGGAGCCGATTAAGGCGATCCAGGAGTTTTCCCGCATCCTTAAGACCGGCGGACTCTTGATCCTTACCGCGCCCCTGGGCTCGAGGCTTCACCAGGAACCATATCATTTTTATGGTGGATTTTCACACTACTGGTACGAGAAGTTCCTGTCGGAGGCCGGTTTTGACGTGGAAGTCCTAGAGGAAAACGAAGGATTCTTCAGCCATTTCGGGCAGGAGGGCATCCATTTCATGCGGAGTGCCAATCCTTTTCGGAAAGACAGGCAGAACCGCGGCAACCGGCTTGTTTCGGGGGCAGTCTGGTTCCTGTCCGCTCCCTTTCTCCTTCTCTTCTTTCCCCTCATTGGTTCTTACCTTGACAGGCAGGGCTTGGAGAAGACGGATACGGTGGGTTACCACGTACGGGCGAGGAAAAAGAGGGCCTGATGGGGCAGAGGATGACGCAATGGTAACGGTCAGACTTTTCGGCGGAATTGGCAACCAGATGTTCCAGTATGCCGCTGCCAGAAGACTGTCGGCTGTGCGCGATGTGCCGCTGAGAATCGACCTCTCCGCCTTCGGTGAGGAAGAGAAGCTCAGGCAATTCGAGCTCAGTTGTTTTCACATAGCCGGGGAGATTCTGGCTGCCGGAATGGAGACGCCGAGACCGAAAAGCCGGGTGCTGCGCCACGTCAAGAGTCGTCTCCCGGGAGGACTGCGGTCATACCGTCAGGGGACTTATATAAAAGAGCGGTTCTTCCGCTTCGACCCTACAATTCTGAACCTCCAGGGAGATGTATACCTTGATGGATACTGGCAGAGCGAAAAGTACTTCAAAGACGTTGAAGGGAGAATCAGGCAGGACTTTGAGTTTACACCGGACCCTTCTCCGCTTACGAGCGAACTGGCTGCCAGTATTGTCATATGCGACTCAATCTCCCTTCACATCAGGCGGGGAGACTATGTGACGAACCCGAAAACCAACGAGGTCCACGGTACATGCAGCCTCGAATACTATGCCACAGCCGCTAAACTCCTTGCCGCCCGGCTGAAGGACCCCCATTTCTATATTTTTTCCGATGACCCCCAATGGTGTGCAGACAACCTGCACCTTGCGTGGCCTGCCACCTTTGTCGCCCACAACAGCGGGGAGAGGGCCTATGAAGACATGAGGCTTATGAGCATGTGCAAGCATCACATCATTGCCAACAGTTCCTTCAGCTGGTGGGGGGCGTGGCTCAGCAGGAACCAGCAGAAGATAGTCTACGCACCGGTGCGATGGTTTCGCGGAAGGCCTTGTCCCAGACGGTCGTCACGTTGCA
>CAYOYU010000008.1:34973-49478 GCA_964408265.1 uncultured Syntrophorhabdaceae bacterium
AGGGACCTTCTTCCCGAATCGTGGCAGAGGATATGAGGATGGTGCCTGTAATATGAAGAAATGTTGTGTAATCGGGGGAGCCGGCTTCATCGGCCATCATCTCATCGGACCCCTTCTTGAGACCGGCCGGCGAGTCACGGTGGTGGACTGGAACCGTACTCTTGACCCTGGCTTTATGGATCGTGTGGAGTATATCCATGGAGATTACGGAGACGGGGATCTGTTGCTCCGGATTCTCCCCGAAATTGAAGAAATCATACTCCTGGCCCATACGACAGTGCCCCAGACGAGCTACGATGACCCCATGAAGGACGTCATGAGCAATGTCCCCGCTGCGGTGACCCTGTTCGAGGCAGCGTCGATGTTTCCGATGAGGAAAGTGGTTTTTGCCTCATCAGGTGGAACAGTCTACGGCAAGGCCAAACACCTGCCAATTACCGAGGAACACCCCACGAATCCCATATCGCCCTATGGAATCTCCAAACTGACCATCGAAAAATATGCCTTCATGTATAACGAGTTCAAGCGCGTGCCTGTCGTCTGTCTTCGACCCGGGAACGCTTATGGGCCGGGTCAGAGGCCCTTTGCCGGCCAGGGATTTGTTGCAACTCTCATCGCCTCTGTGCTCCAGGGAAAGGAGATTGTGATATTCGGCGAATCGGGAACGATCCGTGACTATATCCATGTGAACGACCTGGCCGCCGGGGTTGTGGCCACCCTGGAGAAAGGAATTCCGGGAGAGTGCTACAACCTGGGAACAGGGATCGGGCGAGACAATGTCCAGATATTGGAGGTCCTGAAACCTATGGCACGTTCGGCAGGTTTCAGCGTCCGCGTTCGTACTGAACCAAGCCGTATGTTCGACGTGCCCGCAAACGTGCTGGATTCTGCCAGGATCAGAAGAGACACGGGCTGGGAGCCGCAGGTGCCATTCCATGAGGGTCTCCTGGCGACGTGGAGATGGTTCCTCGAAAGGCGGGAGCCGCTCCTGTGAAAAGGCTTTCGGGGTGTGGAGTCCTTGATGGGTAACGGCTCACCCTCGCTCACCGTTGTTCTCCCCGTCTACAACGGCGGTACGACGCTGGCCCTGGCAGTGCGGTCGGTCCTTGCCCAGACTTTTGAGGATTATGAACTGCTTGTGCTCGATGACGGATCAACGGACAATTCTGTGGAGGTGGCATCGGCCTTTTCCGATCCGAGAGTGCATGTTCTCGTTGAGGGAACAAATCGGGGGCTTGTTCATCGCCTCAATGAGGGGGTGGATCTTGCGCGAGGCAGGTATATAGCGCGTATGGACCAGGATGATATTTGCTTTCCCGAAAGATTCAGGAGGCAATTCGATTTTCTTGAATCCCATCCCCGGGTTGATCTGGTCGCCTGCCGTGCTGTAATCTTCAAAAATGACGATGAAATAACGGGACTCATACCGTTTCAGGGAAGGCACGAAGAGATCTGCGGTCGCCCCTGGCGCGGCATCTACATGACTCATCCCAGCTGGATGGGGCGTACCCGCTGGTTTCGGCACCATCACTACCGGGTTCCTGAAGTGGTGCTCTCAGAGGACCAGGAGCTACTCCTCAGGTCCTATCCGGAGAGCGTCTTTGCCTGTCTCGATGATGTCCTGCTGGCCTACCGGAGAGGACCCATGCGTCTTCGAAAAGTGCTCAAAGCGAGGCGGGCTCTTCTGGGGGTTCAGATAGGCCATTTCATACGTCGCAGGCAGTGGTCCAATCTGTTACTGGCCATCATGCTTTCGTCCCTCAAGACGACGTTCGATTCCATATCCTCTGCACCCCTCATCGGCCGATTCATCCGGAGACCTAAGGGGGAGAGAGTTCCCGACACGGTTGTGACCCGGTTCAACGAACTTCTACGCTCCTATGGCGGTATGAGCCCGGACGGCCGCGTTCACGGCGCACCGAAAAGTGTAAAACAGTGAAACGGACTTTCGACATCTTCTTCTCTCTTCTCCTTCTCTCAGTCCTGGGGATACCTATGCTCCTGCTGGCTCTGCTCGTTCGGGCCACTTCAAGGGGGCCCGCACTCTACTGGTCCGACAGGGTGGGGCTTAAGAACAGGATCTTCAAGATGCCCAAATTCCGTACCATGCGTATAGAGACTCCGGCTGTGGCCACCCACCTCCTTACAGATGCCGACAGATACCTGACCCCTGTGGGAAGTTATCTCCGGAAACTGAGCCTGGATGAACTGCCCCAGTTGTTTAGTGTGCTCAAGGGGGATATGAGTCTCGTTGGTCCCAGGCCGGCCCTTTTCAACCAGTACGACCTTATCGAATTGAGGACAAAAAAGGGGGTGCACACTCTTGTTCCCGGAGTCACCGGCTGGGCACAGGTAAACGGCAGGGATGACCTGCCCATCCCCGTGAAGGTAGAGTATGACGCATACTATGTGAAACACAGATCCTTCGTTTTTGACCTGAAAATACTGGCCATGACCTGCGTGAAAACGATGAGATCCGAAGGTGTGCGGCATTGACGATGATTACTTCGGATCTGACTGGTGGTACGTCAGTCTCTAATGATGGACCGGATCAATGCAGACCGGTAGTGCCGCAAGGAGCCATAGAGTGAAAGAGAAGACCTCTTCATTGGCGACAGAGTACGAACGAAATCAGTCTTTCAACAGGATAACCCACTGGCTCCATTCCCGTCGGTACAAGAATATCCTTGACGTGTTCTCCCGCTTCCAGTCCCATCTTCGTCCCATCAGGGTAGTGGAGATAGGGTGTGCGCATGCGAAGCTTTTCTCCATCCTTGACGAGCGGTTCCGGATAGATTATGTGGGCATAGAGCCTAACAGTGATTTTGTTGAGATGGCAAGGGAACGATACGGTCACAAAGAGAACTTCTCGATCATCCACGATTCAGCGATGACGGTGCCGAATGAAGTGTTGCAGGCAGATGTCATCGTCGCCCTCGAGACTCTTGAACATATCCCGGAAGGGGATGTGGTCCGGCTTGTGGAGAAAATAGCCCTGGCACGGCCGGTACAGTTCGTCTGTTCCGTCCCTGTCGAGATCGGGCCCGCAATCTGGGTGAAGAACATTGGTTCTTTGCTGATGGGTTATATGCGCCACAAGGAGTACTCCTGGTATGAAACATTCTGGGCGGGGGTCTACCAGCTTGACAAACTTTCGCAACATGGTACGGGACATAAGGGTTTTGACTGGCGGTGGCTTGCTCAGACCATCCGCCATAACATGAGAATCAGGGAGCTGAAGAAATCGCCCCTGCCTTTGCTTCCTGCCGGCATCAGCACCTCGGTATTCATAGTAGCTGAACCCAGGCAGCAGGAATAGATGGCCCCTGGATGATAAATGAATATCCGGGCTTTCAGGTCTAAAGGATGGAGAGGGAGAGGAAGAAGAAAATCTGTTTTGTCGCCACCTTTGAGATGCCCGTCCGCACCTTTCTCTTGGAGCACCTTCGACATCTATGCCGTGACTATGATGTTACGGTGATAGCCAATGTGAAGGATCCGGATTTCTTGAAGGAGTCAGGGGTTACAGTTAGGGTTATTCCCCTTCCCATCGAGCGAAAGGTGTCATTATTGAAGGATCTGAAGGCGCTCTTCCTTCTATTCCTGGTTTTTCGGAAAGAGCGGTTCCATATCGTTCATTCGATTATGCCCAAGTCGGGGCTGCTTTCGATGCTGGCCGCATTCTGCGGACACGTGGGCGTGAGGATACATACCTTTACGGGCCAGGTATGGGCTACGAGAAAAGGGTGGCGCCGGGCGTTCCTGAAAGAACTCGACAAGCTCGCGGCAGCGTGCGCCACGCACATACTCGCCGATGGCCCACCCCAGCGCGATGACGTCGTCCGGGAGGGCGTCGTGGGCGCATCAAAAGTCCAGGTGATCGCCAATGGCTCCATAGCCGGTGTCGATACGGGGAGGTTCTCACCCGATCCCGAAAGGAGGCGTACACTAAGGAGCAGGCTGGGGATAGGTGAATCGGACACGGTCTTCCTCTACCTTGGGAGGTTAAATCGGGACAAGGGACTCGTTGATCTGGCCAGGGCATTTTCCCACGTTTCGGAGACCTGTCAGGGTGTTCACCTCCTTATTGTAGGACCCGATGAGGAAGGAATGACAGAAGTGGTCAAGGAAGTAAGCGGTGCTTCTTCATCCATGATCCATTTTGAAGGATACACAGATAACCCTGAGCATTATATGGCTGCTGCTGACGTGTTCTGCCTGCCGAGCTACAGGGAGGGATTCGGTGTTGTTATCATCGAAGCGGCAGCAGCAGGCATCCCGGCTATAGGCAGCAGGATTTACGGTATCACCGACGCCATCGAGAATGGCGTGACGGGTCTCTTTTTTGAGCCCGGCGATTCAAAAGCATTGTCCCTATTGATGGTGAGGATGGTCCGGGAGGGAGAGCAAAGGCGGGTCATGGGCGAAAAGGCACGGGACAGAGCGACGAGACTGTTCAGGAGAGAACTCGTTGTCTCCGGCCTTGAACAATATTACAGGCAGGTGCTGGAGGCCGTGGGCCGTTGAAGATACTCGTCACGGGAGCCAATGGTTTCATAGGCAAGGTAGTCTGCAGGAGACTTGCGGAATCGGGTCGCAAGGTGAGGGGCATCGTTTATCCCGAGAACGTGCCCCAGTTCGAGGCCTTGAAGATGATTGAGACCCGGTACATAGGTGACATCGGGGAGAAGCCCGACTGGACCCGGGTGCTTGATGGGATGGAAGTTGTGGTTCATCTGGCAGGAAGGGTCCATGTGCTTCGTGAGACCGCACAGGACCCTCAAAGCGAGTATGATAGGATAAACACGGAAGCCACCAAACATATTGCCGAAACTGCATCCGATCTTGGAGTGAAAAGGTTCGTATTCATCAGCACCGTTAAGGTCAATGGAGAATCCACTCCACCTGACCGCCCCTTTACAGAGAGGGATACTCCACAGCCCCGGGACCTTTATGGCCTGTCCAAGTTCAACGCGGAGAGTGTCTTGCGGCTCATGGCCGCGGATAGGAGGCTGGAAAGCGTCATTATCAGATTGCCTCTGGTCTACGGACCGGGCGTGGGGGGAAACTTTCTGAGGCTGCTGAAACTTGTTGAGATGGGGGTTCCTTTACCTTTCGGGATGCTGCGGAACAAGCGAAGCCTTATTTTTGTAGAGAACGTGGCGGACGCCATTGCCACCTGTGTGACCCACGAGAAGGCTGCCAATGAAACCTTTCTGGTGAGCGATGCTCCTCCTGTTTCGACCCCGGATTTGCTGAGGCTGATAGCCGGAGTTATGGGAAAGAAGGTAGTGCTCCTGCCTGTTCCGGAAAGTCTGTTGCGGTTGCTGGGGGTCTTGTCGGGCAAGAAGGGTGAAGTAGAGCGCCTCATAGGCTCCCTCTGCATCGACCAGACAAAAGCCGAAAATCTGCTCTCCTGGCGGCCGCCGTTTTCAATAGAAACCGGAATCAAAAGCACCGTTAGCTGGTACGGATCCTTGTAAGGATGCCCACCGGTGAGTCTGCCGATGCTGCCTGAATGGGAATCGGGGCGAATTGTGGACAGGTGAGGATTTGAATGCTCAAGGGGTGGCGCGCAGGCAGCGGGCATGATAAGATATGACAAAATGGAAAAATCAATAGCACGCTTTGCCGAAGACAGGACATTTACGGCATTATTCGCTCTCTTCCTGTTGGCGCTGATGTTGAGGCTCCCTCCGGTTTTGGGCTCCGGCATCATCTCTAATGATGGGATTCTGTACATAGAGATGGCGAAGAGAATTGAGGCGGGACGCTTGAAAGAAATCAGCGATTTCGGTTTCTTCAATCTCTACCCCTTTCTTATTGCCCTCTTTCAGAGGTTTTTCCAGGACTGGGAACAGGCCGGCAGAATGGTGTCCGTAATAACAGGTTCCCTCTCTGTGGTGCCCCTTTTTCTTCTCCTTAGGAAGATGGTCAGCGGGAAGGTAGGATTCATTGCTGCCCTTCTGTTCGTCGTAAGCCCGAGGTTTGTGGAATATGGCTCTGATGTGCTCAGGGAATCGTCTTTCTGGTTCTTCAGCCTTGCTGCCCTCTGGCTTGCCTGGGAAGGTCTCACGGGCAAGCGGTGGCCGCTTTTCGTTTTATCGGCTCTCTTAGCCGGTCTTGCCTCCTTCACCCGTTTTGAGGGGGTCGGCATTATCATCATAGTGGTGCTCTGGATTTTCTGGTACCTATGGAAAAGTCCCGGAGGAGTAAAACGATCACTCATCTACAGCCTGGTATTCCTGCTTTCCATCCCCGTCCTCGCAGCCCCTCTGCCCTTATTGCTGAAGAATCGGATAGGCACGTTCGATTTGGGACTGATAGGTTCCAAGATACCGGTTCTCATCTCTTCAGACAGCAAGCAGATTCTTGAGGTGAAGGCGGAAATCCTTAACAAGACGCCTGTGCAGTTCCGGAGTTTTCTAGAGATGGCAAAGACGCACAGGTATATGATCTATCTATCCGAGGTGCTCTACAAGTTGTTCAAGTCGCTGGGGATTGTGGCGGTCGTTCTCTTCTTTTTCGGGATCGTTGGCCGTCGTTCAGTGCCTTTAGGGAGAAATGAGAAGGCAGCGGTTATCTGGATCGGTGTCGTATTTGTCATATCTTTCATTTATGTGGCGAAGACTTACTATTTCGGGTCACGGCATGGTCTCTTCATGGGAATCCCGGCACTCATATGGGCGGGAATAGGGTTTTTCGAATTGAAGGACCGCATCATGGACTGGATGGGTACAAACAAGCTGAAAAGAGTTTCTGCCATGACACCTGTGGTGCTCCTTGCTGCCATCATGATTTTCATTCTTCCCCAAACCCTTCTTTCCTACCGGAGCGATAAGGCGGAACTGAGAAGGGCAGGGGTTTATCTCAAGTCAATGGGGTACGGGAGCACGAGGTACATGGCTGATCCCACAGTCTACCGCGCCGGTTTCTATGCTGATTCAGAGACAACTCTCATGCCCCCGGGTGTGGGTGCTCGTGATATAATAGGCCTGGCAGAAGCGAAGGGGATACGATTTCTCCTGATCGACGAGCGAACCGTGGACTCTTACACTCCCGGATTCGTCGCGAGCCTTGAAGACCTCTCGCTGAATAAAGTGGATTTGCCGTTGTTTCGACAATTTAAAGAGTACTCTATCGTCATATACAGGATCGGGAAGGATAAGGACTGAGAGATGAAGCTTCTGGGTGGAAAGAAGAGAATTATCGTATTGTTCAGCGATGTCATACTGACCGTTGTCTCCTACTGGTTGGCATACCTTCTCAGGTTTAACTTCGTCATACCTGAGGTCTTTGTGGAGCGTTGGCTGGAGTCGCTTCCCGTGCTTGCAGGCATTAGGATCCTCTGTTTTTCATTTCTCAGGCTCTATAGCGGAGTGTGGCGCTATGCATCCATGAGCGACCTGGTCAGGATCCTGCAGGCCGTCACATTGAGTTCCCTTCTCTTCGCAGCGTACATTCTCTTTGCCTACCAGTATGTGGGTTACCCGAGGTCCGTTCTGGTAATAGACTGGTTTGTAATTACCATATTTGTCGGCGGATCACGGTTCCTGTACAGGCTCTCCCGCGAGGTCCTGGCCGCCAGGAACGGTAGCGAAAATAAGAAAAGGGTCCTCATAATCGGTGCGGGGAACGCAGGAGAGATGCTGTTGCGGGAAATGAAGCAGAACCCCCATATTCCCTATGATCCGGTCGGCTTTCTTGATGATAACCCGGACAAGCATGGCTTACGGATCCATAACGTTCCTGTTCTGGGGACCGTTGAGGATGCGGCGAAGATTGCCCGCAAGAAAGGGGCTGGGGAAATAGTCGTTGCCATCCCTTCTCTCACGGGCAAGCAGATGCGCAAGATCATTCGACAATGCGAAAGCGCAGGGGTTTCCTGTAAGACCGTCCCTGCAATCGGCGACATCCTGAACGGCAAAGTAAGTGTGAATCAGATCCGCCAGATAAACATCGAAGACTTGCTCGGACGTGAACATATAGAGTTGAACAAGGAGCAGATCAGGGAATTCATCTCCAACAGGAGAGTCATGGTGACAGGCGGTGCAGGTTCCATCGGCCAGGAACTCTGCCGCCAGATCCTGAGGAATAATCCGCAGCAACTCATTATTCTCGAAAGGGTTGAGAACGAACTCTTTTACCTGGAACACCAGTTCGCCAAATCTTTCCCCGGCGCGCCTTATGTGACCATACTGGGCGACATACTCGATGCTAGCCGGCTTGAAGCAGTGATGCAGCAGTATTCGCCTGAAGTAGTCTTTCACGCGGCTGCCTACAAACATGTGCCCATGATGGAGAGCCACCCTGCGGAAGCGGTGAAGAATAATATTCTTGGGACGCTGGCGGTGGCAGAGTCTGCCGTGCGCCACGGAGTGGAAAAGTTTGTCATGATTTCCACAGACAAGGCAGTAAAGCCGAGCAGCGTCATGGGGGCATCGAAACGGATTGCAGAACTCATCTGCCAGGGCCTCAACCGGAAGGGAAAGGCCAGGTTTGTGGTGGTTCGGTTTGGCAACGTTCTCAATAGCGCCGGGAGCGTGATTCCACTCTTCAAGCAGCAGATTGAGAAGGGGGGACCCGTTACCGTGACCCACCCCGATGCCACAAGATATTTCATGAGCATCCCTGAAGCAGCGCAGTTGGTCATGCAGGCAGGGGCCATGGGTAGTGGAGGAGAGATCTTTGTCCTCGATATGGGCGAGCCAGTGAAGATTACGGACCTGGCAACGGACATGATAAGGTTGATGGGATTCAAGGCGGGGGAAGACATAGACATTGTCTTTTCAGGATTGAGGCCCGGCGAGAAGGTGCATGAAGAACTCGTCACTGACGAGGAAGAATCTGAGCATACAAGCCACGAGAAGATCACGGTGGTGAGGTCGCCAGGATTTGACTGGGCCGACCTGAATGGAAGGATCGAAAAGCTGGTGAAGGAGATGGATCAGTATACGGCAACGGGAATCAGGGAAGCCTTGATGTCCATGATTCCCGAGAACAGCCATCCCTCCCGTTAGTGCCTGCTGAAATTGAACCACACAAGAATCACAGAGAGGCCCGGATGAGAATCATAAACGCAGAATACCTCAAATCCACGCGGGGTCCACGAAAGGCCGATACGGGGGAACTTGGGGAGGTCTGTTTTATAGGCAGATCGAACGTGGGGAAATCATCCCTCATCAATAAGCTGGTGCTACAGCGTGTCGCACGTACCAGTTCGACTCCGGGCGCGACGCAACTCATAAATCTCTATAAAATCCAGTACGAGTATCAGGGCGCCCGCAGATGGGCACTATTCTCAGATTTTCCGGGATTCGGGTACGCGAAAGTCTCTAAGGAGACTTACAAGAAGTGGGAAGGGATGATCGGGAATTACATCATGAAGAACAGGTTTATCAAGCGTATTATCTGGCTTATCGACGTGCGGCGCGATCTCGATGGTCTTGATGAATCAGTTGTAGACTGGCTGGAAGAACTGTCTATTCCTTATTCGGTGGTTCTTACGAAAGCAGACAAAGAAGGCCGTGGCTTCGGGGAGAAGAAAGCCGCAACCCTGAAACAGGCGCTGCCCCGGACCCCGATTCTCTTATTCTCGGCAAAGGAAGGATATGGGAGAGAAGCGCTTCTCTCCCATATCGTAGGAAGCTTGGAAAACGCTACTTCTTTATGATCTCTTTTGCAAAGAGGTCTGTACTCTTCTCGTACACCACCGTTGCCGTGTCACCGACCTTGATCTGATCCGGGGCTATCTTCTTCCCGCCTGATTTGAAGATGGTCTCTTTTCCGATAATTGCACCTACGGTCAATTCTTTTTCCCCTGCCTTTGCAGCTATGACGATTCCTAAGCCGTCAGGATCGATGGCGGTCACTTTGCCGGTGGCACTGACGTTCTTTGCATGGACGTAACCGACGGTCCCGACGAGAATCGACCCGGTAACAAAAACAAACGCTACAGCCAATAAAACCAGTTTTTTCATATGGCCTCCTCTGAATCATTTGGGATGTTAATTGAATCTCAGAGGATTATATTCACGCCGATCAATATATTCAATACAGCCTTCCCGAGCCCTCTCCCCGGGGTTCAGAAATAGTCCATCACCAGACCGGAGACTTCCAGGAGATCGCCGGTATCATTAAGTCCGCGGAAAAGACGGACTCTCCCCGCACTATCAGCAACACAAAAGTAGTATTAATTATTAGGCTATTATCGTAAATCGTTAAGGGTAAATATTGAGTTGAATAAATAACCCTTCGATTCTATTGCTTCTTTGCCGCCGTCAAGCCGGTCGAGGAGGGCTACGATTCCCTTCACGACGTAACCTTCACGCTCTGTCACATCGATAGCCTTGAGTGAAGAGCCGCCCGTGGTCACTACGTCCTCCAGAATCATCACGGTCATCCCGCTCCGGAGGTTCTTGCCTCCCTCGAGCCAGAGATTTGTTCCGTGACCCTTCGGTTCTTTCCTTATAAGGAAGCCCGGGAGGGTGTCCTTCGAGTTGAGGCCTGCCAAAACCGTTGAACAGACGAGAGGATCACCTCCGATGCTCACGCCGCCGACGGCCTGAATCCCAGGCACTTCCCTTACCATCTTGTACATGATCCTGCCGACAAGGTACATGCCTTCAGGATTGAGCGTAGTCTCCTTGGCATCGATATAAAAGGAACTTCGTTTTCCACTGGTGAGAACGAAATCACCCTCCTCGTAGGAGAGGTCTTTGAGAATTGTCAGCAGCCGGCTCTTGTCGTCCATTAAAGTCCTCCTTCTATCTATCTCTTTACGAAAAGCTCCATTTGTTCCAGTTCCATTCCCCAGGGGAAACTTAAGGGGTAGCATCCGGAAAAACAGGCATCACAGAAGGAATAGTCGAAGTTCTCCTCCTGGTCACCTATTGCCCGCTTCATGCCGTCTATCGTGAGGTACTGAAGAGTGTCCGATTCCATGTACTCGTTGATCTCCTCGGCCTTGTGGCTTGAAGCTATGAGTTTATCCCGGGACGGGGTGTCAATGCCGTAGAAGCATGGATGTGTTGTAGGCGGTGAACTGACCCTGAAATGGATCTCCTTTGCGCCGTACTGCCGGAGCATGCGGATGATCTTTCTGCCCGTAGTGGCCCGGACTATAGAGTCGTCGATGACCACAATCCGTTTGCCTTTCACCACATCATGCACGGCGTTCAGCTTCAGCTTCACTCCGAAATGACGAATGGAATCTTCCGGTTCGATGAATGTCCTTCCCACATAATGGTTGCGGATGAGACCCAACTCAAAAGGTACGCCGGTAGCCTGAGCATATCCGATGGCCGCGCCTATCCCGGAATCGGGAATGGGTATTACCATATCGGCATCGACAAAGGCGTCCCTGGCCAGTTCGCGCCCGAGAGCCTTGCGGACAGTATAGACGGTTCTGCCGAACATGTAGCTGTCGGGCCGTGCAAAATAGATGTATTCAAAGACGCAATAGCGCGGTTTAACCTTTTTAAAGGGACGGTATGTCCTGGCCCCGTCTTTGGAGATATGAAGGATTTCTCCCGGCTCTATTTCCCTGAGATACTCGGCTTCAATCAGGTCAAAGGCGCAGGTTTCGCTTGAAACCACGTAAGCGTCCTTGAGTCTGCCCAGGACGAGCGGCCTGAAACCGTAGGGGTCGCGGACGGCTATCAGTTCCTTGTCTGTCATTACGAGCAGGGAGAAGGAACCTTCAACCCTTCTGAGCGCGCTGATCAACCGATCCAGTGTTGTATTCTCATGGGACAGGGCTATGAGGTGTATGATCACCTCGGTGTCTGTCGTGGACTGGAAGATGGAACCGTAGTTTTCCAGTTCCTCCTTGATGAGTCTCGCATTGGTCAGGTTGCCGTTATGGGCTATCGCGATAAAGCCTTTGCTGTATTCGACGACCAGGGGCTGAGCATTCCCGAGGTTGCTCGACCCGGCCGTGGAATATCTTACATGTCCGATGGCTGCAGTCCCCTTCAGGTCGTTCAGGACATCCTGGCTGAATACGTCCGAAACGTGACCCATCTCGCGTCTCGATCTTATGCCGGTGCTGTCTGCACTGGCAATCCCTGCGCTTTCCTGGCCCCGATGCTGGAGTGCGTGTAGCCCAAGATAAGCGAGGTTGGATGCATTTCTGTGGTTAAAGATGCCGAATATTCCGCACATAATTCAGTCGTTTTTCCCTATCCGGGAAACCTCCGATTTGAAGAAGTCGATCAATTCCCTGTCAAGGAGGTAGAAATCGACTTCCTTAAGTGTAGTCGGATTATAGCCAAGAAACCCGGCCAGCTCTCCGACGATAATCTCTGCACACCGCTTCTTTGGAAAGCCGAAAATGCCTGCGCTGATTGCCGGCATGGCGATGTGCGTAAAACTCTTCTCCGTGGCCAGTTCGAGGACGCTTCGCACGGCGTTGGCCAGTTTCTTTTCTTCCTCGCCCTCTCCCCATCGAGGCCCTACGGCATGAATCACGTAGCGCGCTTTCAGTTTTCCCGCCGTGGTAAGGGCGGCATGTCCAACGGGAACCATACCTATACGGTTGCTCTCTTCCTGAATGACGTTGCCGCCTTTTCGGACGATAGCGCCCGCAACACCTCCGCCATGCTGCAGATAGGAGTTTGCCGCATTGACGATGGCGTCGGCACCGCTCTCGGTGAGATCGCCCTGGATGACTTTTATCGTTGTCTTGCCCGAGGTTATTTCCCTGGAGGATATTTCCGTGACTGTGTCCATTTTGTGTCCCGTCCCGGCTTCCGGCCCTGAAGCCCCTAAAATGTGGTGCAAAAAATACCGGACTTTAACCGGTGGAGCGAAGCCCTGTAAGCCCTTTAACGGTTCCCACAGCCCTTGTGCTGGATGTTTTTGGCTCGTGTCCTTCGACCATTGTCGTAACGATTATTCCGTATTTAGTATAGTATAATTCAGATTAAATGGGAACGCAAAAGAACTGGCTTGCTTCACCGGTAAAGGCTCTGAAAGGGGTCGGCCCGAAAAGAGCAGACAAACTAAGACAGAGAGGAATTGAGACCGTAGAGGACCTCCTTTACTTTATTCCGCTCAGGTACCTGAACATGCGGTCCATACAGAAGATAGCCACGGCAGCGGAGGGGGAGACAGCGGTATTCCTGGCTCCCGTAAAGAGTGCCAGAGAGGCACGCCATTTGAAGCGGCGCAGAAAAGGCTTTGAGGCTGTGGTGGCCGATGAAACCGGTGAACTCTGCCTGAAATGGTTCGGATACGTTCCCGGGTATGTGAAGCATGCCTGGGAGGAAGGTAGCCCTCTTCTCATCTCAGGGACGGTGAGCAGGTTCGGCAGTACCCTGCAGATCATACATCCTGAAATAGTGACGCTCGACGTTGAGGAGAACGGAAGAGGGGAGGGGGCGATTCTGCCGGTCTACAGGGAGGTGGAGGGTTTCTCCCAGAGGCTTATGCGGAGCATGGTAGAGGAAAGCTTTGCGGGTATCACGGAACCCATAGAGGGATATATCCCGGAACCGGTCCGGAGGAAGAGGAATCTTATCCCCCTCATGGATGCCCTCTATGGACTTCATTTCCCTTCAGCGCAAGGGGATGGATATTGCCAAAATACCGCCGAGTACGTGCGGCGTCTTGTTCTCGAAGAGTTCTTTCTCTTCCAGACGGCGCTCCTCATGAAACGGCAGGCTTTGAAAAAGGGAAAGGGGATTGGTTTCCGGCCAGGCGGTCCTCTCCTGAACCGCTTCAGAGAGAATCTCCCTTTTCTGTTAACAGAAGCCCAAGCGAAGGTCCTCAGGGAAATTGAAACAGATATGAGCCTTCTCAAACCCATGAACAGACTCCTCCAGGGAGATGTGGGTTGCGGCAAGACTATTGTCGCCCTTTGCGCCGCCCTGATTGCTGTCGATAACGGGTACCAGGTCGCTCTCATGGCGCCCACAGAAGTGTTGGCAGAGCAGCACTTCCTGACCTTACGGAGAGCCCTTTTCGGTCTCGGTGTCAATGTGACGCTGCTACGGAGTGGCCTGGGGAAGATGAGGAAACCGACCATTGATGCAATAGCCGCCGGATCGGTGGATGTTGTTGTGGGTACTCATGCGTTGATCCAGGAAGATGTGGCCTTCAGCAGGCTTGGATTGGCAATCATCGATGAACAGCACAGGTTCGGCGTAATGCAGCGGAGGCTCCTGAAGGAGAAAGTGAGCAGGGTACCGGACATCCTCGTGATGACGGCGACCCCGATCCCGCGGACGCTTTCCATGGTGCTCTACGGAGATCTCGACATATCGGTGATAGACCAGTTGCCGGATGGCAGGAGGCCGGTGAAGACGAAAGTCTTTCGGGAGAGCAGCAGGGAATCGGTTTACGGGATTCTGAGGACTGAGGTTGAGAAGGGGAACAAGGCTTTTGTCGTCTACCCTCTTGTTGAAGAATCTTCGCAGAAAGAAATCCTCGACGCCCGGAGTATGGCAGAGCATTTCAAAAAGGTGGTCTTCCCTGATTTCAAGGTGGGTCTTATTCATGGCA
>CAYOYU010000008.1:49488-50027 GCA_964408265.1 uncultured Syntrophorhabdaceae bacterium
GGTTCAAGGTGGTGTCAATTCTTCTCGCTTCATGGCAGGATGACTGCCGAAGCCAAGGAAGAGGCAATGGTCAACTTCAGGGATGGAAGCGTGCAGATCCTCGTCTGTACCACAGTTATCGAAGTCGGAATTGACATCCCCGAAGCCACCGTTATGGTTGTGGAGCACGCAGACCGGTTCGGTCTTTCCCAACTTCACCAGCTCCGCGGTCGTGTGGGACGTGGAGAGCGGGACTCCCTCTGCCTGCTTGTGGCTTCTGCAGCCAAAACCGACCTGGGAAGGAAACGGCTGCGCATAATGGAAGAAACAGAGGACGGGTTCAGAATCGCCGAAGAGGATATGGATATCCGGGGTCCCGGAGACATGGCAGGAGCGCGACAAACAGGGATACCAAGGTTCAGAGTGGGGGATATTACCAGGGATATGGAGACCATGGTCCAGGCGCGGGAAATTGCCGGCGAAGCCCTGGAGGCAATGGAGCCGGATTGCATCAAGGAAGTGGAGAGCCTGGTATTGAGAAGATGGGGAGGGAATCTCGG
>CAYOYU010000009.1:0-4096 GCA_964408265.1 uncultured Syntrophorhabdaceae bacterium
ACTGAAGCTGAAAACCCACGAATCGCAAATCTGGAAGAATCTT
Source organism: uncultured Syntrophorhabdaceae bacterium (assembly GCA_964408265.1). Taxonomy (GTDB): domain Bacteria; phylum Desulfobacterota; class Syntrophorhabdia; order Syntrophorhabdales; family Syntrophorhabdaceae; genus CAYOYU01. Next base: position 44 of record CAYOYU010000009.1, read on the forward strand.
GCGTCGGATTACCATGCCGTCGGAGACCATAACGCTGAGATTGAGTGCTTCGACAAGGCGTTGGGGATCGATCCACTGAAACCGGAGGCTCTTGTTTCCAAAGCTATCAGCCTCCTCGTCGATTTTCAAGAACCGGTGGAGGCCGCTGAGTTATTGGAAACCGCGGTGAAGTTCAATTCGGATTGGGTGGCTCATTGGCCACAAATCTGGTACTGGCTTGGAGATGCCCATTACAAAGGCGGTTCTCTGAAAGGTGCTCTTCAATGGGTAGAGGAAGGTTTGAACCATCAACCTGGCAGCCCGGCGCTCAAGAGACTCAAGTCGAAGATTCTTACGCTGTTGCTGGAGGCACAGGGCGCTGATGTGACTCAGGAGGCACGGCGTTTTTGGACGGCCCAAATTACAGAGGAGCCACTCGACTACGAAGCGAGAAGCCAGCTCGTCCGGTTGGAGGCGTATGATAATAACGAATCCAAGGCTTGGAGACTCCTCGATGAGACTTTTGAATTGATCCAAGCCCATCCCGTAGTGTCTCTAAGAATCTCGCCCTTTGACATTGAAGAATGCATCACCGCTCTTGAGTTCTTGCCTCAATATGCCGCCTTTCGAGGACGCTATCCCGTTATCGCCTATTGGAACCCCGCAGACCCCCTTTACGATTTGCCTTTTGTTCTGCCCAGGGTGGAAAACGCCGAAGCCGCTTTCTTTACTTTTTTCGCCATATCTTTTGGCCTAGGCGTGAGGTACCTTGAAACGACAGCCAACAATTTAGCTGACAGAGATCTTATTATTGCTTTCTTCGATGTATTGAGACGTGAAGTTGAACGTGCAGCGATTGAAGGTGCCAGCGAGCTATCGAGTTTAGTTCCGTCAAAAGAGAAGGGGACCGAACTTATGGCGAAGACAACGACGGAGATCATAATGTTTGTCGGTCTTGTTGGCCTTAGAGAGTTCTCTCGACAACGAGGATGGATAGCCACGCAGTTCGGTGTTTCGCTCGAAAGCCTTAATTCCACCCTTGACGATTACGACGAGACCCAGATAATGAAAGACTTAGCAAGTGGTTCGTTTCTCAGAGTCAACGAGAAGATACATCTTCTGCCCGATGCCAACTGAAGCCGCAGAAGTCAGGGGTTGTTTTGAGCCTGCGATAATCTAATCTTCCTTTTCAGGCAGCTGCAGTAGGGGTAGCATTGTTCGAAGGGAAAGAATGAGCGAGGACAATCGTATGCAGAGACGACAAGAGCTATCGAACGTCCTCTCTCTGCGCCGAAAGTGGAGGTGAAAGTCGTGGAAGATAAGTGGTTTGCAGACAACCAACGGATTCTCAAAGACCTTATGAGGGCGTCCGTAGAGGGGAAAAGCTACATAGAAAAAAAACCGCTCTACATCGAGCTAAACACCTTCGGCATACCGCTGGAGGCCTCTATTTACAAGATATTTGAGGCGCAATTCCTTCTAGAGGATTTGGAGAGATCCCGTCTGACGCTCACACACATAGACCCAAAGGAATTAGCTGACTCTCTCGAAAACCCTTTGCTGGATCATCGTTTCATAGACGAATCCGGAGATATCATAACTTTGTCAGGCATCCTGAAGAACTATTACGGATCGTACTGGTCTTGCAACGAGACGGCCACCGTCGACGATTGGGAAGATTTTACCCATGGCTCCGTTGGCATACGGATAAAGGTTAGGGCACGCACACTGATGGATAGGATATGCAATACTGGGAACAGATTCTTTCCAGTACAATACCATCTGGCGCGAGTCCAATATTATGAGGAAAGCGAAATAGAGGCATGGCCCAAGCAGACTCATTATACAGCTTTTCTGGACTCGTTGGGGCACAACCTGACGATGACTTTACGGGTTCTGAGTAAGAATTTCAGCCATGAGAATGAAGTGCGCATTACATATTTCCACCAAACAGACGGAGTAGAAGATTCATTCCTTAGCAAGGTCGAGATAGAAAGGATAGAGGATGGCCCCTTACTCTGCCGTCACCCATTTGACTGGAGGAATGTCGTAGAAGAGGCGGTTTTCGACCCGAGTATTCCAAAAGAGCAACTGAAGACGTTCAAGGACAGGTTCTGCCTGTTAGGATTACCGATAACCGGCTAGAAGGCTTGAAATTACGACCAAGACCAAGCGGTACGCAGCCCAATGGGCAGGGGGCACAAGGTAGACTCTTGACCGAGCGCAACCCCTGCTGGAGGACTTTTCTGACCGTCACACGGGAATGGTCCGTTTCCCGCGGCAATCCGCCGGATACCCTTCTTGCAAATCCAAATGCGCCGCCCCCGGATGAATTAACCTGAGGAGGGGTGGTTCCCAAAACCGTTACCCACCGTCCAGTAGGTAACGGAAAACCCAAGAAATACGGGACCTGTGCGTGATTTTCTTCGGGAACCGCGATAGTGCCCTGTCCCGCACCACTCAAGGGAGGCTACGGAGTGCCGAGGGACAGAGGACAGACACACAACCCATACTTGGCAGGGTGATCTCCAAAAAGATGTTGGTAACCCTTGAAGGCACCACATATTGTTTCAGTGACGGAGCCTGGTATTATAGAGAAACCAACTTGCAGGTCCCGCTTCAGCTCACTCATGTTCTCACCGACAACTCCCCAGTTACTCAGAAAGTTCCCCAGCACGTACGATCACGTTCCCGAGAGAAGCCCTTAGGAGAGCGAGTTGGGTCCAAACACAGGCGGCGGACCCTCTCGGCATTAGCGAAAGAACGTTGCGGTACAAGATGAAAGAACTGGGCATCAGCAAAGCTGTTGAGTACGGAAGACAGACCTTTCCCGGAGTATTCTTCTTTTTGCAACCCTTCCCTCCCCCAAATTCTCTGGAAAACCCGCCATCACCATGCTATACCAAAGCAATGCAGGCCATGCAGCTCATTTACTTCTTTATCCCCTTTCTCATAGCCCTCGCAATAGGCATCGTGGCTTTCCAAATTGCCCTCAATGCGGCGCGCCCCATATGGCCGGTTACCCTGTGGAGAGAAAAGGACAAGAAATCCCCTGTCAAGCAAAACCTCCTCAACTATCCGGGTAAAACTCTGGCAAACAAGATTGATGACCTTGTGTTCGATCTTATGCCCTGGGGCCTTGCACTTATCGGAGGCCCGGCGGCGGTCTGGTATCTTTATGCATTCCTCACTCCTCGGCCAGTGACGATGCTTCCTTTCATTCTCCTCATCGTCTCCACCCTCGTTGCCACCGGTGCAGGATGCGTAGCGCTGGCGCGAAGGTTTCGATACATCCGCCACCTGCGATTAGGTCTTGACGCGGAACGCGCTACGGCGGAAGAGCTAAACCAACTCATGCGGCACGGCTTCCACGTCTTTCACGACTTTCCCGCCGACAACTTCAATATCGATCACATCGTCATCGGGCCCACAGGTGTCTTTGCGGTAGAGACGAAGTCGCGGCCACCGCTCTTGGGAAAAGGTCTTGAAGGAGCAACAGTAAAGCAAGATGGCGGGACGCTTCGATTCCCAACACACGTCGACCGCGACTCAATTCCTCAGGCTGCGGCCCAGGCACATTGGCTCGAAAAGTTCCTGAAAGACAGCATCCACAAACAGATTCGCGTCCGAGCCATCCTTGCCTTACCGGGCTGGGGGATAAAACGGGAACCTCATGATGAGAAGGTGCTCGTCCTGAATCCCCTTAACTCGACCCATTTCTTCATCAACGGCCCCACGCTCCTCGACGAACAAACTATCACTGACATCGTTAAGGTGATCAGTAAGTCCTGCCGCACCATCACTCCCTTCGACCCATATTAATCAATTCAACCAACCGCCTTGCGGTTATTCCCGTAGAATGATTCAAGCGTGGATTATTTCTGTCATTGACACCTCAGGCCGCTTTTCGTATCCTCTTTGTGACGACAAAGACCGATCTCCTCGGCAGAATTAACTGTAAAGAACCAGTATAACAGGAGTCCATTTCGCCTATGAATAGCACTCCGGGGTTTGCAGGAAAGGTATTCCGTTCGTCGAATCGAACCCAGAAGCGGTCATCTCTCAGTTGTGGCA
>CAYOYU010000009.1:4106-5780 GCA_964408265.1 uncultured Syntrophorhabdaceae bacterium
TTACCCAAGCCAATCACAGGAAGATCCAGCAATGAAGGGCCTTTTCTCTCTCATTAACGTCCGCAGGTTTTCCAGAAGAAGGAGACACATTTCATCATCAATATTTCCATCGGAATCATGATTGCAGTTTTCTTCCATTTTCTTGAGAAGACAGATTGGGGAGAAAACATGATCAACAAGACACTTGATCTGGTTATCAAGAAAGAGGCGGAAAAATCTGCGGAGACAATGGAACGCCTCAATCTGCGGGAGAATACAGGCATATCTGATCGGATTGTCTTTGTCGAAATTGACTCCGCCACCTTCAAGAAATGGGGAAGCCCACTCCTTACCCCGCGGGACGCGCTTGCCGATCTCGTCCGGATGGCATGGACTGGAGGTGCTAAAGTAGTCGTTCTGGATATTTTGCTGGAACACAGGGATTGTTGTAACCCCGAAGGTGATATGAAATTCAGGAAGCTTCTGCAAGAAATCACGACGGCAAGATCTCCTTTAAAAGTGATATTTCCGGCGACAATAGTACGTGATGAGCTTGAACCCGTTAAGAAGAATATCTGCCATGACCTTATAGCCGTCAATCCAAGCTTCTATACGGCGTCAGCTGATTTTTCTGCACCGACCAGTGACCGGGTAATAAGGTATTGGGTCCCATTTGAGACCTTCAAAGACGGCCGCAATACAGCTGTTCTCTGGAATATGTCCTTCCTTGCAGTCGTGTTATTTGAAGACAAGGAAGCGGATATGCAAAAGTTGTCATCTGACATCAGCAATAGAGTATTTCACAAGACCTATCGATTTAAGCTCAATACGACTGCGAGCGTTGCCGTGAGCCCTGACACGGAAGACATCTATTATAACCGGATTCGATTTCTGCTCGTTCCGAAGATGGCACTCTCATATCATCCCCAAGGCAACCTCTTTGAAGCTGCATATACCGTTGACGAAGCCAAGCACGCAAATTTCAGAGACAAGATCGTAATAATCGGTGGTTCAGGTCGCGATGCTGGAGATGTTCATCCTACACCCATCGGAGATCTCGCGGGCATGTACATTGTAGGAAATTCTATCAATACGATCCTGTCCGGCAAACAACCATCCCGTCCTCCGCACCTGTTGAATTTACTGATCGAGATGTTCGCTATTGTTGTAGCCGCTTTCCTTTTTCTTTACTTGCACGCCTTTCTGGCATGGGTGCTGGGATCTGCAATGCTTCTAGCTATGGGCTACGTCAGCTACAGGTATTTCCTATCTACAGGGATATTCCTCAACTTCGTTTTTGCCGTGGCGGGTATGGGTTTACACAGGACTTTCTCGAACATCGAGGAGACTATTCATAACAGAGGGACCTCAGAGGTGATGGACACCAAGGGTGACCAAGATGAAGACTAAAGCTATTCTATTTTATTGCGCCATCTCCATTCTGTGCCTGGTATCATTTGTTTCTGCCGCTGGTTACATCGGGATTATCCTTGAAGGATATGAAGAAAACTGTATGGTACAGAATGAAGGGAGGACCTATCCCTGTAGTGATGCCAGAAGATTGTATGCCGGAGACAGGATAGTCAAAAAGCCCACTGTCAAACACCTCAAGATCAAATGGGCTCCCTATGCAGGCGGTCAACAAGAAGATCACACAACGTTGAGGGTTATCTTCGAGCCTCCAAAAGAGAAGAA
>CAYOYU010000009.1:5867-8187 GCA_964408265.1 uncultured Syntrophorhabdaceae bacterium
GGGGATAGTGCGGAACGTAGGCGAGGTCTTGGGACTGCTGGAGGAGGGGCATCGCTTGTCGTTGGTATCCGACGCCAGGCATATCTTTCGCCCCATGGTGCTCCGTATGTGGGTTCCTGATCTCTCCCCAGCGCTACCGCAGCCGGGGAATTACGCCACATTGATCCCAGGCCTAGAAACCGAATTCGGGTGCCGCTCAGGCACGCATATCAGATTCACAGATGATAAGGGCGAAGAAGTCTACGAGAGGGAATTACAAGAAGAGTCCTCTGTGAACATTTCACCGGAGGAAATAGGCATGAAGCCTGGGGTAATCTATATCTGGAGCGTCGTTGGGGTGGTAAGAGAAAATATCCCCCTGTACGCGCGACTGCTCGCAGACGATGTGAACCTGCAAATCACAGCAGACCTCAAACGAATTGACACTGAAACAATCAGCTCCGTCGAGAAGGCATTCAAAAAGGCGGCCTATCTCCAATTTGTGAGTGATGTATTTCCCCATGAAATAGGGCTCTATTGGTTAAGCTACCGAATGTTAAGTGAAGGGCGGCTGCTTCTGGAGAAGATGAAACTCTCGAAAGAGACTACAGAACAAGGCGAGACACGAGTTGACTATCAGGCAATCGCCGATGAGCTAGAACAAAACTTTCGAAGACATCTGCTTCCACGGCCGGAACGGGTTATAGAGAAGCCGTACCCGTAAAAGAAGTGAAATTAGTAATCCACGGAGGACGCCATGCTACCAGGGCGCACAAAAATCCTAAAGTGCTCAACCTGCAGCAAACCGATTGCTCAGGACACGATTATGTCAGGAAACACCTTTGGCGCCCGATTCTGGACAGATGGTAAAAGAGAAGCCCCCATGCTGCCCGACGAACCATGGCTTGTAAAATGCCCGCATTGCCTGGCACTTCTTTGGATCGATGAGCAAGAGGAGGTCGGAGAATCAGACCCTTGGGCAGATAATGGTCATACCAGTAGCGAATTCAAAGACGCGCTGCCATTCACCACCCCCTCATTCGAGGAATACATTATAGCTATTGGTAAGGGGGTTTCAGACAACAACAAGTTACGATACCTTCGCCTCCGGGCTTGGTGGGCAGGGAACGACGAACGCCGGGAAACCCCAGATCCTGCGCCCCTTTCCGAGGAGGAGACCGCAAATCTGCGCGCTTTTGTCGCTCTTCTCGATGAGTCGGATGAAAACGAGTGTGTCATGAAGGCGGAAGCACTCAGAGAATTGGGCGAGTACGATCAAGCAAAGATACTCCTTTCCCAGCAATTCAGCAGCGACCTTATTCAGGCGGCGACGATAATCCGGAACCTCGCGGCCCAGAGAATCTCTTTCGTCCAGGAGATAGACTTCCCATAACCCCACTCTACACCCCCACAATCCTCTTGACCACACCTCCCACCCCCTAAGGCAGAATATCCCCAGCAACCATGCCCGGATCACGCAAACCTTCTGCCATCGATGGCCCCCTGCCGTCACGCAGCCTTGCCACCGTCAGCCCCACTGTTGCTGCACAGTGGCATCCAAAAATGCCCCATTGGCCCGTCATGAGGTAACTTACGGGTCGCCCAGGACGGTCTGGCGGGTCTGCTCCGAGGGCCACGAATTGAAGGCGACGTAAACAACCGACCCCGTGGAGTGGGATCTGTTGGCCCGTAATATCTTTTTGCTTGCAAATCATCTTTAGTTACAAAAGAATAAGGGAACAGGCGCCAGCGAAACCGAGGAGACATGTTTCTCTCACTTTCGTATTCTGGTGATAGTGGCGAGGGCAATCTGGTCTCAGCTCGGTTTTGGTGAGTCCCATACAAAGAAAAAAAGGGGGGTTCAGAATGTCTGCCGCACGAAAGGCGCTCCAAAGCATCTACATGGATTTATCGAGGGGCTACACTGAAATGGCCCTGTTGGGTACTTCATCCGAAAGGGAATTGCAACTTGATTCTCCTGAGAACCTAGCGCGTTTTACAGATACAATGCGCGTCAACATCGCAGCTGCTCTCAATAAGGATCGCACCACGACGTGGCTGATCTATGTGCTTCTAGCGCTTCTATTCGCCGTGGCCATAGCGCTCACTATATGCGCGGCCACGAAGGGATCACCGTGGAATGCCGCTGCAACCATTCCTGGTCTCGGTGTGACAACTGCGTGGCCTATCAAAAGACTCATTGACTTACGAAACGATCGCCTGAAACTCATCCTCATGCCCGAGTTGCTCCCCCTGCTCAAGCTTGAGGACGCACAAAGAATCGCCGCGCGCTTCTTGGGTCTCACGTAGCTACCACGGATTCTATGGAAATAGGGCGATA
>CAYOYU010000009.1:8197-14749 GCA_964408265.1 uncultured Syntrophorhabdaceae bacterium
TCATTAGATCTTTCTCTCTGCTCATTGCAACGCTGTTACTGACAATAAGTTTCGGTGCAAATACTGATGCACATGCTCAGAAATTCAAACCAAGTGCAGTTCGCAGGACAGAACCACCGGAACGCAGGATCAACAAGGATTATCCTGACTCACTTGGGGCAAAGGATGACATAGCTAAACCAATGAATGATCTGAAGGATTTGAAAGATGCTCTGAAGGACCCCCTGAAAGACCCGAAGAATGACCACCCTACCAGCCAAGACTCCTTCGAAGCCGAATCTAGAGCAAACCAAAATGCCAGCAAGGCATATAAAGTAGCGGAACATTTTGAGCATCAAGGATACGTCCGTGACGCCCTGACAGGTTACTCAATATCGATACAATATGCACAGTCACTGAAATTTGCTCATTTGCCATTAGAAAGATGGAAGTCAACGCTCGATCGTATGAACAGAATATCCGGTACTCTCCTGGAGGTGGCCCACCGGGATTATCAACAGAAAAACTGGTCGCAATGCCACGAATTACTCAGCGGAATACTTGAGGCGCTTAAGCCGGTATCAGGCCTACTCCCACATTCTCATTCTTTTGGACGGAGAGCCCCCATCCACCCACTCCTCACTGGCGACATTCTGAAGGGAAGAAGAGATGAAGCCACCCGACTCTACGAACGCAATTTGCTGACTTGGGGCGAGGAGGCTTATCGAAAAGCGCGCAAAGACGGAAGTTGGATTGACGCTCGAAAACCCTATGAGGAAATGACGGCCTCTGTGTATGCAGGCGAGAAAACGAGACGCAAGGGTAACGAAGGGCTGAGCCGTATCGATAATATCATTGCTGCCTCCCACATACCCGCTGGTTTGGTCATTGGTGTGCTTCCATCCAGGAACAAACAGGATGTAACGCTCCATATAGTGTCAAAGACCACGGACTTGGCAATAAGAAGCAAGGAAATCCAATCGCTGTTATCGAGCATGGAGTTTCAGAAGAAACTACATTCGATACAAAGAATCCTGCTAACGCGTGAGGTGGAGCAGACGGTGGGATCCATCGACTTTACTAAGGTGTTCCCAAACAAAGTAGTGTGGCGCGACCCGAGTCCGGACGAGGCTGCATGGAACATAAAGGCACTGTCAGAAGAGACCGCTTCTTTGGACCACTTTGCAGCGGTTCTCTCTCTACCGCGTAACGCCAGGCAACAACAACTCCTCGGACTGACTCAGTGGACCCAGAAAGACGTGGAGAGAGCTTCCCAGCTAGTTGAGTTCTTTATCAAAAAGTCCGGTATAAAGAGATCAAGCGTCACAACGTGGAGCGAAAACCGCGGTGGTCTTTGGGCATGGGTTTCCGAGAAACTTGGCTGGGGAACGACGCACGACAAGGTTATGAAGGTTCTCCAAACCAGGAAAAAGGTACTAATATTATTCGCCCACGGAGACAACAAACGGGTCAAACTTCTTGATGGCACTGAATTAACTGCAGACGAGATTTCTGAGCTACATCTTAAACACAAGCCGACGGTGCTACTTTTCAGTTGTGAAGGTGGAAAGCCTGGAAATAGGAGTGACGCCAGTGATTCACTTCAACAGGCCTTCAAGAAGGCTGGAGCGGACGCTATCTGGGCCTTCGAGGAAAAGGTGGACGTCGGTGAGGCTGTTTCTATAGCGTTGAGTCTCATGGAGAAGGTAAAGTCGGGGAACAAATCAACACTGGATGTCTGGGAAGAAGTTGTCCGAGAAGTCCAAAGAAAGAAAGGACCACGTGTCCGCCTAAAAGTTCAGAGAGACACTGACTTCGGGCGACGGGACGGGGTTTTCGCTTGATTCATTTGTACGTCTATTGCAACTGAAAAAGGGAGGATGACCATGGGTGACACCAATACTCCTATGATTCTAGTTTCTGACGAAAGAACCAGAACCGTTTATTTTCGCGAAAAGCATCCCGAAGATATGTGGAAGGATGTCTTTGATAACGATGCCCCTGTTATCGGTGACTTGTTTGTTGCCATAAAGAAAAGTCTTTCAGACTACGGCTGGAATACGCTTTACGATTTGGCAGCATTTGTGTTGAATTGGACAATCTACTTTCAGTACAGGAATCAGACCGAGTATTTCGCCAGAAACACTAAAATAGGGAACAAGCGCATCATGACAGATCATCAGATGGCGATTGCCCAGCGCATGTATACTGTGGCCCATTTCAAGGGGACCAGTGGCTGCAGCACCGCAGTCTTCTGGGACGATCAAAACAACGAAATGGTCTGTCTGCGATCCCTTGACTGGTCCAACGCCGAAGCCCTGGGAAAAGCAACGCGAACCTTTCGATTCTCTGATGGCAACAAGACCGTCTATGAGGCGGCGGGTGTGGCCGGCATGGTCGGGATATTGACCGCGTTAAAGAAAGGCTCTGATGGAAATGGTGGGTTCGGCATCGCCATAAATTACGCACCGTGGAGCACCTTTGCAGCAAGTCTCAACCCCGACCCGACGTTTTATGTACGGAGGTTGCTGGAAGACGAAGACATAACTACGTACCAGCAGGCTAAACAGGAGGTCACACATTGGACAACAGGCGCACCAGTTTTTATAACCCTCTGCGGCCCTAATCAGGGCGAAGCCTGCGTTGTCGAGTTTGGCACAAGTGATAAAGTGCCCTGGGTGCGTGAGATGAAGAATAACATTCTCGTCCAAACCAACCATTTCGACCTTCAGGAAAGCCCCTTCAGCGGGGAGAATCCCGAACAGCTCCTGGCTCCTCCGGACAGTGGGGACTGGAGCAGTGTGAAAAAGGTGCTGAAGCACTCGCAGTTCCGTCGTGAACAACTCGAAAAGACTCTCGTAAACCTGATGTCTACGCCGGGTTCAAATGGAGGAATAAGCGATCAGCATTTCACGGACACATACAGCAAGGAACCTGTTTGGAACTTCGAGACTGCTCAGTGGGCTTTAATCCGGCCCGCAAAGGGCACCATGTCCGTCTGGGCGCGATCTACTCCTTGATCTTGCACGCTCCGCGGACGTACTCGGTGTCAATGGAAAATTCACAGGGGACCACCTCACCCGAATCCCCAGGTTTTTTATCGGGCCCGGCGATGCACTGCGTATCCTCAATCAATGCCTGACTTCCATCCTTGGTGCAAACGAGCACCACCGCATGACCCAGTTCCTGTTTGAACTTTACCGTGAAATCCCTGAAATAATCTGTTTCAGCCGGGTCCTGCTTGGTCGCCATCTCGAGGATCTTGTCGTCGGAATCCCCCGGCTGCACCCGTTTGGCCTCGTAAAGGGCTTCTACGGCTGAGGTCAGAAAGATAGCGTGTGACGACAGCTTCTTCATCCCGGCCTGATCCAAGGCATACCCGGGGTTGCAAATATGGCTGCACGCGTACAGTAGCACTACGATAACGCCAACAGATATGACCTTCGTTCTTCTATATTTCATAATGACCCCTTCCAGAATATGAATTGTCCGTGTCTGCCTCGTTCCCAATCTTTCTCGGAAATCCCCCTGTCGAGGTTCCAATTCCCGAATGCATCCTGATAGGAAGAACTGCCCGAGAAGACTCCAGTCGAGAGGTGCTGCCAAAGAAGAGCTACCTTGTCCATGGCATAGTCGAACACCTGATCATACGTCTTTTGCCCTTCAGGGCCTGGCACGGCATTAACATATTTCTCTTTGTCTACCCCTTCTTCTTCCGGGTAAAGAAGACCGGTCTCTTCAAGGGTATGCCGCCCGAACAGAAAGAACTTGCCCAGATGCCCGGCAAGGTCCTCCACGCGAAACTTGAAACACGCATGCCACTTGTCGAAATCTGGTTCGTTGTTCGCGTATTCGTCTGGATGGGTCCCCTCAAGCATCTTCTTCCAGACGTCTTTTACCGTATCGATGTTGCAGCTCTTGATGCCGACGTCGAGGTGCTCCGTCGCCGTGAGATCGCCCAGTTTCATCCATTTATCGAAGATGTAGACATCCTGGTGCATTTCGCAAGCCCTGTGCTCAGTTGGGTTTGTCTCATAATCCCCGATCAACTCAATAACGGGATGAACAGTGACATCCATACCCAGATGGGATACAAATCCGAGAAGCCATGCAAAGCAGGTGTCCCGTCCATCTCCCGTCATATTCTTCAGGGCCTCTATCGCTATCTTGACCATGTCTCCATTGCCGTGGTAGTGCATGATGTCGGCCCACTTTTTGGCATCATTGCTTTCCTTAACCAGATATGGGTAATCGGGGCTCACGGCGCCCAGCTCGCAGTATTTGAAAAACCGCCCCAAAGCAAGTCTTGCATCCGCACCAAAATCGGGCATACTATTGAGTACGGGTATCTCGCTCAGCTTATTAACCAAGGTAATATGTGCATATGGTCCGGGCATAGAATCGTCCTCCCTTTATCGAAACCTGGTTATGATGGATACGCTTTCCCTTTCTGTTGATTCTGCCACAGTTGGAAAAAAGGTCAAGCATAGTTTTTCAAATGACCTGTCCCGAAGGAGAAACCGGATCGAATGACCGGGTGAAAACGTCTGCAAAAAAGGACTTGTAATTATTGCGTGCTTCGTATAACCATGTAACTAATCAAGAACATCATTAGGGCAATACCGCGAGCAAACCGGAGGGACGGATAATGAAGTTATTCGCGACTAAGCTCGGTATCCTGGCCATATACTGCATACCCTTTATTGTCAGTGCAGGGTTGATAACCTACTGCAATTATGACAGGGCCGTGAAACAGGCGGCTTCCGCGCTTTCTGAATATGTCGAGGAATGGCAGGAGCATGAAGACAAGATCGATCAGATAGTTGGGTTGGAAAACAAGGATGCTATAAAGAATGGGCTCAACAATTACCTCAAAAGACAACAACTATTCGACTACCCCGACGAACTCTGTAAGGATCAGATCAAAGAAACAATACTCTGGAAAATATTTATCCCTAATGGCATGTTCGTAGTGACCTTAAGCCTCCTGCCCTTCACTATCATAGGCTGGGGAATGGCTGGCAGGCTTAAGGACAAAGGAGCTAAAGAGACGCTCATTTCTGTTACGTGGAATGACGTGTTCATGAAATATGTTATCGGCATTGTGATGGCGCTTGGCTGGACATACGTCTTTAACCCCCTAGGCCAAGGAGCAAGCGTAATACAAAGTTTTATTGCAATGAGAGAAGTTATCTCTTCGAATACCCTGCCGGTTTATGTAGGTTATACGACAACGATGAAGAACACTGTGGCTGCTTTTCTCGGCTGGTACCTGTATATGCTGAGCTATTTTCTGTACCGGTATTATAAGGGGGACGTGTTAAGCAGGAATATATATAAGAAACTCTTCGTCAAATTCCTTTTTGTCTATGGCTTAGCGCTCATCCTTCCGGTAACAGGAGAGGTTACAGTGCTCACCGTGTTCTTGATGGGCTTCTTTCCCGAATCGGCCCTAAGCATGCTCAAGGAGAGTACGCAAAAAGCGTTGCCAGGAGCGGCTGAACAGGGCATGCCCTTATCGGTGCTCACGGGCCTCACGAGGTGGCAGATTGTCAGATTGGAGGAAGAGGAGATAAGCAGCGTATCGAGCCTTGCAACCGCTGATCCAGTCAGGCTTAAAGAAGTGATTCCAAAAGAAGTGATCGATCCGGCATTGATAGACTACTGGATGGACATTGCAAAACTGATGACCGTCGTAGGGCTGGAGAAGTACAAACAGATAGAAGGGACCTGCAAAACGGCAAGTACCTTTATCCAGAAATCGACAGATCAGGGTTTTAGGGACACCTTAAAGACAAACCAGATCCTGAACGTAGACGAGATCGCAAAGATCCTCAAGGAGAAGTTCAACGCATCCTGAGGAAGGCACGCACAGCAAACAGGTGCGACACCGGCACAACAAGGGTACGAAGGTACAGCCGGCCTACCAGACTATGGGAAAGGAGGCCAACCATGGGTTTCAAATATATTGACGTGCACTGCCATTTATTTAACAAGGATATTCTCTCCAGGTGGCTTCGAATAATCATTGCGCTGGCCGAACTGGACCCTTTCACCATGCCCACACCTGAGGGCTTGATAACGGATCTCAAAGCAAAATCCTGGCTCGCGTTCTTAGAGCGGGTTAAGGTGTTTCTGGAGATAGGTTTGAAAGAAACCAGTACCGCCATTTATGATGGGATGATGACAAGTTATGGAGATGAGTATTGCGCGGTACCGTTGATGCTCGATATTGCCTACATATCGACTGCCGACGAATACACGGCCATGATGCATCAGTTTCTGAAGGAGGATTGGCTGGTTTCCCGGCTGGATAGCTTAGTAGATAATCTCAAAGACAGTCCCGATGTTGGAGGCCCGATAATTGGGGCAATGCACAAAGCGGCCACAGACGTGAAGGAGATGTACTTCACCTTTAAGGGCCACACCCAATCATTTCATGAGGAAAAGGCGGTCCCGGTCTTTGATTTCAGTGGCAGTTTTCAAATACAAGTAGATCAGTTAACATCTCTGAAGAAGAAATACGGCACCATGGTATACCCGTTCCTTTCCGTGGATCCGAGGCGGCCCGGT
>CAYOYU010000009.1:14759-29699 GCA_964408265.1 uncultured Syntrophorhabdaceae bacterium
GGTATTCTCGATACCGTGCAGGAGCTTGTGGGGCCCGAAAAGACCTTCCTCGGCATCAAGCTCTATCCGCCCATCGGCTTTTCGCCGACCGATCCCGTATTGTTCGGTGAAGGAGGTCTGTATGCCTACTGCCAGGAAAAAGGTATTCCTGTAACCAGCCACTGCTCTTTAGGCGGTTTCGCAACCTACGCGGATAGAGTCACAGTGTCCGGAGATATCTATGATATAGAGACAGGGATCCTGAAGAAGGTAAGTAACCAGATTGTTGAGTTCAAGAACCCTTTCTTTCCTTTCGTTTATAAAGCAATTGACGAGAGAGCGCAAACACTGAACAACCCCGAAATCTGGCAATTGGTCGTAGAAAAATACCCCGGTCTTTATCTGAATCTGGCACACCTGGGGGGAAAGAGCGAGGATTGGAGAAGCAAGATTCTCAGCATGATGGCAGACGACAACAGACTTTACAGCGACTTGGCTTGTCGCACAGGCCCATCCGTGCTGCAGTCTATTAAGGCTGAGGTCTTTGATGGCCACCTGTCGCCGGCAATGAGCCGGATAATGTACGGTTCCGATTACTATATCCTGATGCTTTTTACGGACGATTTGGGCAATTACCTGCGCTCTTTTGAAGAAACATTCGGACCCCATTTTGAAACCATCGCTGCCATCAACCCGCAGGAATTCCTGTTCAAACAGGCATTTTCACAATCCTATTGACCACCTGCCGCCTCTCAGGCAATATATTTTGAAACCATGCCCGAATCGTCTCACACACTGACTCTCGCCATCGTCAACCCTATCCTTGCCGCCCAGTGGCACCCCACTAAAAATGCTCCCCTCACCCCTTCCGACGTAACCTACGGGTCACCCAGGAAAGTGTGGTGGATCTGTGCCAAGGGGCACGAATGGCAGGCGGCCATCGCTACAAGGAATATCGGCAGCGGCTGCCCTTACTGTAGCGGCCATTATGCATCACCCGAGTATTGCCTCCAGGTAGATAATCCCCATCTCGCCGCCCAATGGCACCTCACGAAGAACGCTCCCCTCACCCCTTTCGACGTCACTCCCCACACGGGCAGAAAAGTCTGGTGGCTCTGTACTGAAGGTACAGGTCACGAATGGGAGGCTACAGTTGCCAGTAGAAATAAGGGACGCGGCTGTCCCTTCTGCGCCGGCTTCAAGGTCTCCGAAGAAGATTCCCTCTCAGTCCGAAGTCCTGCTATCGCCGCCCAGTGGCACCCTACCCTGAACGGCAGCCTGACCCCTCACGACGTGCCCGCCAACACCAAGCGGTCCGTCTGGTGGATCTGTGAAAAGGGCCACGAATGGAGAAGACACATACTTACCATGATCCGTGATAGTCGATGCCCTGTCTGCCTGGGTCAGGGTTTGAGCCTCGCCGAAGCCGACCCCGTCCTTGCTGCCCAGTGGCACCCTGTAAGAAATGGAACCCTCACGTCCTCCGATGTCACCCAACGTACTGACAAAAAGGCATGGTGGATCTGTCAGCAGGGCCATGAATATGAAATGCGCATAGCCTCGCGAAGATACGGCGGGGGATGTCCTTACTGCAAAGGTAGAGTACCACTCCACGAAAACGTGCTGCGCGACAGGAATCCCGCTCTTGCCGCCCAATGGCACCCCACAAAGAATCTTCCTCTCACGCCGGCCGATGTTACCTGCGGAATGGGCAGGAGGGTCTGGTGGATGTGCAAGAATGGCCACGAGTGGCAGGCCCTGATCCACAGCCGACACCACGGAACCGGATGCCCCATTTGTTCCAATCGCGTCGTAACGTTCGACAACTGCCTTCAGACCAGAAATCCTAGTCTTGCCGCACAATGGCACCCCACCAGGAATGCTCCCCTCACCCCTTCCGATGTAGTCTGCGGCTCAACCAGGAAAGTGTGGTGGGTCTGTGTCAATGGCCATGAATGGCAAGCCACAGTAAACAACAGGCATAGCGGAAAAGGCTGTCCCCACTGCGTTCGGGACAGGAAATCGCCGGCAACATGAAAGGCCGGAGCCCACCCCCTCTGCCGTACCGGGCGGGGTATCCACGGTAGCCAAGAATATTGATATGTGAGAAGCAACTGCTTCGGCTTGGCTGGCCGCTCCAATCCCTAGAGGTCAGGATGAGTGTCCGGTTAAAACAAAGCAAAGTCCCAATTATATGTTGAATTGTTCTCTGTTTGGGATAGAATTGAAATATATCGTACAAGAAAAGGCGGTTGCATGGCGGGTACATTTACTCATTTTACAATCTGCGCCAAAGGATTGGAGTCCAAATCTTTGCTCGGCAAGAACCTATGGCAGATGCTCAACCGGCATTACAGCTTCCTGTATCTGGGGGCAGTGAGTCCTGACCTGCCGTATCTGAGTTTTAAGCTCGGCCAGGTGAACTGGGCGGACGTAATGCATTACGAGAAAACCAATAGCATCTTTCTGGCCGGGCATAATGCTCTTAAGAACTCTTGGAAAACAAAGACGGACACTGAAGAAGCAAAATTTGTCTGGCTCATGGGTTACCTTTCCCATTTGGTAACGGACGCGACCATTCATCCAATGGTTAAAGCGATTGTCGGGCCATACAATGAAGAAAACAAAGATAACCATCGTATATGTGAGATGACCGAGGATTCTTTGATATATAAGGCCAAGTTCAACGGAGAAATAAGATACACTGAGTTTTCTGAAATGCTCAAGTTCTGTGGTGAAACGGAATACTTTGAGGAAGTAATGGAGTTCTGGAAAACGCAGATCGTGGCCAACTATTCCGAAAAAGGTGAAGAACCTCGCCCGACCCTATGGTATGAAACCTACACGGAAGCTATTGATTTAGCGGAAGGCGGGTCAGCCCTGGTTGCCCTATTCCGCCATGCGGGGATAGGGACCGGCTTTACCTACGACACAGAAGATGAGATCAAGAACGACTTCCCAGAGCATTATGCCGACTATTTTGCCAAAGTGAAGCTCCCCGATGATCGGTACGGAGTGTTCACCGATGTTTTTGAAAAGGCCCTCAAGAATGTTATCGACGCTTGGAAAGAAGCTTTCGATAACCTGGAATCCGGGCAAGCACCATTACAGCTAGCCAGAAATTGGAATTTGGATACAGGAGAGGATATGGACGCGGCGAATAATCAAATCACCTACTGGATGGCTTAGTTTTGCGACGAATATCTGTAGTTCTCATCCTTCTTATCCTCACAAGCTCGTTTGCCAACTGCGCTTCACTCACTGAATCAAGAAAAGAGGCTTATGGAGTATTAGGATCGGCCACGACTGCTTGCCGTTCTGCAATGATTGGAAAATATGGCGACGCCATTCCTGATGACATAACCGCGGAACAATACCTGGAAACCTGCAAGGGGAATATTTCCAAGACTTATTATAAAGCGCTGCAAGAGCAGAGCCTGGACATAGAATCAAAGAAGACGTACTACTTGCTTAAGGTGTACGACCCGGATACAAAGTCGTTGATCCTTTTTGATTACAGCTGTACCGTGGAGCCTGACGGAAAGATTCTGGATAATCCCGGAATGTACGACGTCAACCATCTCGAGCTTTATGACCCCTGCAAGAACGAAAAATAGTATTGCCTGCAAAATCCAGAAAGGTGGGTGGATATGAGCAGAAAGAATATCGCTTCCTTAACGGTTATCGCCTTTATTATCTTTTCTTCTCTTGGATTTGCCGGACCCATAGAAGACTGCGCCGAATACGCAAAGCTTGGCGTCCCCGGCAGTGACGGGACAATCCTCTGCAGAACTGGTCATCTGCTCGCTCACAGTTCTGAGTTAAAAACGCCAATATGGGTTATCGAACGGCTAACAGCAGAGAAAGCAAACGCGAAGGGCCTTGATAGAGATTCCTTTAGGCCCGATCCGAGTCTTAAGAAAAGGGAACGGGCAGAAGTCTCGGACTATGAGAAGAGCGGTTATGATACAGGGCATATGGCCCCTCAAGTGGGCATAGGCATGAACCGGGGGATTTGGAGAATTTTGGAAGAGAAGATTCGCGACTGGGCGATTAATCGGGGCGAGTTATACATCTTCACCGGTCCCATATATGATGGCGGAGCCAAGCAGACGATTGGCAAGAATAAAGTGGCAGTCCCGACCCATTTCTATAAAATATCGTATGACCCAAAGAAGAATGAGGCAATTGCTTTCATCATGCCCAACGAACCCCTCGAAACTAGCGATATGCCCAAATATATTGTGACGGTCCGAGACGTTGAATCAAGGACTGGGCTCGATTTTCTGTCGGGTCTCGAAAGAGAAATCCAGGATGATGTAGAGACTAAGAAGGCCGCGGAGCTTTGGCAAAACAACTAGAGGCAAGAAGCCATTTGCCTTCTTAGCATAATTCTTCCCTTTTCATATTGTTCCTCATTTTTGGTAAGCTCCGATTGCCGTGATACGAACTACTTCAAAATGATAGAAGGGGGATAATAAGACTAGGAGAACAGTTGGGCACGAGCAACTTCGTCAGGCCCGTGAACCTCGTTCTCATTACACCGCAAAGCGCCTCGGGACGTCACGATTATGTCCATGACCGGGTGGAGGTTGACCCATACCAGGTACCGCCCCCCCGCTTCACTCTATTTTCCTACTCTTCATGTACTTTTCAAGGTTCTGCCGCGAACAGTTGCCGATCATTGCCTTCAGCTTTCTTGCGATTAACGCCTTAGAAGCGCCGTAGCCCCTTTCTCCCTCGATGAACTCGCGGTATGGATCAAGCTTGCTCTTGCCGGTACTTCCTTTCGGCTTGCCCAGTTTCTTCCCACCTGCCTTAACCGCCGCCAGGGCCGCCTTTGTCCTTTGGGAAATCAGATCGCGTTCGATTTCGGCAAATAGCGAGAACATGGTGATCATGATCTTGGTATGCATATCGTTGTTGTCCCTGATGTCGAGACCCTGCTTGATGGCTATTAGTCTCCCCCTCTTCCTCACAAGTTCGTTCACGATGTTGATGACTTCGACAATACTGCGGCCGATGCGGGAGAGTTCCGCCACTATGACCGTATCCTCCTCCAAAACCTTGTCAAGCAGCTCACCGATCCGCCGTTTCAACAGGTCTTTGCGGGAGGACATCTCGACCTCGATGAACTCATCCACCTTCACGCCATTCTGGTTCGCGAAAGTGAGAATCTCAAGGCGCTGGTTCATAATATCCTGTTTGTCCGTGCTAACCCGAAGATAGGCGAATACCCTCCCCCTTCTTTCATTATCTGCAACCGTTATCATGCTAAATGATATATTAATGGACACTTTTCGTCAATTAATTAGCTATTAATAGTAGTCATAAATGTTACATTTCTAACGGACCTTTTGTGTTGACGGCCATGAGGATTGAATTCGTGTGTGAGTGTTCGTAGCCTACTCGTACGCGATGATTGCTCCCCTCTCCATATGCCCGATATTATTCAAGTGCAAATTTCGGAATGCTCGGTGACATTGTAATCCCTCCTTTCATATTGTCTAGTCCCCGCTGATTGTCGTTGCCACACGTCGTTGAACCGGGCGGCGTGCTCCGTCCGGTCGTCAAGCCCTTGGTACCGCCGCCCGCTGCCGACGGCCCCTGGATCGAGCCGGAACGGGGAGAATCGATTCCCGACACCCGCCACCCCTGTCCCCATGCCCTCCTCGAGCTCGGATATGACGGCTTCCAGTGAAGCCTTGTCTTTCATGGTAGGTTCCTCCTTAAAATTGCCTGGACATCAATGTATAGAGTTCTGCTTCTATCGACCATACACGATCTTCCCATCCTTTAGATGGACGGACCGCTGGGTCTTCTCAGACAGTTCAACGTTGTGGGTAACCATGATGATAGTCAAGCCTTTCTCATTGAATTCTTGGAAAATACGCATAGCGGCTTCTGCGTTAATTGAATCTAAGTTTCCGGTCGGTTCGTCGGCAAGAAGGAGACCCGGGTCGTTGATCAACGCCCTAGCGATAGCCACGCGCTGCATTTCGCCCCCTGATAGCTGAGAAGGGAGATGATCTTCCCTGCCCGAAAGGCCTACTGTTTCCAACAACTTGCGCGCTGCTTCCTTCTTCTTTCTGTCGGCAGAAAAAAGGGCCGGTAGTTCCACGTTTTCCAGCGCCGTTAAGGTCGGCAGGAGAAAGAACTGCTGGAAGACAAAGCCGATCTTCTCGCTCCGGACCCCCGCAAGGGCCTTTTCCTTCAGCTTTGATGTGTCGAGGCCGTCTATCGATACCGTCCCCGATGTCGGCTTGTCGACGCACCCGATAAGGTTGAGAAGGGTCGATTTGCCCGAGCCTGAAGGACCGACAAGGGAGATGAACTCTCCACGGCTGACGGCAAGATCGATACCGTCGACCGCGTGAAGCAGTTCCGTTCCCCGCTGGTAGGTTTTGACGCAACTCTTCAGTTCGACCATGTGATTATTCATTTCTTATCGCCTCCATGGGCGGGACTTTCGACGCCCGGTATGATGGGTAAAGGCCAGCAATGAGACCGAGGGCAAAGGTTGCACCGACTGTTATGAGAACTACGAATGTATCCGGCCGAAGCAGCCTGCCCGCCGGGATGTAGGGAAGGAACTGACGGATCCACTGTTCGATGGTCATGGAAAAACTGAAACCCCCCGCCAAACCGACCGCGATGCCAGCAAAGCAGATCACGAGCGTCTCGAGGATCACGAGCTTCATGACATGGAGGGGCCGGGCGCCGATGCAGCGGATGTACCCGAATTCTTTCTGCCTCTCGAAGGTGGCCATGAGGATCGTATTCAAAAGACCCAGCCCGCTCACGAAGAGCGCGATAAGGAGCACCGAATACATGAGCGCCTTTGTTCCCCCGATAAGGTCGAGGATTCTTTTGCTCATGTCCTCGGCCGGGACGACATACACGTCGGGCAGCGTTTCGAGATTGTTCTTCACCGACTCAAGCCGCGACACATCGAAGAGCTGGACCCCGATCGCCGTCAGCTTTCCCTCCTTGCGGAAGTACTTCTGGGCCGCCGCTAGGGGGAGATAGTAGAAGCCGTCATCCTGGCCGAAGGTGCGTTCCAGGACGCCGACAACGTTGCATTCCCGTGTGAGTTTGTCTATGTAAACCTTGTCGCCAACGTCTCGCTTTTCAATTCGGGCAACCTCGGAGCCGAGGATAATCGAGTTCTCATCTCTGAACCAGCCTCCCCGGACCTTCCAGTTGGGCTTGAGCTTTGGGACATCGTCGGAGATGCCGTAGAACAGGTCAATCTTTGAGCCGTCGGGCGTGGGGAGGGAAAAGATGAGAAACCCTCCTGCCGCCTTCACGCCTTCTACCGATTTTACTTCCTTCAGCCGTTCCATCCGGAGAAACTTGGGAATCTCTCCGCCGTGAATGATGAGTGAGGCGGCCTCCAGCGAACATCCCTCGGTTGAGACAAAGAGGTGGATGCCCGTGTTCGACACCTCTTCGTGAAGGGACTTGCGGTACCCGACATCGAAGGAGAGGATCGAAAAGAGGGTGGCCGCAGCGATAGCCACTCCAAAGACGGTGAGGAGCGTCCGGACGCGGTGTCGTTTCAGGTTCTTGATCGCCAGAGATGTGAGCGTCATGGGAACTTCACCTCATTGGCGATAATGTTGACCTCATTCCGCCTCGTCTTGACCATCCCGCGAATTTCTACCTTCGAGCCGAGTTTCGATTTCGGCGGCGTGGGGACCTGCTTGGCGATATAGAATTCAAGCGAATCGAAGCCGTCCTTCAGGACATAGTCGCCATCCTCGCAGAAGCCGGCGAAAGTCCCCCGCACTACCACGTCCTTTCCGTCGTAGACTTTCGGCGCTTTGAGCAGTTCTGCTACGGTCACCGTTTTCACCTCAGGCGCGGACGCCTGTCCCGCATTCGGCGCAGCCTGTTTTTCTGTGGAACCTGCAGCCTGAGCGTGGTCTCCTGACCAACCTGCAAACAGCACTACGGTCAAAATGATAATAGTTATCCATTTCATAGCTTATCTCTCCTTTTTGAGTTCGTCATACATGACGAGCATTTTTTTGGCGGCAAATGACACCTGCTCCGCAGGCAGGGAATTTCCC
The DNA here is from genome assembly GCA_964408265.1 of uncultured Syntrophorhabdaceae bacterium. Taxonomy (GTDB): domain Bacteria; phylum Desulfobacterota; class Syntrophorhabdia; order Syntrophorhabdales; family Syntrophorhabdaceae; genus CAYOYU01. Next base: position 22,814 of record CAYOYU010000009.1, read on the forward strand.
GCCTTGATGTCTCTGCCGATGCGCAGCGGGTCTTCCTTCGTCTTGCCGCTGAACTGGTCCAGGAAACCTCTCGACTTGAATTCCTGGTCCCGCTCACGGGCCCGCTGGATGTATACTCCTGTTACCTTGCCTTCGGGCGTAATGCCCATCACCACTTCGATGGCGCCGTATTCGCCTTTTTCAGCATCCGTCAGCACGTAGCCGAGCGTTTCTCCGACCTTGCCCCTGATCCTGTAAAAGACCCAGTCTTCCCGCTCTCCGGGGTCCAGGGACTTGCCCAGCCGGCCTTCGATAAGCCTCAGCTTTTCACTGGGTATCTTCCTCTCCACCGTTTCGTAGTCCCTGGCCTGCGGGAAGATCTTCTGCATGGTGCGCTCAGGATCGCGCCACACGCACACGTCGGCAAAAACCGCCGACGCAGCGAGCACGAGTACAGCGGCAAAGAACAACCCCGTCCTAAAACATCTTGCTGAATTCATAGTAGATTTGAAGTGTGATCTCATTCTTGCTGTTCCTCCCGAATTCATAAGTGTCGGCTAACCGACCGTAGAGTCCTTGTCTCATCTGGTACGTGATGCCAAACCCGGCGGAGTAGCTGTCCGTGTCGCGCCGCCATGAAGCAAACCGGCTGTTGATCTCCACCCTTGGCGTGACCGCGTAATCGACAAGAGCAACCCCGCCGTAGACCGGACGGCCGTTGTCCGTCCCCCCGACCGCTTCGGCGCGGACCATGATTTGGCCGAGGGTCCTTGTAAGGTCTAGTGCGAGCCTGTTCTCTCTCATGTCCCCGTCTCCTGCTATAAACTCTGGGTCAGTGAGGACCCTTCCCGTCAGGGCGGAGATTCCAAGCTGCCACTCATCCTGCACGTATGCGAGGCGGCCCGTAAAGACAGGGTTGGCCCCTGGGTCGATGAACCGCCTGTCGCCAAGCCCGTCCGTCACGGACACCGTGTAGTCCCACATGCCGGACCGGCCGAGCACCTCGACCCCCGTGTCTTTGCGAATCCCGAGGCTCGTTTTTTCGAGACCCTGGAGCAGCAAGCGCTCCGTGTCGTAAACGGCCAATAGGCCGAAAGGCAGAAGGTAATGGCCAGCCCTCACGTTCCACTTGCCGAGGGGCCCTTTATACTGCAAGTAGACCTGATAGGGTTTGACATTGTGAAGATTATCGTCGAAATCCGATTGGACGACTCCTATCCACCTATCGCCCTTTTCATCGGACCATGTCTTCTTCAGATTGAGGAAGACACCCTTGAGCTTGGCCTCGTTTTCAGCCGAACCGTACCGGGCGTCGAACCCGCCTGAAACCTGAAGCCCTTGCGCGGTGGCGTTCACGCCCATCTGCCACAGACCGACGGCAACGAGCCAAAGGCAGAGCGCTTTGCGAGACATCATACTTGTCCTCAATATCTCCTTGCATAGTATGTGCAGCCGTCCCGTCACTTGTGACGGTATCGGAACTGCTTACCTTGTTCTTTATTTGTGGGTTAAAGAAGCGGCATGGCCGCCTGGTTCAGACGGGCCTAGGAGGGTGGTAGATGGGTTGGAAAATGGGTTTCAGGAACGGTTCCGGAACGGGCACGGATTCGTGAACAATGCCTGCCGGTACAACGAGAACAGGGGCAGGTGGCGGACTCATCGACAGGCAAAGAAAGAAGGGACAATTGGTCGTCGAACAATCAACAGGGTCCGTTGGCTCGCCTTCGCTGCATTCCGCGCAGCAGGAATGGCCAGCCCCCTTCGCTAGGGCCTCGACCGTCGGGACCAAACCCGTAACTCCGAGGATCACCACGATCATAAGGGCCAACGTCCATATCCTGGAGGAAGAACGAATCATGTGAGAATTATAACCCTAATGAAGGTTCGCGTCAATATCGCTGCCCCCGGCAGGCATGGGCGTGCCGTTTGCACCCGTTACCGTCTGGTCTGTTCTCTACTGTGTCCGTCTGGTTTCGCAATAGTACAAATACATTTCAATTCTTTCCCTGAAATGGCGATTAAGGCTGGGCTTTCCGTCGTGAACAAGCAAGTGAAGTCAAAGCTGGGACCGGTAGGCGGGTGTTACGCAGAGAAGCCTTTCAATCAAGGTTGTACGTAATGGGCATCACCATCTCGGCCGCGCAGGGTGGCTTGGGGTAGGGGGAACAACGGCGAATTGTCTCGACGGCATTGCTATCGAGCGCATCAAACCCCGAAGTGGCGAGCACCTTTACACTTTTTACACTTCCATCTTCATTGACTACGAAGGAGACCTTAACTGTCCCGCCCGCGCCCATTTTTCGGGCGTGCCGCGGGTACGAAAGCCTGCTCACTATAGCATTGCGGCTCACCGCAAAGTGCTCCTTGACGTATCTCACCTCTGGCCTAACCTCCGCCCCGGAAGGTGACTGCAAACCGGCCGGCCCCTTGCCCCTTCCTGATGCTGGTTCTGTCCCGGGGTTCACAGAAGACGTAGGCACCTCCCGACCCGTATCCGGAACAGAAGCGATCTTCGGTTCCGGCGCCTTTACCGCCACCTGAGCTTCCGTTGCGGCCACCCGTTGGACCTGGGGGGTCGGTTCCCTGACAATCTTCTTTTCAGCCGCAACAGGATTTTGGGGAACCTTTACGGGGATTGGCGCCTCCGTTCTGTAAAGGGGCTGGCTGGACCATGCGGTTTTCGGCTGGTCCACGAGGCTGAAATCGATAATCAAGGTCTTTCTCTCCGGGGTTGTCCCCCTTATGATCCCAAAGGCCAGCACACACACTGTAAGGTGTATGCCGATGGAACAAAGGAGTGATCTGCTTTGTTCGCTCATTTCTTCGTTTCCGTCTGAAGGCTTACCCGCCTGAACCCCATATTTTTCACCGTATCCATGACATCCACGAAGATCTGAAGAGCAATCTCCCTGTCGGCCCGTATCAACATGGGCGTCTCGCGACCCACCTTCTCTATCTTTCGGGGAAGACTCTCCAGCGTCGCTTCGGCGCCGTTGAAAAAGAGTCTTCCCTGGCTGCTGATCTCAATAGTCTGATTCCTGAGCACCTCATTGTCGTGTCTGGAAGCCCTCGGCAGTTCCATCGGGATAGCCCCTCGTGCGATAAACGTCGATGTGGTCAACACGATGGTCAACAAGACCAGCATGATGTCTACAAAGGGTATGATGTTGATAAGATGAAACTCCTTTTCATCCATTCGCTGCCTCCCATTCGAGGATCAATTCCTTTGCGCGCCGGACTTGAAAATTGTAGAGCGTGACAGCAGGAATGGCCACGATCAGCCCCACGGCTGTTACCTTCAGGGCCAGGGCCAGTCCTATCATGATCTTCCCCGTATCCATGAACCCTTCGTGGCCCATCGTGTAAAAGGTAAGCATGATGCCCAGTACCGTCCCGAGTAGACCGACGTAGGGAGCGTTGCTGCCGATAGTCGCAATCAGGTGAAGTCTTCGGGTCAATTCCAGCTCAAGTTTCTTCTTGTCCGTAAAACTTCTCAGATCAATCTTTCGGTAAAAAGACCGCCTTTCGATGGCTACCGACACAGCGATTACACTCATAACAATGAGCAGGCCTATGACACCGTAATCAATGATCCATTTCAGCCATTCCATAATCTCCTCCTTTTGTTCCTGTCAGTACTTCCTGCCGGGGTAATTAGGGCCCTGCAGGCGCGCAGCTGCAAAGCCCGGGTGATGGCTCCTCGGCTTCTCGTCCTTCGCTGCGTGACGTCTTCGAATCACTGGCTCCACTCCATCCCTTCTTTCGCTTTTATCCAGTACGCCTTGCCTCTATACATCCTTGTGAGCTGCTCAATCAGCGCTGGTATTGCGAAGGACTCGTGCATTCCGTACCACAGGCCCCCGTCCCAGCACCAGATTGCATTCCACCGGCCCTGGATGGACATCAAAGAAGGACCGGCATCGGCGTTGTTCGTCCCGTTATACCCTACAAGGTTCCACCCGGGGTAGAGGCGGGCTGCGGGAAAGACATCAAAACCGGTTATTGAAAGGTTGGCGGAGCCATCCATGTAGATCCAGTAGCCTTTGCCTGATTCGAGGGTATCGAGCGTTGAGCCCTGAAGATGCGGGTTATATTTCAGCCATCGTTTGTTCTGGTTGTCGTAGCCCCAAACGATGCGAACATGGGGGGTTATATTGTTGAGGACGGTCCCTATCGTCCGATACTCGGGGTCGATCGGCATGGAGATAAAGTTCCAGCCTGGGGCGAGCGGTAGAGTAACGAGCCTGGCCGCTGCATTGTAGAGTATGGACTTCGTGACGGTGGCCCTGTTCCCCGACCGGTCCGTGGCGATGATCTCGACGGTATTGATGCCGTCGATGAGAGACAGGTCGGTAGTGAAGGCCCCGTCTATCACCGGTACCGGGGTCCCCCTGACGGTTACGGTTGCAGTTTCGTCCACAGTGCCTGCAACGGTCACGGTGGGCTGTCTGGTCACGGTCTTGTCGGCAGGGGTGGTAACGGTAAGCACGGGAGCGGCCGGATCATAGATGATGGTGCGGGTATCTGTGGCAGAGTTGCCGGCATTATCGGAGGCAATGGTAATGATCGTATTGGTTCCCTGCGAGAGGATGACGGAACTGCTGAAGGAGCCGTTCTCGACGACGACGACGGCGCCGTTTATCGTAAGGGACCTGATGCCTGAACCTGCATCGGTTGCCGTGCCTGTGACCCCGAGGACTTGATTGTTTGTATAGCTTCCGCTCGCCAATGTGGAGATTGTGAGAACAGGGGCAGTGTTGTCGCCTACATTGCCATCATGCACCACAAGGGCATAGGCACCGTCGCTCATTGATACCATGCCGCACTCCTGGCCCCAGGTACCGCTATTGAAGTCCAGGACATAATATTGTTTCATGGCAGCGGTGTTGGCAACGGTACTCGTCCAGTACCAGTCGGAACGCAAGCCAGTGAAAGGCCCCGTATTCGTCAATCCTCCCGAAGGGACGTTTCCCAGTTCGGTGTAGTAGAGATGTCCCAGTTCGCCTGTATTGTAAATGTGATTTATTATATCAGCCTTGTTCGCCGTGGGCAGCCGCCAGCCGGTTATCCCGTTCACGGTAAGATTGGCAAGATACGTACTGATCCTGGTGTCCAAACTCCCATCAGTCCACAACCTGCCTGACGACACCTGATACCAGGTAATGTTCAGGTCAGTATCGTAAATCAGCCCGTTGCCCTGGTTGATCAGCGCAGCGCGGGCGTGACCTGAAGCAACCACAAGCAGCACTACTATGGCGACAATAATCCGTTTCTTCATGTCCATCTCCTGTTGTTGAACCCCCTTGCTTTGACCGATCCACAACATCGACGCATCATGGCCTGTTGCCGGGCGAGTTCATCGCTCCCAGTCCTGCGATCTGAGTCGATTCGTCTCAAAAGCTTACCGTCACGGCCGTATATAACGACCGGCCAGGCCCCTTTACCGGGCTCAGCCTACTGCTCCATCCGCTTGCCAGGAAATCATCGAAATTCACCCCGCCCAAAGGAAGTTCATAGACCTTGTCGAGGAGGTTGGTGATACCGGCGTCGAACCGGATCATCCGCCATTGATAGCTTGAACGCACGTTAACAAGGGCGTAACGCCCTGTCTCAGGTTCGTGTCTGAGCGGATCGACGGCTGTCTTGCGATCCGCCCATTGAAGCTCGATGCCATTTTTCCACCCTTTAAGGGCCTGCTCCAGGCTTATCAGCCCGCTGAGGGGCATCATGTGATAGAGGCTGTCTCCCGTACTGACCGTCTCGCCCCGGACCCACGCCAGCGTTCCCTTGAGCTGCCCGCGGCCCAGGGTGCCGCTATTCCATATGGCCACGCTACCGGCCGCGTCGAGGCCATAGATCCTCGCGTCATGGTTGGCAAACCTGAGCTGAGCTATTGTGCTGGCACCAAAAGTCAAGTTTTTCAAGACATCTACGCCGATGTAATCGTCTACGTAGGTAAAATAGGGGGTAACCTTTACTTCCCAGTTTTTGCGTCCGCTGTCGTGCCAGTTCGCCGTGGCGCTCACGGTATGGGCGACTTCCGGTTTCAGGTCAAGGTTGCCCACATAGGAGTTGCCGTCCCCGAACCAGTTGATCATACCGCTTGCCATCAGGTTTGTAGACCATGCGTACCGTTCGTAGAGATTGGGCGACCGCGTTTTGCGCGCATAGCCGCCCTCGTACGTGCTGGTTGCGTTTGGCTCGTAGCGAACCAGGGCGGTGATATCGTAATTGACGTCTGTTCGGGAACGGCTGCGACTGTTAAATGCCGTCGCATCGGCCGCGTAGAGGGTTGAATATCCCTGCACGACACCGGTATTCGTCCGTATGGTATCGTTGCGAAGGCCGAAAAGCGTGGTAAATGCAGGGGTCCATTTTGCTTCCCATTCGACGAAAGTACCAAACCGGTCGCGCCGGCCGTTATTGATGTTCACGAAGGTATCAGGGGCCATGGAGGGGGCAGGGTCGGCAACAGGCGGCCACCAGTCGTTCAGTTTCAATTGGTGGAATGCATTCCCCGCTCGCTGGAGATGCCGCAGGGAAAGAGGTATTTCGGCCTTCAGGGAATATCCGAGGTCCTTTCCATGGGTCTCCATGGGCATAATCATGGGGATGATATTTGGAAAGAATAGTTTGTCTTTCCCCTGGTTCATCTCATGTCTTGTATCGTGCCAATAGATCCGTGTATCGAGGTTGCCCCATCCAAACTCACGCGAATAGCGGATGTTCAGAAATTCCCCGAAATTTCTCGTCATGTCCATCTGCTGGTTCACGAAGCCCTGATAGGGGATTGACTGCTGTCCACCCCTGACGATGAGGAGGTTCCCGTTGCCCTGGGCTGCCAGTGTCACGGCCTGGTTAGTGGCTTTGTAGTAGGTTGAGGTTACTGCAGTGCCGCTGCCGTCAT
>CAYOYU010000009.1:29709-39977 GCA_964408265.1 uncultured Syntrophorhabdaceae bacterium
ATAATTGTCGGCCCTGTCCTGGGACCCCACATACCCTACGCTAAAATTGCCGGTGGCTATTGAGGTCGACAGGGAACCCCCATAACCCCCGTTGTTACTCCTGTACCATGAGGAAATGCTCCCTTCTGTGTGTACTTTCTCACCGGGGTCGGCAAAAACCGGCGGGGCTGACTCGACCAATATAGTGCCTCCCGTACTGTCCCCACCCATACTGACCGGCGTGATACCTGCCACGACGCTCACTGTGGCCACATTAGACGGGTCCGTATAGGAAAGGGGCGAGTTCATATGGTTGGCGCATGCCGACGTTATTGTCATGCCATTGGTCGACACTTTTACCCTATCGTCACCCATGCCGTGCACGGACGGGATGGCGGCAACCCCGCCGTTTTGCTGCAGGCTGACACCCGGCACGTCGTACAGAAGGTCGGCGGTACCGTTGGTGCGTGCCTGATCGTCGGATGTCACATTATGCCGGTGAGCACCCAAAGGAACATACCCTTCTTCCGGTTTTGCGGGGTCGTCACGCCTGGCGCTCACCACGGCCTCGTCAAGCGTTATTGCGGGAGCTTGAGCCTCTCCTGCACCGGTCCTATTGTCGAGAGCCCACAGGGGCGTCCCCATCAGGAGGGAGAGTATCGCCAGCGCGCCGCAGAATAATCTTCTTCCCATGATTCCTCCTTGCACGCGTCTCATGGCCGTGAAATCCGTCCCGATCCTGCAACGACAGCCAGGGCCTCTCTGACGCTGCCCTGAAAGCTGAAAGGGACAACCCCCCTTTCTATAAGCAGATCAGTTGCCCCCGGCCCTATCCGGCTTATGACAACTGCCTTGCAGTCGGAAATAAGATCCGCTTTCCTTTCGAGGAGATCATCGCTGTGGCCCTGGTCTGAACAGGAAAGGCTGGTCTTGCGCTCTTCCAAAAGGTCATAGCCTGCGTTATCCAGGATGAAGATCAGGAAGCGACCGGCCTTCCCGAAATGTTCATTCACCATCTTCCCGTCGTTTGTTGCAACCGCAATCCTGATTGCCACCTGTCTACCTCCTTCGAATCAAGCCAGAAGTCCCACCGCGTCGGCCCGGCACTGACGACAGTGACGGAACTGGCTGATGGTCCCTTCGTTTGCCGTACGCATTGCTGCAAGCTCTTCCGAGGTCGGGGGAACAACAGCGGAGAAACCCGCCTGCGGGATAAGGGGCATGATGTTCATGATAGCGGCCCCCCTCCTCTTGACCTCCCGGGCGATCTTTTCCATCTCGCCTTCGTTTACACCCGGAATCAGGACCGTGTTTACCTTGAGGGTAATCCCCGAATCCGCGGCCCGCAATATCCCTTCCATCTGGTTCCGGATGAGGACTGCGGCCCCTTCAGCACCACGGTACGTAACACCGTTGTAGCGGACCCATTTATAGATCCGGCCGCCGATTTCCGGATCGATTGCATTGACGGTAACAGTCAGGCTCCCGAGGCCGATATCGACGAGCCGGTCCATGCGCTCGGGGAGCAAGAGCCCGTTCGTGCTCAGGCACCTGATGAGATGGGGAAATTCATCGGCCACGAGGCGAAAGGTCTCGAAGGTCTCCTCGTTAGCCAGGGGGTCTCCGGGCCCCGCGATTCCTGCAACCCTGATGACTGGCCCGAGAAACGGGTCTTCCAGCACTCCCCTTATCCGATCGATGGCTTCCGCCGGAGTGAGGATGCGGCTCGTCACTCCGGGACGAGACTCGTTGGCGCAATCGTGCCGGCGTGTGCAGAAGCCGCACCTGATATTGCAGCGGGGCGCCACAGGCAAATGGATGCGGCCGTTCTTTCTGTGATCACCGCCGAAACAGGGGTGACCCTGTGCTGACGTTCCTGATACGCAAGCTCTGTTCATATGTCACTCCCCTTCATAGAATCAGCCCCTTGCTCTTCCAGATATAGTATCCGCCCACCAGAACGAGGATTATTCCGCCGGACAAAGTGAGCAGTTTCTTATGAGGCGTCATGGTGTTGATTATCCCTGCCGATACGAATCCAAGGAGAAGGTAGACGGAGGAACTGACGCCGTATACGAAAGAGACGGCAAGCCCCTTGAAGACCCCCAGGTCCAGCAGGAATGGAGCGAGGTAGAGGTATTTCCTTCCCGGATTGCAGAGCCCGCGAAACAATCCCAGCCCGAATCCTGCCTTGACCTGCTTTCCCCTACCGCTGCAGCTGCTCTTCAAGCCCAGACGAACCTTCAGGACCCGCAATTTCCATCCGATTGTCGTCTCCTCAAGGGCTGCGCAGCGATACAGCCCCAGGGCGATTATGGTAACTCCGAAAACGAGATTTACGGCTCTCTCGTCAATGTGAATACCCGTGCCGAAAAGAGAAACGATGACTCCGAAGCATGTCAGACCAATCAGCCTGCCCATGAGGAACCGCAAGCCGGCGAGCTTGTCCGACAAAGAAAGGCCGAAGCTGAAGAAAGGGCAGATAACAGCCCCTCTGCAGACAACCCAAGAATCAAGACAGTCAATAACGTATCCATGAAAACCCCCTGGAACAGTCTGTCAGGGACATTGCATACTTTGTGCAATCCTTACAATGTTCGCTTCCGTAATAACGGGATCGATCATTCCGACCACGGCAATGTGGGTCCTCGATTGAGCGCAGTACATCTCGATTGCCTTCAAGGTCTCCTTGATGACCTTCCCGCATGGTTTTTCCGCCGAAACATAAATATTCCGCACCCGGGCCTTCATCCCGTTGCCGAAATCAACCGACGGGCCTTTAGTCTCGGATACTTGTTCATAGGCTTCGGTCGGCAGCATGTCAGCACTTGGAATAGGCCGCTCCGACCAGTAGATGCCCACAAATTGATCATAGGTAATGGCGCAATCATCCTTCCTGCCAAGGACCGCGGACCCTGATGCCGTGGTGCCCCTGGTTATCTCTTTAGGCATATGGAGAGGGACCTGCAGGGTCGCCCCTCCGGCGCTGACGAGCCGCGTTTGCGGGGATTTTGCCGGTTCGCCGAGTAGTGAAGCCATGGATGATCCGATCAGAACCAACCCTGCCGTGAGCAGCACGCACAACAGTATTCTCTTCATGGCTATCTGGACACCGATCTGGCAAGCCGGATTCCTGCGGGGCACATGGTGAACACCCCGTCTTTGGTAAACCGCTTGGCAGGCACCATGCATGCCGGTGGACCGCCGCTCGAACCTCCCCGGAAGACGAATTTGTTGAAGGTTCCTGTGATGCCCGTCGGATTGTTTTCCGTAACACCGGCCTGGCTCGCCGCATAACCGGCACGGGTGGTATCGTACTTGTCCCAGACCCATTCAGAGACGTTTCCTGACATATCGTAAAGCCCGAGCTCATTCGCCTTCAGAGAGGCAGGCAGACGCAGGTCCCCTCTTTGGGTAACGTTGCCTGCCGAAGCGTCTCCGGCCGCGACGGCCTTTCCGCCATACCATGCCACCTGGGACACGACGTTGCTGCCGCTGTAAGTGTAGCCGTTGGATTGCGTTCCGCCCTTGGCGGCGAATTCCCACTCCGCTTCCGTGGGGAGACGGTATCCGTTGGCATTCCAGTTGGCAGTAACGGTCCATTTCTTGCTGTCGGCCGTATCAGGGGCAGTATTGTTGGGATCCTTGTTTGTTTTGTCGATGTTGTAAACCGGGGTCAGTCCTTCCTGGACGCTTCGCCAGTTGCAGTACTCAACGGCGTCATACCAGGAGATATTATAGAGTGACCTGTTGCCCCTGCCCATGCCGAAAGTGTCGACCACCAACGGCAGGCCGGTTGCGTTGGAAAAGGCGTCGAATTCGTCGAAGGTCAGCTCAAATTTGGCCAGATAGAAACTTGCAACCGTTACCGGATGGGCGGGTTTGGCCTTGGCATTGGTATCGTCGCCTATCGTGAACGTTCCGCCGTCTACACGGACCATAAGGCCGGCTTCCGCGGCGTTGAGTCCCGTCAGGTTACGTGTGGCGTCCTTGTGGAAATCGTGGAGGGCCCAATCATATCTGTTTTGGATATCGGCGGGGAGGTGCGTCCCGTTGACGGCGCCCGCCGACCCGTTCAGTTTCCCATCATCGGCCAGATCCTGCCCCAGGGCCGAAAGCAGATCAAACTGCTTGTCGGAGGCGAGTCCCATATCCTTGGTAAGCTGGCTGAAGACTCCTGCCCTGAACCCGGCGAGGCGGTTGGCCGCATCGGATCCATCGACCACGGATGAGGGAGCGTTTTTCGGCGCGATTGACGGGTCCGGCATGTAGCCGTAAGCGGCGGCAAAGATCGTTCTCGCTTCAGCCACGGTCTTGCCATGTTTTGTGACAAGGTGGCTGATGATCGTGGTAGAGGGGGCGATATGAACCGAAGATCCTGCTCCCAGGCTGCCCCCAGGGATGTAGGCCGCGAGAACTCCTGCCGTTGTGGCTGCGCCCGTCGCTTCATCGGTGAATGTCCCTCCGTCGGATTCAATTCTCAGATCTGCGGAAAGAGAAGCCGTGGGAATATTTATATTGTATGATCCGTCCGCCGCGGTGGTTACGGGGCCGGCAATGGTTTGACCGCTCATGTTCTTTGCTGACACGCGTGCACCCGATACAGACGACGCGAAAACTGACCCGCTGACCGTTGTAGTGCCGGTACCTCCGGAGAACCCTGAATCTCCGCCACCCCCGCTGCAGGCGGAGAGCAACACCAGTACTGCAACTGTCACCAGGAGCACAAAGTTATTCTTTTCTTTCCTCATGAAAAAGACCCCCCTTGGAGTATTCAGTATTCTTGTTTCCATAGCTCCTTCATCTTCTGGTGGATGAGTAATAACCCTTTTAGAGTCCATATTTCGGCTACTCATAACGCCATCCTTGAGGGCGACGATAATGGTGCCTCGTAGACCCCGCAATGTGCCGGTTGCCGATGCCGAGTTATTCGACGAGGTGCGCTTAGCCTTTGTGCTCCCGGCTTCAGCCGAAGGCACATAGGTCTAAGGATGGATAGAAGAAGTTAAACGATATACAGGGGGGGTCGTGTCGGCACTTCGAGCCAGACAGACACCGGGGACGAAAGGAGGTCTGTCTGGCTGAAGCATAGCGCCAAGCCAACGATGAAATCGCAGCGAGAGGGCATCGTCTGCGACCAGAGGTCGGCAGTATCCGTCTCGTTATGGTTATTGCATCCACAGGCACATTTCAGAGAACTGCTGTGCTCGCTGTCAAGGCAACAGTAACACTTCAGCTGTTCATTACATGGAAGGAAAAGAGCAAAGAATGAATGAGCGGAGGAACAGAGCACCATGATTATCAAAAAGCTCGTTATTCCGATCTTAATGCATCCTTTTCGCAAGACCTTCCATACCATACCTAGGTAGTATGCATTGGCCAAAGGTTCGTCAAGGTTATCATTCCTCGAATATTCATAAACCGAAGAATCCTGAAATTGTTCGGTGGCAACGCAATCAACCGTAGGGTAGCCGGGAGCAGCTGTCCGAGTCGGGCTATTTGCAGCAAACTTTGTGGCCTTTGGGCTCACGGTCTTCAATGTACAACGGAGGTCAGCGCGAACATGTACCCTGTTGCAGGTGTTGTCGACGCAGCCAATGAACCTCCCTGCTGTATGCTACAGGGAATAATCAAGTTTATCGGGGTTCGTTACTGAGAGCTCTACCAGCGCTGAACAAACGGGTGACGCAGGAAGATGAAGATTGATAATCATAGAAAGACACCTCCCCGACACAGGAACCTAATCTGTGTTGAGCGATTACGACGACGAAATCCTAATCAGGAGTCACCCATACCGTGGAATCGATCTTCCTGCAAAGAATAGTTACCTCGCGACCATTTGAGGCGGTCTGCAGATGACCTAAGTCTGCTCAGTTTGCTGAATCACGCGCCCACAAGGCTGCCCCCATGGCACTCAAGATATCAGGCTCTGTGTGCACCAACAGCGGCTTGCCCAGGCGCTCGGCGAACAAGGATTGTAGACAGACGTCTCTGGCGCAGCCGCCGGCAAAAACAATGTCCTCCCGCAGACCGACCCTCATGATTAAAGGCACGATTCGGGCAACAATTGAACTATGGAGGGCTAACGCTATCGCGTCCCTTCGGGCGCCTTTGCTGACAAGGCTAATCACCTCCGACTCCGCAAAGACCGCACAAAGGCTGCTCACCATAACCGCCCCTGCTGCAAGACCCCCAGGCTCACAACGTCCACCGAACTCAGCGATGGTATATCCGAGAGCATGGGCCATCATTTCGAGAAACTTGCCGGTCCCGGCAGCGCACCGGTCATTCATCTCGAAATTGAGGACGGCTCCGTATCCGTCGAGGCCCACGACCTTCGTATCCTGACCGCCTATATCCAGAATTGTTCCGCATGAAGGGAACAGTTCTCTCGCACCTCGCGCAACAGCCTTTATTTCGGTAATTGTCTTGATGTTTCTGCTGGTCGCCAACAGATGCCTCCCGTAGCCGGTGGCGAGCAGGGTATCTGGCGAAGATTCGTTAATGAGCCGCTCACAAACGGTCATGGGATCGTAACCCGTTTCTTCCCGATAGAAACTGATCGCTCCGTTGTTCAGAACGACATATTTGATGTAGCGCGACCCGACGTCAATTCCACCTGACTTCAAGAGTGCTTTCCGTCCCTGATAATTTCGATAAACGCTTCGACGCGGGTTTTGAGCTGGCCCGCATCCTCCAGACTGTAATCCGTTTCGATCCTGAGGAACGGTCGGCCGTCTGCCTCGACTGCAGTTTTAGCCCGGAAGGCCTCAACCATGTAGGGTGTACAGAACTGGAGGGCATAGTGAATAACACCGTGGGCACGGAGTCTCTTGGCCATATTGTTGATATCGGTCAACCTGTCGTCATTTGGAGTGAAACATGCACAGTTGATCGAGATAGAACGGTCCGCCATCTTTTGCATAGCTTCCTCTACGGATGAGAACTCTTGAAGGCTATCCCTGAAGTTTCTTTCTCCTACGCATGATTCTTCCCCAACGACCACCGCTCCGCTCCCCTCAATTATGTAGTGGAGCTTCCAGTTGGGAATCGCCATGGGTGATCCAGATACAAGGACTCTCGGCGTACCCTTCCCACTCACACCAACTCCTGTTTTTGCACGCTCCTCCAGTTCGTCGCAGAGTTCATTCAACTTCGTAGCAAAACGGACGGGATCGTCGTAGAAGGAGATCTGGTTTATGAGAAGGGCATCGAGGCCTGAGATGGGGACCGGATCATAGGATCGGAGGTCGGAAAGCCTTTGAAGTGCCTTCCTCTTGTCGTTAACGATCCGCCTCGCCTCCTTCAGCCCGTCGAGAGTTATCTCCCTGCCTGTGACCTCCGTGAGTTTCGTAGCAAGTTTCTCTATTTCGTGTTTCCACATAAGCTTGCCGTCTTCGCTCTTTTTGTTCGGCAGCTCCATGACGTAGACTTTGCCGGTAATCTCGTTGAAAACCTCATAAGCTTTCTTCTTGCCGTCGCACGTTGTTTCACCGATGATCAGGTCGGCCGATTCTACGTATGGGCACAAACCAGCCAACTTAAAGCCCATGAATCCCTTGATAAGTGCACAAGTATTACGGGGTATGTATTTCTCGGCCTCTTCTGACCCCACGTCAGCACCGGCGCACAGCCCAATGGCCACACCATCCACAGCCAAGATCAGCTCTTCAGGAACGTAGACACAAAAGGTGCCGACGATAGGTCTTCCCGCGATCTTGTCTTTCACAATCTCCACAACCCGCTGTCCATGGACCTCTGATATAACGAAGTCGAAGTAGTCCATACCTTTTGGCCTGTTCTTCTGAGCGAGGTAGATATCGCGGTATGCATCGGAAAGAACTGCGAGCAGACCCTGATGGGCTTCGATATTGAGTCCCAGCGAACCCCACATCTCTCTGTAATCTTCCGCCATGAAATCCTCCTTGAAACTGCATAGTTATTGATGAGAGATCATAAATGCTACCATTGAATATGTCAAATAACAATATTCTATTAGTTAGCCGTCTTCAATTCCCACAACTCATACCACATAGTTTACGAATCAGTTGGGCGTAACAGCCAATACCACCAGATAGATGCAGGGTATATTACAAAGAAGTAGCCGGGCAACCTTAATTCATGTCGCCGCCCCCAAAGTTTCGAGCGCGACTTTAAAGACAAGACTCCGTAAACCTCTTCTGGTGGTAGCTGACGAGATGCTGTTTGTCGAGCTTGTCGAAGTAATACGGACAAGGTTATAGTAAGGGGTCTTGTATTTGAGAATATGGTACGCAATGACGATAATGGTATACGTTATGGTGACGCTTGCCCTCTTCCTCCCTCTCCTCTCGGTAAGGCGCTGGTACCGCACTAAAAAACGTGTTTTCGAGAGAGGATAAGGGGAGGTTGTGGAACAACGGCGTGCAACGATACAGGTGCTGTGGGAATCCACGCCGTATGGTCCTGTTGACGCCGGTCCCTCTTTTCGCAGCTAGCACTGTGTGGCCAGACCACGAATAGGAGATTGTGAAGAACCTTGTCTTCCATGAATGCACGCACATCGGCCACGGACGAGGGTGACGTCATTGGCCTTGCGCTAGCGCAGGCTGACCGGGACCTCTACGCAAGGATCGGTCTGATGGGGTAAGCTTATGAGCTGATAGTACAGTAGTCACAAACGAGAAAGCGGGTAGAAAGCCTCCTCTAAAAACGTGTCGACTTTTATCATAGGAGCACCTCCAAGTGCAGTATAAGGCCTGTTCAACGAATCTAAAAATTATTGATCGCAGTGGAGGTTTACGGCAAACGAATCTTTATAACGTGCTCCGCCCCCCGTTAATACGCGAAAGCGATCAGTAGGAAGATTAAATTTGCCGATTCTTGAACGACATCAACAAATATCACCAACCCTGCTTTGCCGCGACTAAGAGCTAACAAGTCGTATTCAATTGACTCCCATCCCATTCGACTATTTCTGTCCTTGCTCCAGGCGGCTACCGTTCAAATATACTTCATACCTTGCGACTCCGTGCTCGAAATTTTCTGTAACGCCTTTACTGTGCTTACGGTAGAGCGGACGATACTCCAGGACGTTTGCCCGCCCTTCTTCGACCTGAATAATATTTTGTATAAAATAGCCGTCTTCGGGCAGGGCAAAAAACACCGTATGTGATCCGGGTGCCAGTCGTATCGTTTTCTCGAGGACATACCTGACTCCGGGTCCCGCTTCCGGTCCCTTTTCCTCGGTCCCCCCGCTTTCAGATAAGTCTTCAGTAATCCTGTCCGCCTTCCACAGACCAGCCTGTCCGTCTATATTGATGAGAAAAGGGTAATCAGGCTTTCCATGAAGATGTGTTTTGATTTCAAAAAGATGAAACCCGGCTACGGGCGTTTTGAGCGACGCCCTGATGAGCAGATCGCCCTTGCCTTTCTCCCAGGGTTCACCTTTTTGAACCTCCCGAAATACACCGGCCGACGTACTTTCTTGTTTTAACATTGTTTCCTTCTGCACCTTTGCACAGGCCACCAAAGCAAAGATCGTCATGATGCATAAGACAATACCACCCAAGCGATCTATTTTTCGGGTTTTCATATTAATCCTCCTTACAAGTCGTTTGTAGAAAACTTTCGCGAGGGTCAAAAATGGTCACATAAGTTCTACGCTCTTGATTCTTAGTATTGTCCGGATTCACCACCGACCATCATCAGGCCCGTAGCCTTTGTCATGTTCAACGGCGTGGCCATAAAAGCCTCTTATAACTTGCCATCCGTTCAATTCCTTCGTGCTACCGGAGACTATATAGCCCCTGGGCCCTTTTCATTCGTCCTAATCTTAATGACGTCTTCAACGGGATAAATGAATATCTTCCCATCTCCCAGGTTTCCGGTATGGGCGCTTGTTTGAATGGTGTTTACAACTATTTCTACCATTTCATCGGGTACCACAACTTCTATTTTGACCTTTTGGACATATGTGATGAGCCCGTCGACAATCTTTTCCTTTGCATTCTTTCCCCTTGTCTTCCCGAATCCCCTAATGTCGGAAATGGTGGCTCCCGGCAGATCTTCTATTTTCTGAAGTTCAGAAACCACATCCAGTAGCTTGAGTGGACGAATTATTGCTTTTATCTCTTTCATTCTTATCTCCTTTAAGATGGGCAGCTAAGTCTCTTATTCCGTCTTCAGCGTAGTATTACATCTCAACCTCGGTCTTCTTCTTCTCGAACCAGCCATACATTGAGGGGATAAGCAGGAGTGTTAGAAACGTGGAGGTTATCAATCCTCCTACCACAACAGTTGCAAGAGGC
>CAYOYU010000009.1:39987-48909 GCA_964408265.1 uncultured Syntrophorhabdaceae bacterium
CGTAAAGCATGGGTATCAAGCTGAATATGGCAATAGACGCAGTCATGAGCACAGGACGCAATCTGTCAGCGCTGCCTTTGACAATAGCATCCGTGAGTTCTAATCCTTCCTCATCGTGCAACTGTGAAATTCGTGATACCAGAACGACTCCGTTTAACACGGCAACCCCGAAGAGCACGATAAACCCCACAGAAGCCGGAACCGACAAATATAAGCCGGAAATCCATAGCGAGAATACGCCGCCAATGAGAGCGAAGGGTAGGTTGAGGATTACGAGAAGGGCCAGTCTCATTGATCTGAAAGTTGCCAAGAGAAGAAGTAGAATCAGCCCGATTGCGATGGGCCCTATTATCATCATCCTGGCCATGGCCCGCTGCTGGTTTTCGAACTGCCCCCCCCAGGTAATGTAGTAACCCGGAGGCAGCTTCACATTTTCAGCAATCTTCCTTTTTGCTTCCGCGACAAAACTACCGATGTCCCTCCCTTCTATGTTCATCTCGATCCCGATTCTTCGTAAGCCGTTTTCCCTGCTTATCTGCGCCGGTCCTTCCGCGAGAGATATCTTCGTCAGTTGACTCAAGGGAATGTTAGGAGCGGCAACGGCCGGCACCAGGATGCTCCCGATTGTTTCGATCGAGTTCCTGCTCGCTTCAGGCAGACGGATGGCAATATCAAAATTCTTATTCTCTTCATAGAGTTTGGATACCGGTTTGCCGGCAATCGCGATTTCAATTACATTTTGAATGTCGCTTATGTTCAATCCGTAGCGTGCAATTTTCGGCCTGTCTATTTCGATGGTGAGATAGGGCTGTCCGGTTACCTTTTCCGCAAGCAGGTCGGTCGTGCCTTCAATTTTGGAGAGCACCCGTGCCATTTCATCGGCTTTCGATTTCAGCACCCCCATGTCCTGGCCAAAAAGTCTCAGAATAAGCTGTGCCCTGGTGCCGGCCACGAGCTCGTCGATCCTGCACTGGATGGGTTGACTGAAGCCAAACCCTATTCCCGGAATCGCCCCTATAGCCTCTCGCATCTTTCCTGTCAATTCCTCTCTGTTCAGGTTGCTTTTCCATTCTTTTTTCGGTTTCAACACCCCGACGTAGCCGGTCTTATCAACCCCCCGCGTATCCAGGGCAACTCCCGTCTGTCCGGTTCGTGAGACCACCGTTTGCAGTTCCGGGAATGTCTTCAGCTTTTCACCTACGAGTTTATTTATCTCCATAGCTTTATCCAGAGAAATTCCGGGCAAAAGAGCTACGTCCATATCAAAAGCCCCCTCATCCATGATCGGTATGAATTCTGTTCCCAACCGCGGAATAATCAGGAGGGACAAAATAAGAAAGACGCTGGCTATGACCAGGACCAGTTTTCTCTTCTTCATACTGTATCTGAGCACGGGCATATAGAGCTTTTTCGCCGGCGTCATGATGAAGCTTTCTTTTTCCGGCTGGGGTTTCAGGATAATTGAGCATAGGACCGGAATGACGAATATCGAAAGGACCAGGGATGAAAGGAGGGCAATCGCGACCGTTATGGCAAGGGGGCCGAACATCTTCCCTTCGATCCCCTCCAAGGCAAGGATCGGAATGAAGGTGATTGCTATAATCAGTTCGCCCAGGATGCTCGGCTTCCTTACTTCAAGGACCGCCTTGAGTACGGTGGTAAGAGTCTTCGCTCCGTGCCCGCCCTCGCTGAGATGCCTCTGCACGTTCTCCACCTGAATGATGGTTGCATCTACGATCATACCGATGGAAATCGCCAGTCCGCCAAGAGACATCAGATTGGCGCTTAACCCCACTATCTTCATAACAATGAATGTGGACAGCAGGGAAAGAGGAAGAGCGATCAACACAACGAAGGAACCCCTGAAGCTTCTGAGCAAAAGATAGAGGACGATCAGCACAAGGAAGGCGCCTTCAATCAATGCCTTCCTCACCGTGGCAACGCTCGCGTTCACGATGTCGGCGCGATCATAGTACGGCGATATTTTGATCCCGTCTGGCTGAATATTACGCTCGTTTATTTCTCTGACTTTCTCTTTGACCCCTTTGACCACTTCGCGGCTGTTCTCTCCTCGGAGCATCATGACAATTCCACCGACAGCCTCGTCCTTTCCGTTTATCATAGCGGCGCCTTGCCGTACGGCTTCACCGATCTTCACTTCAGCAACATCTTTTACGTATGTCGGGGTGCCATGGTAGGTTTTCAGGACTATATTTTCGATGTCCGTCGTATCCTTAATGAGTCCTACTCCCCGGACGATATACTGATCCGAATGTTTTTCAAGTATATTTCCACCGGCGTTCTGGTTGTTGTTTTCGATGGCAGCGTATACCTGATCGACGGCAATGGCATGCTTCAAAAGCCTGTCGGGATAAACGATTACCTGATACTGTTTGAAATACCCGCCGAAGGAGTTTATTTCATTCACTCCCGGAACGCTTTTCAGGAGTGGAGTGATAGTCCATTCCTGAATTGTTCTCAAATTCGTCAAGTACTCCTTCTTCTTCTGCGGCTCATCGGGCATTTTGCCTTCGAGAGTGAACTGATATATCTCCCCCATAACGGTTGCAATAGGTCCCATGGTGACTTCAGCGCCTTTTGGGAGACGTTCCTTCGCTTCGGCCAATCTCTCGAAGACAAGCTGCCGGGCAAAGTAAATGTCGACATTGTCGTTGAAGATAATCGTCACGAGAGATAATCCAAACTTGGTAACGGAGCGCATTTGCCTGACCTTCGGCAGCCCGCGCATGGACATTTCTATGGGATAGGTCACTGAACGCTCGATCTCCAGGGCGGAAAGTCCGTTTGCCCGGCCCACCACTTCCACCTGAATGTTCGTCACATCCGGAAAAGCATCTATGGGGAGCTTTATATACGAATAGACTCCAAATGCAACAAGGAGCACTGAAAAGATTATGACCGTACCTTTCTGTCTAAGGACTAGTGCAATGATTTTTTCCAACATAGTCTATTCCCCTCAGTGCTCGTCAGCGTGGAGCGCTTCTTTTTTGAGCTCAGATTTGAGCGCGAAGACGCCCTTGACGGCCACCTTGTCTCCTGCTTTCAACCCCTCCTTGATCTCAACCTTCTCGCCTGAGGCGGCACCGATGAAGACCGGTCTCACAACAAATCTACCCTCTGTTTCGCGAAGGAAGACGTATCTTTCGGAGCCATCAAGAAAGATAGCCTGTTCCGGAATGACGATTATTTTCTCGGCCCGGGAATCTTTCACGGAGTCCAACGAGACTGTGGCAAACATCCCCGGCTTAAGTAACTCCTTTGCGTTGTCGACAGTCACCCTTGCTTTCACCGTGCGTGTCTTCTCATCCATCACGTCCCCCACGTAGGATATGCGTCCCTTGAATGTGGTGTCCGGATAGGCGGCCACGAGGAGCCTCACATCCATTCTTGTCTTTACCTGGCTCACGTTCTTTTCGTATATGTCTATGACGACCCACAAGGTCGAGAGGTCTGCAATGGTGAAGAGCACCTTTTCAGGGTTTACCATCTCCCCCTGGGTGACCGTCTTTTCAACGACCACACCGGAAATAGGGGAGGGGATGGCAATAAGGGGACGGTCGTTCTTCGCCGCATCCGATGGGCTCCCCAACTTCGATTCTTCAACGCCGAGGATTCGGAGCCTTCTGGCAGCCAAGGCAAGATCGGCCTCTGCCTCACTGAATTCCTGCCTCGCCCTGAGCACGTCTTTTTCAGGGGCAATCTTCTTCTCAAAGAGCGTCTCTTCACGCTTGAGATTTGCTGCAGCTAACGTTTGCCTTCCCTTTGCTTTCGCGTAATCGGACCACGCCTGGTCGAGATCTACGCTCTCGAGATAGGCGAGCGGCTGCCCTGCCTTCACCCGGTCCCCCTGAGCGGCTGTCACCCTTGTCACTCTGCCCGCCACCCTTGCCCCGATCCTCGACACCCTGTCGTTATTCGGTTCTATCACCGCCGTGGCTGAGAGGGGCGCACGGAAGGTGTCGGGGGTCACCTCCTGTACCTCTATGCCGGCAGCCTTCACCTGATCGGCAGAGAGCGTGACGCCGTCCGCCTCCTCATGTTTCTCGCCGGATGGTGAAGTCTTTCCGTGAGATTCACTCTTCTGATTCTCTTTCTTGGGAGCCTCTTTCCTGTCACAGCCCACTAGGAGCATGGAGAGGAGCGCGAGCGCAAGCAGTGGGAGGACCGCGATGGAAAGAGATTTCTGTATGATTGTTATCTTCATTTGAGATTACCTCCGATCGTTCGTTCTATCGCGTAGATCGCCTGCTGTGCCCGTAAGATGGAGTCGAGGTACCCGAACCGCAGTTCTATTGTATCCCGTTGGGCGAGGCGGACGTCAAAGAAACTGATCTTCCCCTCTTTAAAGGCAAGGTTGAGGAGTTCGAGATTTTCGAGAGATTTGACGATGATCTCTTTCCTGTAGACGGACAACTCGCGATAGGAGGAAACCAGGTTTGTGTATTCCTGCTCGAACTCTCTGTCCACGGTCCGCTCCAGCCCTGTCTGCCTGATCCGGGCTTGTCCCAATCTGGCCTGAGCCTCCTTCTGTTCGGCCTGTTTCCTGTCGAAAAGAGGTATGGCGATGGAAAGGATAAGGCCTGTATCATTTTTCAACTCGTCACGGTTGTAGAACCCACCCAGGCTTGGGTTAGGTATAGCTTCCCTTCGGGCAAGCTGCTCGGCTCGGCCAGACCTGTCAACTTCTGCCGCGGCAGCCCTGATATCAGGTCTCTCCGGCAAAGCATTTCTCAAAATCTCCCTGTCGGGAATAACGACTGCCTCGGGCGAGAGATGCCCTTCTATAACAAGCCCCCCCGTCGGAGATTCTCCCATTAATCCTTGCAAGGCAAGCATGGCCTCACGAAAACTCCTCTCCGCTGCCATGAGATCCTTCTTGGCCTTGCTCACTTCCACCTCGGCAAGGTTCACCTCCAGGGCTGATACGTCTCCCGCCTGATACTTGGTTTTCGTCAGGTCGAGGAGGTCCTCCCGGAGCTTTACCACTTCCTGAGCAAGGGTGACTCTCTCCTTTAAGGCAAG
The DNA here is from genome assembly GCA_964408265.1 of uncultured Syntrophorhabdaceae bacterium. Classification (GTDB taxonomy): domain Bacteria; phylum Desulfobacterota; class Syntrophorhabdia; order Syntrophorhabdales; family Syntrophorhabdaceae; genus CAYOYU01. Next base: position 45,031 of record CAYOYU010000009.1, read on the forward strand.
TGCTGCCGCGTAGGCATTCTTCACTTCATAGGCGAGTATTCTCTCGCTGTTCTTTATTTCGAGAGTGATCCTGGCGAGGTTCTTCTGGGCCACGTCTATTCTGAGACCTCTCTGACCTGCAACCTCAAATTCCTGGGAGAGCTTGACGCCATAGTTGGTCACTTTTCCTGACCCTTCCTCGGGAAGCCTCTCTTTCCTTGAACCCATGCCTTCCAGGATCGGATTGGCAGGGAAAGGGAGCCGTGCTTTTTGCAACTGTCCCTGTGCGACCTCTTCCTCAAGCCTGAGCGCGTTCAGTGTAGGGTTCCTTGTCAGAGCAGCTTTAATGGCATCGTCAAGGCTGATTCCCCAGGCTAGACCGGTCATAGAAAAGAAGACAGATAAAAATATAATACATTTTAGCCTTTTCATTAGCTCTTCACCTTATCGATAATCTCGCAGCAGTTTGTTGTAGTCCTTGCCTAAAGGCAAGCGACAGAACTTTACAGCCTGCTACGGACGACGGATGGTTCGGGAATGGTTAGAAGGTTTCCGGTGGTCGAAAGATCGATGATATAAGACCGGCGGGATTGGCGGACAACGGTTCTTCGGCCTGTAAAATAGTGGAATTAACGAGCATCCCGTACGAAGACGGGGAAGGGGCATATACGTTGGCGCATATAAGACAACATTCCGCGCCATCGGGGCACAAATCCCTTTTGTCGGCGAAGGGAGGCTGCTGTACGTCGGTATTCACAGAAGTCATTTCAGGTGTAGCAGCACGGAGATCTTTCAAATGTAGATTGATGCAGCTGGCGCAACTCATGGCATCGCCTGCAGGAACCCATACCTGTAATAGTAGCAGGGACAGCAATATGAAATGGCAGAGTTGCCGGTTTTGTTTCAACATATTAATACTATAAGCACGTTGGAGATTTGAAGTCAATGTATTACCCTCACCTCACACCTCACCCTCAGCTCAAAAGTTTCAAGGCATTTGCGATAACCATATACTACGAGGGAAGCACACCCATAATCCAAAGCTACCACCATCCACAGAGCAATGCCCCCCATGTTGTCAATGTTACAAGACTTCCTTCCAAGAGCGAGGGAAACATGGCACGTTACGAATACACCGGCACCGCACTGCCCTGGAAGAAGAAGACAAAGAGTAAAAAGCCGAACAAAGCAGCAATAACGGCCGCTATCAGCAACGATCGCGAGGGTTTCAAGTTGACAAGGAACACGACAACTGCGATGGAACAGAATGTCAGGCAGTAGATACAGTAGACGTCGTTTCGGATTTGGAAAGCGACAAGGACGATTTCGGATCCAAGGGCCGAGGCCGCCAGACAGAACACTAGCGGCCTGAGGCCAATTACAGCGGCAAGCCCGACGGCTGTCATGAAGGCGATGCCGACCCACTTGAGGTCAAGGAAGAAGAGCGTTCCTTTCAGGGCACTGCATGTCCCGGGACAAAGGGCATAGACGACGGCAACAACAATGCCAGCGATTGCCAGGAAGATGGTCGTGATCCGCCGCGTATTGTTGGAGACCCCATTCATCGCACACCTACCTCAAAAGCCGCAGGGCATTGGCGATGACAATCAATCCGCTCACCTCGTTGAGGAGCAGCCCCGGTACGAGTCCGATATAGCCGATCAGTGCAGCTGGCACGAGGAAGGCGACAATGGCGATCGAGGCGAAGGTGTTCTGACGAATATTGTTGGTGGAACGCCTGCTTAAGCGAAGCACATAAGGGATCTTCGAGAGATCATCGGACATGAGCACAATGTCACCTGTTTCCATCGCCACATCTGTCCCGGCCCCTCCCATGGCAATGCCTATATCCGATATGGCCATCGCAGGCGCATCGTTGACGCCATCGCCAACCATGGCGACTTTCCCGAAGCGTCTTTTCAACCCCTCTACCGCCGCCACCTTTTGTTCAGGTAAGAGTTGGCTGAAATAGATGTCAACACCCGCCTGACCTGCTATGGCTCGGGCCGTTCCTTCATTGTCGCCGGTAAGCATGACAACTTGCATGCCTGAGGCCTTGAGCTTCGCAACCGTGTCCTCAGCGTCGGGACGCAGCTGATCAGCGATGGCGATGATGGAAACAAGCGTTTGACCCTCGGCCAGACAAACCACCGTCTTTCCCTCGTTTTCGAGGCGGGCGAGCTCCGTCTCTGCGCCTGTCAGAGACACCCCTTGCTGTTCCATAAGGGCACGTTTTCCGATGAGGTAGGTCTTGCCGTCGATCTCGGCCTTTACGCCAAGGCCCACAAGCGCTTCGAATCCTTGTAATTCCGAACTAAACAGAGCCCCCGACTCCCTCGCTTTCCTGACAATCGCCTCCGCAAGGGGGTGCTCAGAGCGGGATTCGATTGAGGCGGCGATTACAAGCGCCTCTTGCTCACTTAAGGTGTTGAAGGGGATAACGTTGGTCACAACCGGTCTACCGATGGTAAGCGTGCCCGTCTTGTCGAAGGCGATAGCTTTCAGCTCCTGTGCGATTTCGAGATAGGCCCCGCCCTTGAAGAGGATACCCTTTCGGGCGCCGTTGGCAATAGCCGCAACCACCGCAACTGGAACAGAAAGCGCGAGACCGCAGGTACAGGAAACAACAAAGACAATGAGCGCCCTGTAGATATAGGGATACCATGGCTGGCTGAAAATAAGGGGCGGAATAAGGGCAACACCGATACCGAGAACAAACATTGCGGGGGTATAGTACTGTCCGAACTTCTCGCCAAACCGCTGATAGGAGGACTTTGTCGCCTGGGCCTCCTCCACCGAGTGGATGATACGGGCGATGGTTGTGTCGCTCGCACGCTTCTTCACGGTGATCTCAAGGGAACCCCGCTGGTTGATGGTGCCTGCGAAGACCTCATCCCCGATCTTCTTTTCAACCGGAATGGACTCTCCCGTAATCGGGGCTTGATCAACCACCGAGCCGCCTGCCTTAACGACACCGTCAACTGGAATGCGGTCGCCCGGTTTCACGATGACGATATCATCGATGAGAATCTCTTCGGAAGGCAACATGGCCTCGATTCCATTCCTCCGCACCAGGGCTTCTTTAGGCGCAAGCTCCATGAGGGCCTTGATCGATCCCCGCGCTTTGTCCACCGCATATGTTTCAAGCACATCACCGAAGGAGTAAATAAAAACCAAAAGCGCCGCCTCTTCCCAGAGTCCCAGGAAAATTGCACCGATAGCGCCGATGGTCATAAGGAGCCGGATGTTGAAAGTTAAGGTCCTCAGCGCAAGTATGCCCATCTTTGCAGGATAGTAAATGCCGCTTGCTATGGCGAGACCGAATAGAGGCTTGACCGCGAGATGCGAAAGCCCGGTAAGCTCAAAAAGGAAACCAAAACCGGTGAACAGCCCGCAAACGACAAGGAGGAGCATTTGGGGACTTGTTTTCCACCATGCACCCCTGGCTACTGCCTTCTCTCTGACCATGGAGGCCTTCATGCCCGTCTCGGCAATCGATTTGATGATGTCCTGGACCGAGGAGAGAGCCGGGTCGTAGGTAACTTTGAGCTGTTCGGACATCAGGTACACGTCGAATGCCTTGATTCCGTGAAGAGAATCCATCTTCTTCCTGATCAGAATCTCCTCGTCGGCGCAGTCCATGCCCTCCACGTTGAAGAACACCGCCCGGTCCGCCTCTTCCTGCTCGACGTCGTAACCGGCCCGCCGCACCGCCTCGATGATCTTCCCTTCGTCCAGGAGTTCGCCTTTCGGCGTCACCCGCAGTTTGCCCGTGGCAAGCAAGACCTGGACTGATGCGACACCCGGGACCTTTGCGACTTCCTTTTGGACATGGGCCGCGCAGTCGGCGCAGTCCATACCTTTGACCGTCAACACCTTCTCCGCTCTATTTGACATTTT
>CAYOYU010000010.1:0-8037 GCA_964408265.1 uncultured Syntrophorhabdaceae bacterium
CTTTGAACCTGTCTATATCGACCATGATGGAGGAGAGGGGTTTGCCGTCGCGAGCCTCGCGGCTGATCTGTCTGTCGAGCATGGCATTGAGCCAATGCCTGTTGTGGAGGCCCGTAAGCGCGTCCACGGTGCCGTAATGAGCGTGCTCCAGGTCGATGCGGATGTCCTTGGTGATGACAGAGTCTGCGTTGCGCAGCCGTTTCACCAGGGTGAAAAGGAGGTTGCAGGCTGCGGCATGGGATGCCAGGACCAGAGACCAGACGATATCTTCCTCCAGGGTGAGGAAGGTGCAGGCCTCGCTGGTTATGACAAAGGCCGATGCGGGCTGGCGGTCGATGATGGAGAGCTCCCCTACGGATTCGCCCTGTCCCAGCACCATGACGGGGTTACTCTCGGGGGAGTTGAGGTGAATCCGGACACTTCCCTCCGTGATAAAGTAGAGTGTCCGGTTCATCGCCCCCGGCATGATGAGGATCTCTTCGGCGTTGGCGCTTCTTTTGTCGAACCTGTCGAGCACCCCCCTGATTGAGTCAAGGTCTACATTTCGAAAGAAGTATAGCTTCTTCAGTTCCTCGTCGCTCACTCTGATCATCTTTGCCCTACCTCGCAGGAATTTGGTAAGAGATTACTCTATCAGAAACAGAATTGCCGCGCAAGGAAGAGTCGCCTGAAGATTCTTTCCTGCTGCTGTTTCCGCGAAATTGTTATATAGTATCTGCAGTTGCCCCTTTATGTTTGTTCCGCCAAATTGGAAGTTCATCGCAGGAAGGAGAAAAATGAGCAATATCGCAATTCTCTGGGATCTGGAGAATGTGAACCCCGGATCGGACTCTCTTTTTCTCGAAGGCCTTATCGAGTTTGCCGAAGGAAAGGGGCGAATCGCAGCGGCCCGGGCTTACGGCAACTGGACGAATCCCGGTTTTGCCAAGCTTGCACCTTCACTGACAAGGAGATACTTCTATCTCGTCCACATCCCCAAGGGCAGAAAGAACAGCTCCGACATGGTGCTGGTCTCGGACACGCTGGAGATGCTGAGAATCCATGACCACATAGATACCTATATCCTCGTCACCGGCGACAGCGACTTCAGGTTCCTGGTCCTTGCGCTGAGAAGGGCCGGGAAGACGATCCACATCATCTGCAACACCCAGAATGCCTCCGAAGACCTCCTTGCCCTTGCCGACAGCTACGTGGATTACCGGGAGCTGGTGCCCGGCGGGAACGACGAGGAGGAGGCGGTGAAGGCCGAGAAGGCGCCGCCCGTTGCAAAGGACAAAGCAGTGGCAGCGGAGGCGGTCGTTGTGCCGGCCATGAGCAACGAGGACTGGTTCCGCCTCCTTGCCGAGGCAGCCGACCTGATGCTCAAGAAGAAGGTGAATCCCGGCATCGGTTCCGTGAAGATCAGGATGAAGATGCTCAACTCCAATTTCAACGAGAAGAAGCTCAACTTTTCACACTGGAGCGAATTCGTCGCAGCAGCGGTCAAAGCCGGGTACGTGACCATCGAAGGCAAGGGGCCGGAAGCTCTTGTCTACCCCGTTCCCGGGGTTCTGGAAAAGGCCAATGCACTGCAAAAGGCTTTTGATGTGCTCATTGAAGTCATCGGAGAATTGGATAAGGGGAGCAAGACCTTCTATCACTCATTCAGAAGTGTGAATTCGAAGCTCGTGGAAAAGAAGATCTACTTCAACGAACTGGGGTTCGGCCAGTTCAAACAGTTGATCCAGGCCGCCGAAGCCAGAGGGCTCGTACAGTCCAAGGTGGAGGGGCTGAAACACTCCGTCCGAAAGGCCCAGGCGAACGAAAAATCCGAGTAGGCCGATCACCGTTTTTTGTGCTGCCCTGGTTTGCAGGGCCTGATAGCAACCAGTCATCCCAGCTTGTCCCGCGAGCCTTGCCTGAGTCCGCACTGACCGTCCCATTACCAGGAAGTCAGCATTCATCCTGAACCAAGAAAAATTTTCCTTGACAAAAAATTTCATCCGCCCAATAATTAGGTTCAATGGTTCAACCAATCGACCATAACATCCTGACACCGGTAAGCAGAGAGAATCTGAACGAGAAGATTGTGGCTCAGATCAAAGGGCTGATCTTTAGCAACGGCATCAGCGTCGGTGACAGGCTCCCTTCGGAGCGCGACCTTGCAGTGAAGTTCGGAGTCAGCCGGATGGTGGTGCGGGAGGCGCTAAAATCCCTCGAACAGTCGGGCCTGGTGGAGATACGAACGGGAGCTGCGGGGGGAGCATTTGTAACCAAGCGGCTTCATCTGCCCCTTTTCCAGGCCAGCCATGACCTATTCAACGCAGGGGAGCTCACGCTTTCCCATTTCTATGAGGCCAGGAAGACCATAGAGTGCAGCACGGTCCGCCTGGCCGCGATGCGTGCGACACCGCAGGAGATAGCGGAGTTGCGGGCTATCAACGGACGCCTCGTTGACGAGAAGAGCGAACCTGAAAGGCTGGGGGAGTACAATCTGGCCTTTCACGTTGCGATCGCCGAGATTTCCGGCAATCCGCTCATGAAGCTGGTCGTCCATTCCGTCATGGCTCTCCTCGACGCCCTTTATACCGGCTGGGGGCAGGTTCGTACGCGCCCGTTCATGGAAAAGATGTACAAGCGCCACGAGGCCATTATCCAGGCTATGGAGGCCCATGACCTGGAACGGTGCGAGGAGCTGATGACAACGGACACGGAGTACACGCAGAGGCTGAATCTCACCTCCGCCGTACCGTTGCAAGGGGCGAATGGTAAGACATGAGAGGGGAGGAGGAAGCCAAATAGATGGTTGTGAGCCATTCCCGGAACATCGGGGAGGCTGTGTAAATAAATCGAGGGGGTTATTATGCAAAGTTCCGGTCTGAAGCATTGCGTCGGTCTTATGGTTCTCCTGGGTTTCTGCATTTGTCTGCTCGCTATTCCACAACACTCGTCCGCTGAAGCCATCACCATCAAAATTGCCAACTGGTTTCCTGTGGGCCATAAGCAGGACGTCACGCTGAAGGCCTTTGCAAAGGACCTCGAAAAGCGATCAGGCGGCAAGCTGAAGGTCAAATACCACGGAGCCGGCACGCTTGTTCCTGCGGCCCAGTCCTATGACGCCGTGGTCAAGGGGATTTCGGATATAGGCAACCATGTTCTCGGGTATACCATGGGCAGGTTCCCTTTCACGCAAATCCTCGACTATCCCCTGGGCTATCCCTCCGGCCCGGAAGCCACCTATATTGCAAATGACTTCTACAAGAAGTTCAAGCCGGCCGAGTTCGACGACGTGAAGGTCCTCTTCTTTCACGCCCAGCCCGGCGGATTCCTTCACACCAAGAACAGGCAGGTGACGAAAATGGAGGACGTAAAGGGGCTGAAGCTGCGCTGCTACGGTTCCAACGCCAAATTCGTCGGGTTGATCGGGGCGGCTCCTGTGGCCATGCCCATGTCGGAAGTCTATGATGCGCTCTCCAAAGGTGTTGTGGATGGGCTTATGTCCAGCTATGAGGCCCTCCATGGATGGAAGACCGGCGAGCATATAAAGTATACCACGGAGAACCGTGATACTGCGTATTCCGCAGTCTTCATCGTCGCCATGAACAAACAGAAGTTTGCCTCCCTTCCACCCGATATGCAGGCTTTGATAGAGCAGATGGGCCGTGAGTACATCGCCGTCTACGGAAAAATGTGGGCAGACCTCAATATCGTTGCCAAGGACTGGCTCATGAAGAGGGGCACGAAACTGACGATCCTCAGCAAGGAAGAGGAAGCGCGCTGGTATGAAAAGGGTACGAAGCCCCTGATCCAGGACTACATAAAGGAGATGAAGGCCAAGAACCTGCCCGGAGAGGAAGCAGTCCAGTTTGTTCAGGATGCCCTGAAGAAAGTCAAAAAGTAAGGCTGGTTTGCGCCCCGGGGAGGGATCATGGAGAAGCTGGTGGGAATCGTGGTCAAAATGAGCAGAGCCACAAACATCATGGGGGGAGTCATCCTGGTCCTTATGATGCTCCTCACGGTACTGGACGTGATCCTCAGGTATCTGGGGAAGCCCATCACGGGCACGTACGAACTCATGGGTTTCGCCGGTGCCCTTGTTATCGGTTTCGCCATCGCCCAGGCATCCCTGGACGGAGCCCATGTGAGCGTGGATATCCTCACAGACCGGCTCGGTCTGCTTGGCAGGCACGTCTTTTTGGTCATGACGAAACTGGTAGCCCTTGTGCTCTTTATCCTCATTGGATGGGCCCTCTTTGTAAAGGGGCATGACCTCTACAAGACCGGCGAGGTCTCTCTCACGCTCAGGGTTCCCTATTTTCCCGTGGCCTACGGCCTCTGTCTGTGCGCCTTCATGGAAGCTCTGGTGCTCCTGACGGATATCTTTCGGGTCCTGTTCCTGGGGGGAGGAGAAAGCCATGAATGAGATAGCCGTCGGTGTTATTGCGCTCTTCATCCTCCTCGGACTCTTTCTTACGGGCCTGCCCCTTGCCTTTGCCATGGCGACCGTCGGTTTTGTCGGTTTCATGGTGCTCAACAACTTCGATACAGCCATGGCGCTTCTTGCCAACGACTTCTTTGATTCTCTTTCGAGCTACGGCCTCACGGCGATCCCGCTCTTTGTCTTCATGGGGCAGATAGCATTCAATTCGGGCATTGCCCGACAACTCTACAATACGACCCACAAATTTCTCGGTCACATACCAGGCGGGCTGGCAATCGCAACTGTGGCCGGTGCCACGGTTTTCAAGTCCATATGCGGTTCCATGATCGCCACGTCGGCAACATTCGCAAGCATTGCCATCCCCGAGATGGACAAGTACAACTACAAGAAGAAACTCTCCACGGGAATCGTGGCCAGCGTGGGGACGTTGGGCAATCTGTTGCCGCCCAGCGTGCTCCTCATCCTTCTCGGCATCATTACCGAGCAGTCCATCGGCCGCCTCTTTATGGCGGGCATACTTCCCGGCCTTCTTCTGGCCTTCTTCTTCATCGTGGTAATCTTCGCCTGGTGCCGCATCAATCCCGCCCTCGGGCCGAGGAGCCAGAAGTATGGATGGGCTGAACGATGGAAATCGCTTCCCGCGATCCTCTGGCCTCTTATCATATTCCTCGTCCTCGTGGGCGGCCTGCTCAACGGTCTCTTCACCCCCACAGAGGCGGGGAGCATAGGAACCTTCTCTGTTCTCATGCTGTGCATACTGAAACGGGAGATCACCTTCAAGGGATTTGCGAAATCGGTCCAGGAGGCGATGCGCACCTCCTGCATGGTCCTTATGCTCGTGGCCTCTTCGGCTATCCTGAGCCACTTCATCGCCACCACCGATATCCCCGAGGTTGCCGCAGAGTGGGTGACGAATCTTCCCATCAACCGTGTATTCATAATGATGTTGATCATCCTCGTCTACCTTGTGGGCGGTTCCTTCATCGATGACCTGGCCTTCATAATCCTGGCGACGCCGATCTTTTTCCCTATCATGGTCAAGCTCGGGTATGACCCCATATGGATATGCATTCTTATAGCACTCATAAACTGTCTCGGCGTGGTTCTGCCGCCGGTGGCAATTACCGTCTTCGTGGTGAAACAGATAACGAAGACGCCCATGGGAGTGATCTACAGCGGGATACTGCCCTTTTTGATCTCCATGATCATCTGCATCGTTCTACTCTTTCTCTTCCCCGGGCTTGCCACCTATCTGCCGAGCCTGCTGACGAACTGAAAAGAGTATGCTTGAGCCCGAAATACCTACATTTAAAGCAATAAGGAGGTTTACATGATCGACGGATACGACGTAGTTGAAATGCAGCACCACTTCATTCCCTCGGGGGCGCTGAAGTACCTCGGCAAGACAAGGGAACACGATTACACTTTCGGGCTCAACAGATATAAGGAAGCCTACGATAAGATGGGTGATCTCAAGGCGCATCTTGAATTCATGGACGCCTCCGGCATAGACAGGGCTGTTCTGAGCACGGGCGGATTCACTCCCAATGGCTACGAGTTCTGCAGGGCATGCAACGACGGTTACGGCGAGGCGGTCCGAACGTTTCCCGCGAGGTTCGAGGGGATGATCCACATTTATCCCTTTGACAAGGACAAAAACGTGGACGAAGTGAAGAGGGCGGTGGAGGAACTGGGGCTCTGGGGCATCGCCCTGGCATCATCCTACGGTCTCGACGAAGAGACGACGATGGATTCCAGCATAATGGACCGGATCTGGGAGATGGCGGTGGCCTATGGCATGCCCGTCTACATCCACCCGCCCATACGTAAGAACCTCTGGGGCGGGCAGCGGTATGACCTTTTTACCACCATGTCCAGGGAATACGACTGCATCAAGGCCCTTGTGGAGATCATCTACGGCGTCCTCCCCAGGTTTCCGGAGCTGAAAGTCATAGCGGCCCATCTGGGCGGCGGTCTGCCCGCATTGAAAGGACGTCTTTTGGCGTGGCACCAGAAGGCTGATATGGAGATCAAGGACCGTGGCTACGGGAGATCCATCGATGAGGCAGAGGAGTTGGGGCTGGTTGCAGACTTTGACTTTCTGTGCAGAAATATGCTATTCGATTCAGCCGGGTATGGGGGATGGATGCCGGTCATAAGGTATGCCTTTGAGGTCCTCGGCGCGCAGCACCTCTGTTTCGGAACCGATTACCCCTACGAGCTGAACAAACCGCCTTACGTGCGGAAGATTCTCTCCGGTCTTGTCAAGCTGCCTGTTTCCGATGAGGAGAAAGGGGCCTACTTCGGAGGGAACCTCAGGAAATTTTTCACCCGGTGAGCCATGTAAGTTCGACGGGTCAGGAAAGTACGTGAATTTGACAGCAAATCTCCCGCTTCAGGGCAGGGGAACATGAAGAAGAGAGGCCTTGCACTGATGGTGATAGCCCACGCGGCTGCCGACATCAATCAGGGGTCGATCCCCGTCATGCTCCCCTTCTTCGTTGCACGGCACGAGATCACCTATGCCGCTGCCGCAGGGATTGTATTCATACTCAACCTCGTTTCCACGTTGGCGCAGCCGGTTTTCGGACACATGGCCGACAGGCACGCGAGGCCGTGGCTCATACCGGTGGCGATGATCTCCATCGGTCTCGGTATCTCCTTCACCGGCATCGCACCCACCTATTACGCCGGTATGGGGGCGGTGATGCTCACCGGCCTCGGTATCGCAATGTTTCACCCCGAAGGGGCACGGCTCATGAACCACCTTGGCGGCGACCAGAAAGCGACGGCCATGAGCCTCTTCGGCATCGGCGGCCAGCTCGGCTTCGCCGTGGGGCCTCTCCTTGCCACAGGTTTCCTCCTCCTCTGGGGATTGAAAGGCATCTGCTGGCTTCTGGTGCCCACGGCCATGGTGGCTGTGCTGCTTGTCTACAACCTCCCCAGCCTCACTGAAGGGTATGACACGGGAAGGCATGTGGCATCGGCTCAGACCAACGGACGCGACCTGTGGCCTGCCTTTACCTGCCTCACCGTGGCCATGCTCAGCCGGTCGACGATTTTTTACGGGCTCAACACCTTCCTGCCCCTTTACTGGATCAACGTGCTCCACCAGTCGAAGGCAGCGGCCGGCACAGCCCTCGCCATCCTCCTCGGCTCCACCATGGTGGGTAATTTTGTCGGCGGCAGGAGCGGCGACCGTTTTGGCTACCGGGGTGTCACCATTGCAGGATTTGTGGTGCTCATGTGCCTGCTCCCCATCCTTGCCTTCGTGGACAGCGTAATCGTGGCCACACTCCTCCTGGTGCCCATCGGGCTCATGCTTTCGCTTCCCTTTGGCTCCATGGTCGTTCTGGGCCTTGGTTATCTGCCTAACAGGGCGGGGTTTGCTTCAGGGATAATATTCGGGGTAGGGTTCACATTCGGCGGCCTTACCACGCCGTTCTTCGGATGGGTGGCCGACCACCACGGATTTCGGGCAGCCATGGCCATCGTCTCGGCCCTGCCTGTTCTCTGTACCGCTCTCTCGTTGATGCTGCCGAAAATCGAGGCAAAGCCTGAGACAAGTCGAAAATAAAGGGGCACAACAACATAGATCCGGCCGGAACAGATCCATG
>CAYOYU010000010.1:8047-9026 GCA_964408265.1 uncultured Syntrophorhabdaceae bacterium
TCGCGACAAGGCCAATAGCGGCAAGGGTTTGCGGGGGATGGACTTCTCGACGCGAACTTTTGAAAAAGGGATCAAAATGGGCAGAATCGACAGGAAGGGTCACTTGTCGGCTGCCGTTTCTGCGTGGCAACCGTCAACGTGTGTAGGGTCACAGGCAGATGAAGGCCACCCTTGCTATTGACGTAAGCCTGTCCCCTTGGCTCGATTCAGCAAGCTTGGTGTCGCTGACGAAAAAAGATCATGGTAACGGCAAGCAAAGAAGGATGGTCGCACTGTTACTGAATGATGAGTTTCAACGCAGGCCTGTCGCTGCAGGTTGCCTCTTCCACCCGGTAGGTTGCCTTAAAATCTTTGATCAGTTCCATCCTGGGAGGATTGCTTTCTATGAAGTACTCGAAGTCGCCGGTACACAATGTGCCTGAGGCCCCGGCGACGACCTTGGCCGTTCCCTTGCATTCTCTGAGTATGCGATGGAGGCTGACAGCGGCAGTGGTGCCGAAGTGCACCATGGGCTGCACGGTGATAAGACCAACAGGGAAGGCATCACTGAAACACTGTGATGTGCCGTTATAGGTCCAGTACCTCTTGCCGTTCAGCGTAACGTAGACTTCCGTACCCAGGGACACATCGATTTCCACCACGAGGTCTCCCCGGCCTGCTGCTTCCGCCTGCGTTGCTGCTTCAGCCTCCGCTGCTGCTGCAACCGGAACCGGAACAGACATCACGGCAAGTATAATGGCCAACCCTATAAGAAATGTCTTTGCTGCACCCTTCATGGTATCTCCTTCTCCTCCAATGTCAGCACTTGAATACCTATATACAGCAGAAATCAGTGGAGTCAAGCATTGAATAGGGGACAGTCTTGCTCCTGTTGCGTTTGTAGCGAGCCGGGTGTCTGACGCGAAGATAGGTTAAGGGGAAGGCAAATCAATGACACAAAAACAGGGGGCCCGAAAACTCGGACCCCCTGAAATACTTA
>CAYOYU010000010.1:9036-12771 GCA_964408265.1 uncultured Syntrophorhabdaceae bacterium
GGGGCTTTGACACGTTATGGAACCTTTTGAAATCACAATGTGGTCGGGGCGGCAGGATTTGAACCTGCGGCCCCAGCGTCCCGAACGCTGTGCTCCACCATGCTGAGCTACTCCCCGTGGTTATTAAGATAACAGACTTTCGCCGCAATTTCCATCGGTTTTTGGTAGTGTCTGACGCTACCCGTTTTTCAGGCTTTACCTGCTCAACCGTGCGGCGAGGCTTTCCAGTTCGTCCCAGCGGCCGTAGGCTGCGTCCAGTTCTCCTTCCAGCGCCTTCAGGCGGTCATTGGCTGCGATAACTTTGGACACATCCCTTTGCGCGTAGAATTCCGGCGAATTGAGCGTGAGAAGAAGCTGGCTCTTCTCCTTTTCCAGGGTTTCGATGATCTGGGGCAGTGCCTCCAGTTCTCTCGTCTCTTTGAAGGAGAGTTTCTGCTTCTCCTTAGGGAGCCTCTCTTTTTTCGGGTCACGGGAGACAGAAGAGGGGACCGGTGCAGAAGGTGCCGGAGCCCGCTGTCTGAGCCAATCGTCGTAGCCGCCCACGTATTCGGCCAGGCCGCCGTGACCATCGAAGACTATGGTCGATGTGACCACGTTGTTGAGGAACTCGCGATCGTGGCTCACGAGAAGGATGGTGCCGTTGTACTCGAGCAGCCGGTCTTCGAGGAGTTCGAGCGTCTCGGCATCGAGGTCGTTGGTGGGTTCGTCAAGGACGAGCACGTTCGATGGCAGTATGAAGAGTTTTGCCAGAAGGAGCCTGTTCCGTTCGCCTCCGGATAAGGTCCTCACCGGCGACATGGTCCGTTCCGGGGAGAAGAGAAAGTCCTGCAGATATCCGACCACGTGGCGGGAGCCGTTGCCCGTGACGATCATGTCATTGCCGCCGCCGATATTCTCTCTGAGGGTCTGGTTCTCGTCCAGCTGTGCCCGGAGCTGGTCGAAGTAGGCGATCTTTATCCCTGTGCCGAGACGGACCCTTCCGTGCCGGGGCTCCAGATCTCCCAGGAGTACTCTGAGGAGCGTCGTCTTCCCGCACCCGTTAGGCCCTATGATACCAACCTTGTCGCCGCGGATGATGGTGGTAGAGAAATCCTCCACGATCTTCCTGTCGTCCCAGGCAAAGGAGACGTTTTCGGCATCCACAACCATGCGGCCGCTTCTTTCAGCCTCCTGTATTGCAAGCCTGGAGACGCCTGTCTGCTCCTGCCTGCGGGCCCGCTCCTCGCGCATCTCCTTGAGCGCCCGGACTCTGCCCTCATTCCGGGTGCGGCGGGCCCTGATCCCCTGCCGGATCCAGACCTCCTCCTTCGCCAGTTTCTTGTCAAACTCCTGCCACTCCTTTTCCTCCGCCTCCAGCAGGCTCCGGCGGCGTTCAAGGTACGTACGGTAGTCGCAAGGGTAAAGGACGAGGCGCCCACGGTCGATTTCGACGATGCTCGTCGCCACTCTCTGGAGGAAGGCCCGGTCGTGCGTCACGAAGATGAGCGTCTTCCCATAGTTGATGAGAAGCTCTTCGAGCCGGAGGATTGTATCGATATCGAGATGGTTGGTCGGTTCGTCAAGGAGCAGGATGTCAGGTTCGTTCACCAGGGCCCTTGCGAGAAAGACCCGCCTTTTCAGACCTGCCGACAGGGAGCGGAAAATGCTGTTTCCGTCGATACCCGTCCTGGCGATAATCGTCTCCACCCGCTGGTGGAACTGCCAGGCCCCGGCTGCTTCTATGCGGTGCTGGATCTCCTCCAGTTTCTTAAGTGCACCGTCGCCTTCCCGGTTCATGTGAAAGGCAAGTTCGTGGTACTCTCCGAGGAGGTCGGTCTGCAGCTTCCCCCCCGAGGCCACCACATCGTAGACTGTTCCGGGAAGGTCGTCGGGGACGTCCTGGGGGAGCAGGGCCACCTTCACATCCCCGCTAAAGATGATCTCTCCCGCATCGGGGGAGAGTTCTCCCGTGAGCAGTTTCAGGACGGTCGATTTGCCCGAGCCGTTCCGGCCCAGAAGCCCTATCCTCGAGCCTTCCTCTATCTGGAGGGAGACGTTATCGAGCACCTGGGGAGCGCCGAAGTTTATGGAGACATTATGTATCCGGACAAGGCTCATATTCTTTCACCTGAGGTTACGGCCATAAGGATAGCACATTTTCCCGTCTTTCGCCGCCATGTAGCCATTCTTCCGGTCCTCTGCGGTTGAAAAACGGCGGGTGGTGTAGTAATCTCATAGCGTGGGAAACGTAGCAGTAGTTGCCGGAACAAAAGAGAATATCCTGGAGGACATCCACTCTATTTCGAGGAGCTGGGGCGATGACCTTGAACAGATCATCGCTGCCGGCAAGGACACACAAAGCATCATCATCGAACACTCCTCTGCGCTCTTCGTCTCCCCCAAGAGCATACTTATCCTTGTGGACCCCGAGAAGGATGTGCTCGGGGAGCTGAAAAGGCAGATAGAGGTGCTTAAAGGAAGGATACATCTCCTCGTCTACCTGACGGGTGATCCTGCGGGCATCCATGCCCTTGTGGGCGGAGAGCTCATTACCCCGGAGAGGGAACGGGAGAAACGTCTCGAGGAGACGGTGCGGGGCTTCATCAGGAAGCATGGCAAGAAGATGACCCATGAAGCCTTCACCCTGCTCACGGGGAGGATCAGGGACGAGGCGATCCTGGAATCCGAACTGATGAAGGTGATCAATTTCGTGGGAGACCGGAAGGACATTAAATCAAAGGATGTCCTCGCCGTGGTCTCCGAAACCCACGAGGAAAACCTCTTTGCCCTCTTCGATGCCCTTGCTGCCATGGACAAGAAAGCCATGCTCTCGGTGCTGGAGAACCTTTTCCTCGACGGCGTGCACATACTGGCCATCCACGGCTATCTGGTGAAGCAGATCCGCCTTCTGCTGCAGGCCAAGGATATGGAGGAGTTCTTCGAGGGTACTTCCGATTTCAGGGTTTTTTCCAAGGCCTTCAGCAGGTGGAAAGAAGGGCTCGAACTGAAGCCTCTCGACAGGAGGCAGTACCTGGCTTACCAGAAGCCCTACTATGCTTTCAGCCTCTCCAAAACGGGCAGGAAACTGAGCAGACAGCGGCTGGTCTCATTTCTCAGGATGCTTGCCTTTCTTGACGGCTATATAAAAAGCGGGACCAAACATGATCGGGTTCGTCTGGAATGCGGGCTACTAAAGGCCTGATCCTCCACATCCTTCTTTTTGTGCTGACCGTGGCCTCCACGCTTTTTGTGGGAGGCCCCCTCTACAGCTTCGCCCTCATGTCCATCCTCCTGGCCCACGAAATGGGCCACTATGTGATGAGCAGAAGATACGGTATCCCTGCAACTCTCCCTTATTTCATCCCCTTTCCCTTATCTCCTTTCGGTACCTTCGGGGCAGTGATAAAGATGAGGGGCATCATCATCAACAAGAAGGCTCTCTTCGATATGGGCATCTCCGGTCCCCTTTCCGGATTCCTGGTGGCCGTACCGTTCATCATCATCGGGATCAAGCTCTCCGCGGTGGAATATGTGAACAAGGATCTGCCCTTCCTCCAGCTCGGCGATCCCCTCATGTTCAAGCTTCTCCAGAATGTTATGATAGGGGCCATTCCGGAAGGGTATGACCTGGTACTCCATCCTTTCGCCTATGCCGGTTGGGTGGGACTTTTCGTGACCGCCCTCAACCTTCTGCCCGTGGGACAGCTCGACGGCGGCCACATCATCTACGCCGTCTTCGGGGAGAAAAGCAAATGG
>CAYOYU010000010.1:12781-21052 GCA_964408265.1 uncultured Syntrophorhabdaceae bacterium
TCTGTCTGGGGCTTCTGGTGTTCATGGCCATCTTTTACAATCCAGGTTGGCTTGCGCTCACCATTCTCCTCTTGATTTTCGGGATGAACCACCCCGAGCCCTTCGACACCGACACGGAACTCGACGGGAAGAGGAAGCTCCTCGCCATTGCCATCCTCATTGTATTCATCCTCTCCTTCACCCCCGCGCCTTTTCCTGATCTCACCATAGGTGGGAAAGGAGGTGTCCCTGTATGATCCTGAACGATTCCTTAACCCTCGTTCTTATGGCCGCGACCATGTTCCTCTGGGGGTCGGCGCCGCTTTTTGAGAAACTGGGTCTCAGTGACGTGGACCCCCTGACGGGCGTCCTGATTCGAAGCACCGCCGTTACCCTGGTCCTCTTCGTTCTATTCCTTTTTACCGGCAGGGTTCAGGAGTTGTCGAAGCTCTCCCTGAGGAGCATCTCCCTCTTCGCCGCCAGCGGCATCATGGCGGGGCTCCTGGGGCAGTATGCCTACTTCTGCGTGCTCAAAGGGGGGATGGCCTCCAAGGTGGTGCCCATCGTCGCATCCTACCCCCTTGTCACCGCGATCCTGAGCATTCTCATCCTCAGGGAGGGAATCACCCTCCAGAGGGTCGCCGGGATCATCCTCGCCGTCATCGGTATCGCCCTTATCAAACAGAGCTGAAGCGGAAAGCTAGGAGGCTGCCCGCTCAACCCATGCCGCAAAGGCCTGCATATATTTCACGGCGAATTCCCTGATGGAATCATTGGCAAGGTTTCCCTTCTCGTCGAAGAGGCTTGCCGCATTCCCGATATAAGCCTCAGGCTGCTGCATGGCGGGGACATTCAGGAAGACGAGAGATTGACGCAGATGATGGTTGGCGCCGAATCCGCCTATCGCACCCGGGGAGACGCTTACCACGGCGCCGGGTTTTCCGTTCCAGACGCTCTTCCCGTAGGGGCGGGAAGCCACATCGATGGCGTTCTTGAGGACGGCGGGAACTGAACGGTTATACTCGGGAGTGACAAAGAGGAGACCGTCAAAACTGAGTATATATTGCCGGAATTCGGTCCAGACAGCCGGCGGATTATCATCGAGATCCTGGTTGTAGAGGGGAAGCCCGCCGATCTCGACGATTTCAAGCTCCAATGATTCAGGTGCGCAAGCGATGAGCGCCTTTGCCATCTTCCGGTTGAACGATTCCTTGCGGAGGCTCCCCACAAATACCGCTATCTTCTTCTGTGCCATACTGTTCTCCTTTCGTTGACTTCTTGATTCCCGGTTGAATCTGTCTTGTCTGCGTGGTGTTATCCCGGAACTGCCACTCTTCTCTCATAATATAAGACCATTACTTCAATCTTCCAGAGAGGATAAGGGTAAGCTGCAAGTCCTTCCGGCGGATATGCAGGTCAGTTGGAATGGAGGGCGTTGGTGCGGCGAACTGATTGAATCACTTCATCGAGCTGGTGAAGAAAACGTGACCGGTCACGCTTTGTGAGCGGTGGGGGTCCGCCGGTCATCTCTCCTAAACCGCGGAGTCCCGTCAACAGGTCCCGGGTGGCCACGGCCTCTCCGATGTTGCTGTCGGTGAAGAGCTTTCCCGTCGGAGCGATTACGAGGGCCCCCTTCTTAAGGCAGCGGTTTGCAAGGTGAATGTCGGCGGTGACCACTATATCCTGGGGTTGCACATGCTCCACAATCCAGTCATCTGCTACGTCCATCCCCTCTTTTACGATCTCAAGGGTGATCCAGCTTTCTTCGGGGAACCGCAGCCAGGAGTTGGCCACCAACGTGACTTCAAGGTGATACCGGTTTGCGACCCGGTAGACTTCCGGTTTGACCGGGCATGAGTCAGCGTCTACAAAGATGTGCAGCACATCAATCTCCTTAAAGGCAGTTACTGCCTAAGGCTTCAAATAAGGTACATCATAGCGTACCGGGTATATCAGGGTCAATATCCGTTCAGAACGTCTCGTCACTCCCATTCGTAGAACTCAGTCTCCTTCGTCTCCAGTTCTCTCCTCGCCGTCATCTTCGTCACTTCCATGACTATAGCCCTCGTGTCTGAGAAAGACGATTCAGAGGGCCTGAAATTTTCCTTCCCGTAATACTTCATGAATCTCATGAATATATCCTTAAGTTCCTCTCTGTCTTCCACGTATTTTGCCTTGCCAAAGGCGACGATGCTCTCCCATTTACCATGGCAGTTGTGCCTGCTTTTGAAATCCTCCGGGGAGCCGTAGTATTTCATGATAGTGTAGACAACGGATGAGTTTCGCTTTATGTACTCAATCTTCCTTCCACCCACGGCGCAGTGAAAGTAGAACCTTCCATCCTCGTATGCATGATTCATCGGTACTGCATAGGGTTCACTTTCGTGGGAGAATGAGAGGACCCCATGATGTGTCCCCTTGATAATACCCTCGCACTGGGCGTTATTCTTCTCTGCAGGTTTAATTCTGTATTTCATTGTCATTCCTCGTATCTGACCGCGGATCGTGCATCGCCTCACCCTGAGACCGCCGGCGGAAAGCCCGGGCGACAGCCCCCGGTCTCTAGTTCGGGTCAAGGCCCTTCGCTTTCATGACGGCCTTCGAATCCTGGGTCTGCATGAACTTCATCAAGGCCTTTGCGGCTTCAGGCTCCTTTGCAGCGGCGGGAATGGCGGCCGCATATACGGTGATGTTCTGCAGGTCGCCGGGAAGGGGGCCCACCACCTCCACGCCGGTCGCCGACAGCAACTCTCCCATCTGCTGCACGGCTATGTCCACTTCCCCTTTTGCCAGGAGTTGGGCGGTAAAACCGCCTGCCGGGGGAAATTTGGTTTTGGCTTTCATCTCTTCCGCAATTCCCAGGCGCTCCAGCACTTTGGCAAAGTGCACGCCGCTGGGACCACCGGCCGCCGGGTTGGAGTAGCTGATCGCCCTGGCGGCAAGGAGCGTCTTCTTCAGCGCATCGGGTGTGGAGATATCCGGCTTTGGCGCACCCTTGCGGACGGCAACGCCGATGCTGGAGCGGGCGAGAGTCTTATCCGAACCGGGGAGGGCTTTGCCGCTCTTCACCAGGCCGTCAATTCCGCCCCGGGTGGAAACCACGTAGTCGGCAACTTCGCCGTCCTGGACTCGTTTCGCCATTACGGGGCTCAGCCCGAAGATGGTTGTCAGTTTGTGGCCGGTGGCCTTCTCGAAAACCGGTCCGAGTTCCTCAAAGGTGCTTTGCAGGGCAATCGTTACCAGGGCTTTGATTTCGGCGGCGCCTGCAATACCTGCCTGTGTGGCGAAGAGAAGCATTAAGAGGCCGATCATTACGGGAACTGTCCGAATCTTCATTTCCACCTCCTATGTGTCATCTGTGTGAGCATGCGAAGCATCCTCCTATTCTACCTCTCCTTCCTGCAATTAGTCGAGAGTGATTGCTTTATTGGGAGAGGTCCGGGAACACTCCTACCGGGCCGGCGACCTTAAGTCGTGGAGAATTCGGATGACCTGTTGATCCCCGGGGGTTTGTACGGGTCGGGAGAATTGTCGCTTAAGCGAACCTTAGGGGCAAGCGGGCAGGTCCGGCAAGGCCGACACCCGGTACGATGAACCGTAGTGGTCCTGCGGCCAGTGCCGCTTATCGGCCGCGGCCGGTTTTGCCGGAGGCTAGCGGGTGTTCCCGTCTTGAGAACATGGTACCGGAGCGGGATGGGGTCAAATCCTCATTCTTGTCTCATGGCGTCTCTTCTTTGATGTCAAGAATAAAGATTTGACCCCCTGGTTTTTCAATCTGTCTTTATAGGGACCTTTTTCGCCCCGGCTGCAGCCTGCTGGCATTTGGGCAGCGTAACGGTAAGTACGCCGTTCTTGAAGACGGCGGTGATCTTCTTCTGTTCGATGTCCGACGGGATGGGGATGGTCCGGCTGAAAGCTCCATAGGAGCGTTCCGTCCGGTAATACCCCTTGCCCTTCTCCTCCTTCTGTTCCTTCTTCTCTCCCTTGATTACCAGGGAATCCCCGGAGATGGAAAGATCGATATCCTTTTCCTCGACGCCTGGCAGTTCGGCGGCCACCTTTACGGCTGCGGCGTCTTCCGACACATCTATCCTCGGCGTGAACCCGGCAGCAGCCGGCTCGAAAGGTTTCATGGCGAAGTCTTTGAAGAAATCCTCGATGAGCCTGTCCACCTCGTTCCTCAGTCCGAGAAAGGGGTTTCTATCATCCCGGTTCTTAGGCAGCCATTTTCCGAAACTTCTCGGTACAATATCCCCTACGGTCATTGGCGCACCTCCTCGTTCCTTTTCTATGAACCCTGCGTTACCACTATTTTTCTCGTTTTTGCAGCTTCCGCCTTCGGTAGGATCAGTTTCAGGACACCGTCCTTTACCGTGGCTTCTATCTTGTCTCTGTCAACCTCATCGGACAGGGTGAATACCCTCCGGTAGTCCCCGATGCCGTACTGTGCATAGGCCGGACTGTAGCCCTCCTGTGCAACCTCGTCCACCTTTCCGTAGATGGTGAGAAGGTTTTTTTCCAGGGTCAGGTCCACGGACGTTTCGTCAATGCCGGGCATATCGGCGGTTACAAAAATAGCCTCCTTTGTCTCGACGATGTCAACATCCGGTTGATAGACCCTTCTTGCCCGGGTCTGTTCGATGCGATCGGGCTGGGTGGCCTCCTTCTTCTGAATGTCCTTTGCCAACTCTGCCATGGGACACCTCCTGTCTCATTTCATATTATTCGGACTTGATCCGGATCTTTCTCGGTTTTTCCACCTCAGCCTTGGTGAGCACCACGGAAAGGACTCCTCTTGCGAACCGTGCCTGTACCTTATCGGCCTCAATGGTAAAGGGAAGTTCCAAAGTCTTGGTGAAGTCGCCATACCATCGTTCCCTGCGGTGATATACCTCATCTTCCTTCACCGGTTCTGCCTTGCGAGAGCCTTTGATGGTGACCGTCTTGCCTGCGACTGAAATATCAACCTTATCCGGATCTATCCCCGGAATCTCGGTGGTCAGAACAACCTCATCACCTTTCGTCCACAGGTTCACCGGTGGGAAATCACTTCCCCTCTCAGCAACGGCACCGGAGAAGAAACGGTCCATTTCGCTTCCCAACCGGCCGAACTGCACCCATGGATCCAGCGCTGTTCCAAATCTGCCTATCTCTGTCCAAAGCATGTGTGTCTACCTCCTTTTTCTGTTTTGTTACCTGTCATCGTTAATAGCAACCTCCGTGCCACAGGGGAATCAACCATATAACTTACTGAAACTAAAGGAAAGTTCAGTATAGAGGTAATCAGCCCCTATCTGAGGGCCCAGGTCATTATGGCCGGGTAGTATCCTGGCGGCAGCGGGGCAGGGCAGGAGTATTCGATAAACGGAGGAAGGTCATTTTGACCGGCTAGGTCAGTTTGACCTATTTGGGATCTTTCATGGAATTGAGTTTGCGTCTCAGCGTCCTGATGCTGATGCCAAGGAGTTTTGCGGCTTTTGTCCGGTTGCCGCCGGTCTGTTCCAGTGTAGTTCTGATGAAGATATCCTCGATTTCCGAAAGCGGAGTACCGAAGGGGACATGGACTCCCTCCGTCAGGGGACCGGCCGGGCATACAGCGGGGTATGCCTGTTCTCTTTCCTCCAGGTGGGGCAGGACATGGGCCGGCATGATCTGGAAGGTGCCGGGGGGCAGAAGAGTGGCAACCCTTGTCATGAGGTTTCTCAACTCCCTCACGTTTCCTCTCCATGGCAAATGTTCGAGGAGCCGGATTGTTTCCTGGGAAAGGATGGGGTAGGGGGCTTCGGCGTTGATTTCCGACAGGGCACGGCCGAGGAAGTGAACGGCCAGGTAGGAGATGTCTTCAACTCGCTCCCTCAGAGGGGGGAGGTGGAGACGGAGCACATTCAGCCTGTAGTACAGGTCTTCCCGGAAGAGCCCCTCCTCGACCGATTTTGAGAGGTCCCGGCGGGTGGCGGCAAGGACGCGGACGTTGACGGGAATCGGTTTCTCACTGCCCACGCGGTAGAGGTGCCGTTCCTCGAGGACGCGCAGGAAGCGCACCTGGAGATGAAGGGGCATATCACCGATCTCGTCGAGGAGGAGAGTCCCCATGTGGGCGCTTTCGAACCTCCCCTTCTTCATCCGCTCTGCCCCGGTGAAGGCCCCTTTTTCATGACCGAAGAGTTCCCCTTCGATGAGGGTCTCCGGTATGGCCCCGCAGTTGACTGCTACGAAAGGCCCTCCGGACCGGGGGCTCAGCACGTGAACCGCCCTGGAGATAATCTCTTTTCCAGTGCCTGTTTCACCCGTTATGAGAAGGGGCTGATGAGACGATGCGATGCGCGGGAGATTCTCCAGGGCACGCCGCATAGCCGGCGACCGGAACTGGAAATAGGGACGCCATTGGGATATGAGGGGGTCAACGGTGGCCAGGGCGGCGCTATGGGCGGTCGGGCCGCGCCGCCGCTGGGCCAGCATGGCTGCCAGTTGCCCGGCGTCCACGGGTCTTCGCAGGACTTCGTCCACGTCGAGCCTAGCGGAATCGAGACCGGTCCAGTTTGAGCCGGCATCGACGATGACGAAGAGAAGCCCGCCGGGTGATGAGGTCCTGAAGTCCTCGATGAGGTCTGCCCCTTTTTCGTCGAGGAGACCGATGGCGGCAATCAGTGCATCTGTCCTGCCCGTCATGACGATGCGGCGTGCATCGTCAACGGTGGCGGCGCACTCCACAAGGGCGCCGAAGGACTGAAGCCCCTTCCCGAGAGGGACGCAAGAAGCGTCATCGTCGAGGATGAGGAGGGCACGATCCCGTAGATCGGGCGCAGCCGGTATTCCCTTTTGTCTGCTGATTGGTGGGGGCACGAATAAAAGTTAAAGAATCGAAGGGGCCTGTGTCAAGAGAGAAGGGCCTCCGGGAGGAGGACCTCATATGGGTTGACTCCGCCTGGCGCCGATGGTATAGATTCTACGCATGCCGCAGCGATTATCATGCCATGCGGTGCTTCCGCCCGGTTACCTATGAAGACTGCCAGACTTTTCGCAGGCACAGTCCTGCTCATCACCCTTATTACCGCCCTTGCCGCCTGCAACGGTAATTCCGATCCCGCATACCGCAGACTGGTAATCCTCCACACCACCGACGAACATTCCTACCAGCTCGGTGTAGGACCCGAAGTGGATGACTATCCTCCGGCACAGACAGCCGGTGATGGCACGATCACCGGCGGGGCGGGGCGGCGGGCAACCATATTCGCCTCGGAGCGGGCAAAGGCGGAAGTGGACGGCGCGGCGCACCTCACCTTCTCTTCCGGTGACAACCTCATGGGCACCCTCTTCGAGGCCGCCTCCATGAAATCTTCACCGGACTACCGGTCCATGAAGCTCCTGCGATACGACGCCAGCACATTCGGCAACCACGACTTCGAGCTGAGCCCGGCTTTCCTCGCAGCAACCCTCTCGAAAGCAGAGGATACAGGCGGGCTGTTCCCTCTCCTCGCCACGAACATCCACTTTGCCGGCACTGCTCAGGATGCCGCGCTCAGGGCGCTCTTCGACGAGACCGGGAACGATCCCGCGAAGCCGATCAGGCGCTGGCATGTCATCACCACGACGAACGGGATCAGGATCGGCCTCATCGGCATCATGGGCGGCCATGCGGCGTTCGATGCCCCCGGCAAGGCTCCCGTTACCTTCTCCCGGGCTGCCAGCGGCAGGGATGATGATTACGACGGTATCCTGGAGACGATCTACCAGGAGGTGCAGCCCGTAGTCGACTATCTCCGGGGGGTTCAGAAAGTGGATATGGTCATCGCCCTCGGCCATACCGGCACCGACCCCGTCCATCCCGACAGGGGCGAAAGCCTTCGCATCGCACAGAACGTGGCTGGCATCGACGTCTTCTTGAGCGGCCACACCCATCTGACCGTGGGGCCTGTCAGGATCAGGAACCTGAAGACCGGCAAGGACGTGATCCTCATCGAGTCGGGGCGGTACGGCGACCATGTGGGAAAGCTCTCCCTTCTCCTCGATGAAGCGGGCAACGTGACCATGGAAGATGAGAAGTCGCTGGTAATACCCGTGACGAACGCCACACCCTCAGACCCGGCCCTCCGTGCCATCGTCGACGAATCCATAGCGGTTCTCGAAGCACAGCCGGAGAACGGCAGCACGAACCGCTCCATGCTGGAACGCTCCCTCTGGGCCATCGAGGGCCGCAATGTCACCCACGACCCCAACCTGACGGGCGATCTCTATTTCAGGCTCCTGGGCCGCAGCCATTTTGCCCTGCCCCTCATCCATGCCCCGAAGGAG
>CAYOYU010000010.1:21062-25031 GCA_964408265.1 uncultured Syntrophorhabdaceae bacterium
ACTGAAGGACGCCGAAACCCTGGCGGCCATCGCCATCGGAAACCGGGAGACCGCCCTTCGCCTGGCGGCCGTGCAGCGGCTGCGGATCGTGGGCAGGTCCCTCCCCCGCGACCGCACCCGGGCCCTGTCCCTGCCCCTCATCCAGGCCCCGAAGGAGACGCCGCTCCTGAGGCTCCTTGCCGACTCCTTCCTCGTCGTCACCAACGGGATCAGACCCACCAGCGTATCCCTCATTATCCACGGCATCACCCGTGACGGGATCTGGCTCGGCAAGGCAGGCTCCATCTCCCTTGCAGATGTCTTCCGTATCTTTCCCATGGGGCAATCTCCCCTTGCGGCGAGCCTCGACGACTACACCCCCGGTTTCCCCATTGCCCGCTTTGCCGTGACCGCAGCCGAGCTGAAGGGCATCCTCGACATGTCCATAAACACCTCCTTCGGAAGCACCGAGGGGATCGACTATTTCATGATGCCTGCCGGCATGAGGTACGAGTTCAGCACGGGCACGAGCCCCTACAGCGTGACGAAGCTGATCATGGCCTCAAACCCGGCGAATCCCGAGAATTTCGACACCGTCATTTATGACGAAGGGCAGGGGGGCTGGCTCGTGAATCCTCTTGCCACCTTCTATTCGATCGCCGCCGACTATGATGTAGCCATGTTCGCCAAGAGCAAGGGGGTCAATCTTCGAAACCCCGAGAACCTGAATGAGATATACCCTTCGCCTCCCCTGGGTGCCATCGTGAAGCGTCCTGACGGGACCGAGCAGAAGAGCTATGAAGCCCTGGCCGCCTACATATACGGCCAGTGCCTGGCAAACGGCTACCTGCCAAACCGTTACAACGACGCCACGGCCCAGCGGGTCATCTGTTACGGGGCGAACTGCATCAGGTAGGGCGCCGGGGCTGCATCAGGCTGCGCCAATTTCAGATTTCAAATTTGAAATCCCCGAAGGGTGGGTTAGAAGACCGGCCGCACGCTTATTGCCGGTTTTGTCTCCAGGCTTGTGAAGATCTCCGCCTTCTCAATGGAATCACGGAAGGACCTGCGCTTGTCCAGAAGATCCTGGGCTTCCTCTTTGGGCAGGAAGATGTTGATGTATTCGATGAAACCGCCATACTGGTCGCACTGTGAGTAGTCCCGAACAGGCCAGTAGATGCCGAATGAAAGACCCTCCACCCCATCCCTGTCCAAATCGGAGCTGTTGAGGTAGGCCATATATTTTTCCATGTAGGTCTGGAGCACCCTGGCAAATCTCTGCTCCGGTTTTGTTGAGCTTTCGTCGAAATAGACGTCAGCAGGCCTCAGGTTTACGAGGAGATAAAAGTGCTTCGAGTTATCAAGACCGCGGAGAGTGGTGAAACCGATGCCCTCGGGATAGATGTCGACTTTGGACCTGTTGTAGCGGCCATATATCTGGTTCAGAAGGTCCTGGTTCCGCGCGGCCAGTTGCCTCAAACCTGCCTCGTCGTAAGAGGTCTTCATACTCTCCTTTTCGGTTTTTGCCATGTATACAGGTCCGGATGTGCAAGAGAAAAGGAAAAGGGCTATTAAGACGACAAGGCATTTCTTCATGATCTATACTCCTTTTTGAAGCAGCTTCCTCAATTCCTTCAGGTCTTCCCTTATCTGGTCGAGGAGGTGCTTGTGGCTGGAGAGATATTTTTTTGCTCCGTCAATGGTGTATCTCTCTTCGTATAGCAGCTTCTTTATGGTGAGAATAGCATCGAGATCTTTTCTTTTGTAGAGTCGTTGTCCCTTGGAGCTCTTAACGGGTTTTATATCTTTGAATTCCTGTTCCCAATATCTCAGAACGTGAGGCTTCAGGCCTGTAATGGTGCATACTTCCCGTATCCGGTAAAATACCCTGTCAGGGATTTGCTGAATCATTTCCCCCTTCGTTCGTTTATCTCATCTTTTAAGACCTGGCTGATTCTGAAATTCAACACTTTCCTCTTGGAGATTTCGATCTCGTCGCCTGTCTGCGGGTTTCTTCCCCTTCTGGCCTTCTTCTCTTTGACCACAAAGTTGCCGAAGCCCGAGATCTTCACATTTTCTCCCGATGCCAGTGTTTCCTTTATGATTTCAAAAAACCTGTCAACTATGTTGGCACACTCTCTTTTTGAGAATCCGAGTTTTTCGTAAAGATTTGTCACTATTTCTAATTTTGTCATAGGTCCTCCTCACTTTCGTAGGGTAATGCCTTCTATGCCCGTAAGGTCTTTAATTATAGTCTCCTGCAGGCCATTTATAATGTCGTCCGTCAATGTATCTTCATAGGACTGGAATACCACACGGAATGAAACACTTCGCAATTCTTTCTTGAACATGTCGAAAACCCCTACCGATACGATGAGGGGTGATGCGGACTTGATCCGCTCTATCAATGTGGAAACGAGGATGCTGTCGTCCACTATGAAGGAGAAATCTCTCGTCGCCTGGGGATACCTGGGGATCGGCTGATACTTGGATTCAACGACGCCCTGTTCGAGGAGGCTTTCGAATCCGATTTCCGCACAGTAGACTTTCTGCTCGATGTCGTAGGCTTTCAGCACTTGATTATTGATTTCCCCGATCCAGCCGGCCTTGGTGCCCTTGATGAGTATGTCCGCAGATCTATTACTATTTAAAAATGGTTCCGTACTTCTGTCAACAGAAAAATCGACCCTGAACAACTGCCCCAGGCCTTCGAGTATGCCCTTGATATCATAGAAATCATACTCCTGCGGAGCCTCTTTCCAGAAGTACTCCCGATCTTTCCCGGTCATGGCAAAGCAGAGGGAGCGGCGCTCCACGGGCAGTTCGCCGGGACGGGCGAAAAAGACTTTGCCTGTTTCGAAGAACCTCAGGTTCCTGGTGCCCCGGTTGATGTTGTACGCGATGGTGCGCAGAATCTGCGGGGCGATAAGGGTCCTCATGGTCTCGGCGTCTTTGGAGATGGGGTTGACAATGGATACGAAAGACGCCCGCTCATCGGATGCCGGAATGAGGAAGGCCTCTGCATCTCTCGGGCTGGCAAAGGCAAAGTTGATGGTTTCCATGAATCCGCATCCGGTGAAGTAGTCCTTCGTCGCTTTCAGAAAGGATTCCCGCTTATCTTTCTTCTGCCCCTGGAGGGCGTTCACCGGCATAGTGGCGGGGATTCGCTCATATCCGTAGATACGCGCTACCTCCTCGATAATATCGGCGTATTCCTCGAGATCATGCCTGAAAAGGGGAACGGAAACGACGAATCCCTTCTCTTCCTCGCGCACCACGTGAAGGTCTATGGACCTCAGTGCGCTTGTGATATCACGCTGCTCAACGTAGGTCCCCAGTATCCCGTTGATCCGGGCGTAGCTTACGAATATGTTCTTCAGCTCTCTTGGTTCGTAGATCTCTTTCTTCCCGCGGACAACCGCTCCTCCCGAAAGCTGGTTCATCAGGTAGATCGCCCGTTCTGCCGCGAAGTCGACGTTGTCGAGGTCTATGCCTTTCTCGAAGCGAAGCGATGCCTCTGATCTGATGCCGAGTCGCCGCGCTGTCTTTCTGATGAAGAGAGGGTTGAAATATGCACTTTCCAGAGCCACATCCCGCGTGGTGTCGGAGATCTCCGAATTCTCTCCTCCCATGATCCCGGCAATTGCCACCGGACCCTGGCCATCGCAGATCAGGGTATCGCCGGGCAGGAGCTTCCTGTCTTCACCGTCGAGGGTACGGAAGGTCATCTCGTTCTGCGCTACCTTGACCTCTATTTTTCTATCTCTCAAGCGGCTGTAGTCGAAGGCGTGAAGAGGCTGGCCCAGTTCGAGCATCACGTAATTGGTCACATCGACAATGGTGTTGATAGGGCGCATCCCGCATTTTACTATACGGTTTCGCATCCAGAAGGGGGATTTGGTTATGTAGATCCCTTTGATCAGGCGCAGGACGTACCTGGGACAAGCGTCGGTATTGTGAATCCGGAGGTCCGCATACTGGTCTATGTCT
>CAYOYU010000010.1:25041-25562 GCA_964408265.1 uncultured Syntrophorhabdaceae bacterium
AATCTCGAAAGTGGGCAGCTTTGCCCGTTGATTCAGGATACTTCCCACTTCCCGTGCGATTCCGTATATGGAGAGGCAGTCTCCCCGGTTGGGAGGCACGTTGATGTCGAGGACGAAGTCTCTGATGCCCGGGATCTCCTTGAGATCAATCCCCACTCGCGTCTCATCGGGAAGGATGAAGATGCCGCTGTGGTCATCTGAGAGCCCCAGCTCTTTTTCGGAGCAGAGCATGCCCACAGACTCCACCCCTCTCAGGGTCCGTTTCTCTATGAGGGTTCCGTCAGAGAGTTTCCCGCCCATCGTGGCCAAAGGCACCTTCTGCCCGGGGACGATGTTCTGGGCGCCGCAGACCACCTGGACGCGGCCGTGGCCCGTGTTCAATTCGCACACGGAAAGATTGGGCGCCTCAGGGTGCTTTCGTATGGTGGCTATTTCGGCAACTACCACGCCGGAGAAGGACGTGGCCTGTTCCTCAATCGCCTCCACCTCCAGACCGCGCATGGTCAGCTTCTTCGCAAGCT
>CAYOYU010000010.1:25572-47217 GCA_964408265.1 uncultured Syntrophorhabdaceae bacterium
AAAGGGCTCGCTCTCCAGCACCAGAAAAGAATTCAGCCATTCGTATGGGACTCTCACGTCAGTACCTCAGAACTGTGAAAGGAATCGTACGTCATTATAGTAAAACTGCCTGATGTCGTCGATGCCGTACTTTATCATTGCAATGCGCTCGACACCCATGCCAAAGGCAAACCCCGTCACTTTTTCGGGATCGTAGCCCACATTTCTCAACACTTGGGGATGGACCATTCCTGAGCCGAGGATCTCGACCCATCCAGTCTCCTTGCAGACCCTGCACCCCGTGCCGCTGCAGATGACGCAGCTCATATCCACCTCTGCCGAAGGTTCAGTGAAAGGGAAATAACTCGGCCTGAAGCGGAGTTGAGTTTCAGTGCCGAACATGAGTTGGGCAAAGATTGTCAGCACGCCCTTGAGGTCTGAAAAGGTGACGTTCTTGTCTATCATCAGCCCTTCGACCTGGTGGAACATAGGAGTATGGGAAACGTCGTGGTCGCAGCGGTAGACCGCGCCGGGTGCGATAATACGTACCGGCGGCAGCTGTGCTTCCATCACCCTGATCTGTACCGGGGACGTATGGGTGCGGAGCACCACTCCCGGTGCGATGTAAAAGGTATCCTGCATGTCCCTCGCGGGATGGTCCCCGGGGATATTGAGGGCCTCAAAATTGTGGTACTCTGTTTCGATATCCGGTCCCTCGGCAACGGAGAAGCCCAGGGAAGCAAAGATCCTGATCATCTCCTCGAAGGTGAGGGTAATAGGATGTTTCCGGCCGAGGAGCGGAACCTTGCCCGGCATGGTAACGTCAATGCGTGAAGCTGTCTCCTCTTTCCGCCTGGTTTCTTCGGCGTAGAGCGCCTCAAGTTCTTCAATTTTCTGTTCCGTCGCTGTCTTGAGCGTATTTATGGCCCTGCCGAATTCCTTCCGCTCTTCTTTGCTGACGAGCTTTATCTTATCGATATATTCGGCGAAAACACCCTTTCTGCTCAAAAGGTGAGCCTTCACCTGCCGGAGGTCTTCTTCACTCCGAATCGATGCTAATCCGTCTTCTACAAGTTTTGTCAGCTCTGCTATACTCAAGGCCCACCCGCGTTAAACCATTATGGATATCGGGAATCATGAAGACCGGGAGAAACGGTGTCTCCTCTTCGTCGCACCATCCCCTCAGATTCTCGCAACACTCTCTTCAGCTTCGGTATCAGTTACTCGTCGCTGTTGACTGGACTTCTTTGACCTTTGCTATGACCGATTCGAACCCGGTAGGATCGTTTATCGCCATGTCTGCAAGAGATTTTCTGTTGAGTCCGATGTTCGCCACTTTCAGCCCGTTGATGAACCTGCTGTATGAGATTCCGTATGGTCTGCAGGCCGCGTTGATGCGGGCGATCCAGAGAGCCCGGAAATCAGCTTTCCTTTCTTTTCTGTGAGCGTATGTATGTTTCAGTGCCTTGAATACGGACCGTTTTGCCACACTGTAATGGCTATGCCTCGCGTCATACATGCCCCGTGCGAGCTTGAGTATCTTTTTCCTTCTTCTTCTTGCCTTAACTCCTCTTTTTGCCCTCGGCATCTCTCATCACCTCTGATTATTATAAATACGGCACAAGGCTCTTTATTCTTTTCGCGTCACGAGGATTGACGGTATCTGCTTTGGCCAGTCTTCGTTTTTCCTTCGGCGACTTGGACGAAAGAAGGTGGCTGTGGTAGGCCTTCGACCTCTTTATCTTGCCCTTGGCCGTGATCTTGATCCTCTTCGCAAGTCCCCTGTGTGTCTTTACCTTTGGCATACAACCTCCCTTATAGCGGAGAAAAAACCATGACGATATTTCTGCCGTCGAACCTCGGTTTCTGCTCTAATTCGCTTATGTCCTTTATGGACTCAATAATTTTTTGAGCCAGCTTTTCACCCATGTTCACGTGGAGTACTTCTCTTCCTCTGAACATGATTATTATCTTTACCTTGTGGCCTGCGGTGAGGAATTCTCGCACATGCTTCAACTTGAACGCCAGATCATGTTCCTCAATCTTCAGGCCGAGCTTCAATTCCTTTATCAGGACGACGCTCTGTTTCTTCTTTGCCTCTGCAGCCTTCTTTGCAAGCTGGTATTTGTATTTTCCGTAATCCATGATCTTGCATACGGGAGGAACCGTTTTGGGCGAAATTTCCACAAGGTCCAGGTCCTTTTCGCGAGCAAGCTTCATGGCCTCGAAAGTCGGTACAACGCCCAGCTGCTTTCCGGCGTCATCAATCAATCGTACTTCCCGGGCCGAAATCTTCTCATTTATGAGAAGCAGATCTTTGGTTTCCTTTGCTATGGAGCTCACCTCCTGAGTGTATTGTCCTCTTTCACCTTATCGATGAAATCCTGTAACGTAATATCACGCAATTCGCCACCGTCCCGGACCCGGACGGTTATGACCTTGCCTTCCATCTCTTTCTTCCCTGTAATCAGCATGTAGGGAATCTTTCGTACCGTTGCCTCCCGGACTTTGAGACCCAGCTTCTCGTTGCGCAGATCCAGCTCAACCCTGACGCCCTCCTGGATCATCCGGTCGTAGAGGTCGCGGGCATAGGCTTCCTGATCCTCGGTAATATTCATGATAATGGCCTGGATCGGTGACAGCCAGACCGGGAAACGGCCGCCGTAATGCTCGATGAGGACGCCGATAAAGCGTTCGATGGCGCCCAGGATAACCCGGTGGAGCATGACGGGCCTCTTTCTCTTGCCGTCGCTGTCCACGTAGGTCAGGTCGAACCTTTCGGGGAGGGCAAAGTCACACTGTATAGTGGCGCACTGCCATTTCCGGCCAATAGCGTCCTTCAGCTTCACATCTATCTTGGGTCCGTAGAACGCTCCGTCCCCTTCGTTGATCTCGTACGGAATCTTCTGGTCATCGAGGACCTCGCGGAGCGCATTTTCCGCCTTTTCCCAGTCCTCATCGCTCCCGATATACTTTTCAGGTTTCGTGCTGATCTCCATTTCATAGTCGAAACCGAAAATCTTCATCGCATCCTTGACGAACTCTATGATGGCAAGGATCTCCTGGTGGAGTTGGTCGGGCCTCAGGAAAAGATGGGCATCGTCCTGGGTGAATTCCCTCACCCGCAGGAGTCCGTGAAGCACGCCGGATTTCTCGTGACGCGTCACGGTGCCCAGCTCGAAATACCGCAACGGCAGGTCACGGTAGCTTCTGATCGTGGACCTGTAGATAAAGATGTGGGAGATGCAGTTCATAGGCTTGATGCCGTACTCTACGTCATCTACCTTGGTGAAGTACATGTTCTCCCGGTAATTGTCGAAATGGCCCGACTTTTTCCAAAGGTCGAGCTTCAATATGTGCGGGCCTACGGCGAACTTGTAGCCTCTCTTGAGGTGTTCCTTTCTCTCCCAATCCTCCAGCAGATACCTGAGGATTGCGCCGTTCGGATGGTAGATAACGAGTCCTGCGCCTGCCTCGTCAGAGATGCTGAAAAGGTCCAGTTCCTTGCCGAGCCTTCTGTGATCGCGCCTTTTCACTTCTTCCAGAAAGTTCAGGTACTCGTCCAGTGATTTCTGATCCGGAAAAGCAGTTCCGTAGATCCGGGTGAGCATCCGGTTCTTTTCGTCGCCCCGCCAGTAGGCGCCGGCAAGGCTGAGCAGTTTGAAAGCCTTTATCTTGCCTGTTGACGCCACGTGGGGGCCGCGGCAAAGGTCAGTGAAACCTTCCTGGGTATATATGCTCACCTCTTCATCGGTGATGTCATTGAGAAGCTCCACTTTGAAGGGCTCATCCATCTTCGTGAACAGGTCAATTGCCTCAGCCTTCTTTATTACCTTACGGACGATAGGCAGATTCTTGGCGGCAATCGCCCTCATCCTCTCTTCTATTTTCGGAAGATCCTCTTCGGTAAAGCCTGGAGGATAGTCAAAATCATAATAGAACCCCGTTTCTATTGAGGGACCTATAGATACCTTTGCTTCCGGGTAGAGTTCTTTTACGGCTTGCGCCATGAGGTGCGATGTGCTGTGCCTTATCATCTCCAGGGAATCGCTCATCTTATTCTCTTCTCCATCGGCTTTTGCTGCCACGTTGCATCTCCGGATCGGTCAGTCAAATCGAAAGATATTCTTACCATTTTTGTCTTTCCCTTGTCAATTCTTATAGTTAAAGTCTTTGGAAAAAACTTCTCCGAATATTTTCTTCTTTGCTGCGACTAAGTTAATGAATAGGGGGGTTCGGTCCTTCTTCCGGCTCAGCAGTGAGTTGAGTTGTTAACCTCATCCCTCCGGAGGGCGACGTCTCAAACCCATCATGGTGAGCCATCCCACGGCACAGGCCATAATGGTCCAGCCTGCGATCCTTACCATGGTCCCAATGAGGAGACTCAGCCTGAGGGCCTTCAACTGGGACAGGATAGCGTGCCAGTCATGCTCCCCGCTTCCGAAGAAGGGAAGCAGCATGACCTGTGCATCGGCTATATAGTTGGAGATGTTCAGGAGGTTTTCACCAAACCAGAAGAGGGCGAAGGCTATGCCTAGGGTCTCTTTCTTTCTCCAAAAGACAAGAAAGAGGAGGGCCGGCATGAGGAGTTGCCCGATGGTGCCTCCCCAGAGAGCAAAAGTATGCCCGAAAATGCCGAAGAGCATATGACCAAGTTCATGGAAAGGAAGATTAATGTAGTCCAGGGCGAGGAAGCCGTCTTCGTCGACCAATGCCCATATAAAGAAGATGACGGCGCTTGTGATGGCGATGAGCAGAATGGACCGCGATACCGGTTTCAGCCTCTTCTCCTGTGGCCCTTTCGATACGTTTCCCTGTGGCCTCAGTATACAGTGAGGAAGGGATTTCGGCAAGGATTTCGGCAGACTGACGGTCGTCAGGCGGGTACCGGTTCTTACATGGCGGAACAAGGGGAGGGCACGGAGAGCATAACACCCAGCCCCTTCGTCTTTGCTACTCGAGGGAGATGGGTCTCTTCCTGTTCATATCGTTCTTCAGCCGCGTATCAGACCGCTCGTGGGTCTTGGGTATCACCTTTGCCGGATCCACCCAGTCCGTCCACTTGAAGTTCTCTATTATCTTGGCCTGGTAACTCTCCTCGAGGGGTCTGCTGAAGACATCATTCACATGTTTCCACTGGTAGTACCTCATCAGATCCACCTGGTAGGGTGTCTGCTTCCCGTCGGCTTTCTTTACCACATCCTTCAGCTTTAACACCTCTTCTCTGTCTACCTGAGGCTTCCAGTCTATTCTTCCCGGCAGTACCACCGGTTCACCGGTAATATTGTCTATCCCCTGCTTCCAAGTGGCCAGAACGGCAACGCCTGTATCCTCGCGATAGAGAATCAATGCATGCCCATATTTCCTATCCTTAAAGAATCCGAGATTTCCGTATTGTATCCTGGCGCCGGTGAGAAATGCTACCGCATCGCTCCAGCAGGGGGAAGGGCCCGTTATACCCCTTAGAACGCTCCTGTCTATTATCCCATCAGGAAAAAGGATGGCGAACGCTACCTTTGCGCTGGCTGCCGCATGACTTAAACCCTCGCAGTCGTGACCGTGGAACTTGACGATGTCCTTTATGGTGACCGCGTAGGTATAGGGGTAGTACCTGCCTTGTGTGCCCTTGGTGGCCAGAATTTCGAATATCGGGGCATAGGGTTTTGCAACCATGGGCGCGTACCAGGTGGGGACCCGGTCAGGCTGGTCGACCCCGG
Source organism: uncultured Syntrophorhabdaceae bacterium (assembly GCA_964408265.1). Taxonomy (GTDB): domain Bacteria; phylum Desulfobacterota; class Syntrophorhabdia; order Syntrophorhabdales; family Syntrophorhabdaceae; genus CAYOYU01. The sequence goes on from CAYOYU010000010.1 coordinate 31,269, forward strand.
TCTCTATGAAAATGTCTGTTCCCTGCCTGTAGGTGGGTTCCCCGGCCCACAGGATCGTGGTTCCGGACAGGAAGCGGAGAATGACCAGGCAGAAGAGAAGACTCCGGGACGCGACAGTCCATGATACACGACGTTTCATGAAACACCTCCTTGTATGGATGCGCTACTGTAGCATTTCAGTACATTTGTGTCAATAATGGTAATTATAGACAATTTCAGGTAATTATAAGTTTAAATACGTCTAACAGGTTTGCGATGAGACCACCTGACGTTGGATCAGTTATCTTCCTCGTCGTTGGCAAGGTTTCCTTGGGCTTGAAAATCTGGAGGGTAACGTGGCTTCCCGAAAGGGGAGGGCGGCTGTGGCCGGGTAAAGGATATAGTCAGGGGTTTTGGTTGCTGGATTGTGGGTTACGGGATTTAATGGTAGGCGCGAGGGGTATTGAACCCCTGACCTCTACCGTGTCAAGGTAGCGCTCCCCCACTGAGCTACGCGCCTACATTATGATGCGATTTTATAGCAGTAACCCCGGTCACTTGTCAAGGGAAACTCCGGGAAATTCTGAAGGATGCTGTGAAGCAGTATTCGCAACATCCTTCAGCCGGGCTATTTGAAGACCACGTTTCCTTTCGTATCCACGTCGAGTGTAACCGTCTGCCCCTCACGTATCTCCCCCTTCAAGATAAGCATTGCAAGAGGGTCCTGAAGCTTTTTCTGGATAAGCCTTTTCAAGGGGCGAGCACCATAGACGGGATCGTACCCTTCTTTTGCTATCATGTTCTCCAGCTTGTCAGTGAACAGGAGGTCCACCTTCCGCTCTTCGAGGCGTTTCTTGAGGATGGAAAGCTGCAAGTCGGCGATCCTCTTGATATCCTCCACGGTGAGCGATCTGAAGATGATCATCTCGTCAATCCTGTTGAGGAATTCCGGTTTGAAGTGGAGCCGTACGGCTTCCATCACCTTAGTGCGCATCAGTTCATAGTCTTTTCCGGCGAACTCTGTTATGAACTGGCTCCCCATATTTGAGGTCATGATGATGGCGCTGTTCTTGAAGTCCACTGTCCTGCCCTGTCCGTCAGTGAGTCTGCCGTCGTCCAGGACCTGCAGAAGTACGTTAAAGACGTCGGGGTGTGCCTTTTCCACCTCATCGAGGAGGATTATGGAGTAAGGCTTTCTTCTCACCGCCTCCGTGAGGTAGCCGCCTTCCTCGTAACCCACGTAACCGGGAGGTGCGCCGATGAGTCGAGCCACGGAGTGTTTCTCCATGAATTCGCTCATATCGAGACGGACGATTGCCTGCTCGTCGTCAAAGAGGAATTCTGCCAGGGCCTTTGCGAGCTCTGTTTTTCCCACACCTGTAGGGCCCAGAAAGAGAAAAGAGCCCACAGGCCTGTTGGGATCCTGAAGTCCTGCCCGTGCCCTTCTGATCGTGTTGGATACGGCCTCCAGCGCCTCATCCTGCCCTATGACCCGCTGATGGAGCCTCTCCTCCATACTGACCAGCTTCGCCATTTCACCTTCGAGCATCTTCGACACGGGGATGCCGGTCCATTTTGAGACCACCCTTGCAATGTCCTCCTCATCGACCTCTTCCTTCAGCATCTTCCTGTCCTTCTGGAGGTCCACAAGCTCAACATTTTTCTTCTTCAGTTCCTCTTCCAGGGCGGAGACTCGTCCATACCGAATCTCGGCCACTTTCTCGAACTCCCCTCTCCGTTCCAGTTCTTCAGCTTCTGTTCGGGCGTGGTCAATCTTCTCTTTTATCTCGCCGAGTGAGGTAATGATGTTCTTTTCCTTTTCCCAGTGCTGCCTCTTCTCTGCCACATCAGCTTTCATCTCTTTCAGCTCATTCTCAAGTTTTTGTCTTCGTTCAATAGAGGCTGGGTCCTTTTCTTTCTTTAACGCTTCAAGTTCTATCTGTATCTGTATGATTTTTCTATCTATCTCATCTATTTCAGTTGGTACGCTGTCGATCTCCATCCTCAGCCGCGATGAAGCTTCATCCACCAGGTCTATGGCCTTGTCAGGCAGAAACCTGTCGGTGATGTACCGGTGGGAGAGAGTGGCTGCAGCGATAAGCGCAGAATCCTTTATCCTCACGTGGTGATGGATTTCATACCGTTCCTTCAGTCCTCTGAGGATGCCGATAGTCTCCTCAACGGAAGGCTCGCCTACTGTGACCGGCTGGAACCTCCTCTCTAAAGCCGCATCCTTCTCCACGTACTTCCTGTACTCATCGAGGGTCGTGGCGCCGATGCAGCGAAGCTCGCCTCTTGCCAGCGCCGGTTTCAACATGTTCGAGGCGTCGATTGCTCCCTGGGCGCTGCCTGCGCCAACAAGGGTGTGGAGCTCATCGATGAAGAGGATGATGGTCCCTGCAGCTTCGTCTATTTCCTTGAGGACTGCTTTCAGCCTGTCTTCGAATTCTCCCCTGTATTTCGCTCCTGCAAGCATTGCCCCCAGATCCAGGGCAAGGACGCGTTTATTCTTGAGCGTTTCCGGCACATCCCCGCTCACAATGCGCTGGGCAAGCCCTTCGACGATGGCAGTCTTGCCCACGCCGGGTTCTCCGATGATGACAGGGTTATTCTTGGTTCTTCTGGAGAGAACCTGCATGACCCTCCTCACCTCTTCATCCCTGCCGATGACGGGGTCAAGCTTTCCTTTTCGGGCCTCTTCGGTAAGGTCCCTGCAGTACCTCTGCAGCGCCTGGTATTTCTCTTCCGGCGCCTGATCGGTGATGCGCTGTGTGCCCCTTATATCCTTCAAAACCGAGTAAATACGGTCCTTGGTGACCCCCTGGGCCTGCAGCAGTTTAAACGCTGCGCTGTCCCGAACTTCGGTCACACCGATGAGGAGGTGCTCCGTGCTCACATACTCGTCTTTCAGCCTTTCAGCCTCATTAAATGCGATGTCTATGGCCTGTTTCAGGTGGGGGGAAATGTATACCTGTACACCACCTTCCACTCGGGGCATTTTGCCCAGTTCTTTCTGCAACTCGTTCAGAACGGCCCCGCTGTTAGCGCCGAGCTTATCGAATATGGGTTTTACTATGCCTTCTTTTTGCGAGAGAAGGGTGAAGAGGAGATGTTCGTTCTCGATCATCTGGTGGCCCGAACCCTCCGCCTTCTTTTGTGCCTCTGAAATTGCCTCTTGAGCTTTTATGGTCAGTTTATCCCAGTTCATCTTTCACCTCGTGATGGTTTCAGCCATGAGTCGTCAGCCAGAAGAACTTCTGATACCCTCTCAAAGTCTGTTATGTTCTGTGATATGGCTACGCTGGATGCCGACTGCTTCTATTATTATAAGCACTGCTTCGTCAGATTCAACGGCATGTAGACAGGCTAAAACAGGGCCTTTAGGGGAGAATGCGGCAAGGTTCCGGCTTCCTATGGGCGGGTCCAGCCACCTATCAGATGCAGGTGGAGATGAAATATCACCTGCCCGCCTCCTCGTTCCACGTTGAAGACGAGCCTGTAGCCTGACCTGGCGATACCGAATTGTTCAGCAAGGTCCCGTGCCCGGAAGATCATCATGGATAGAATCTCTCTGTCGCTTTCGGTGAGGTCGTTCACTCCCCGGATGTGCTTCCGTGGCACAATGAGAAGATGGACTGGCGCTGCAGGATGTATGTCGTGAATGGCAACCATATGATCGTCCTGATAGACGAACTCAGTTTCCCTTTCGCCGTGGATGATCCGGCAGAAGACGCATTCCTTTTCCATTTTCCTCTCCTTGGCTAATGCCCCTTTGGATTCCGCTGTTCCCCTACTGGCGAGATGGGCTGATTATAGGTCCTCCCCCATTCCCTGTCAACCTCCTGAGACGCCTGCCGGAGGGCGTAGGCTTTTGACTTAAGGGGGTCGATGTGCTATGTATTAGGCGATGCGGGTAGATTGGGACGGCAAGGAATATGAATTTGACAAGGCGATGCTCGTCTCAAGGCTGCTCGACCATTTTTCACTCAGCAGAGAAGCCCATCTCGTAGTCGTCAATGACAAACTCGTGACCGAAGACCGTCGCCTCGAAAAAGGGGACAGAGTAAGACTGGTCAGGGTAGTGTCGGGCGGATGAAATGCAGGGTCTGCGGACAGCCGGCGAGTATCGGTCTTAAGGCGTACAATACGGCCCTCTGTGCCGACGATTTCATCTCTTTTCTTGAAAAGCGGGTACAAACAACAATTCAGAAGTATCGCCTTCTTGAGGAAGGGGATGTACCCATTGTGGCAGTCTCCGGGGGCAAAGACAGCCTGTCCCTCTGGCACATCCTCAACAGGCTCGGATATAGCGCCGACGGTATATATGTCGATCTCGGGATCGGAGATTACTCAGCGGGTTCCTACGAAAGGATAAAGGCTGCGGCAGACGCGTTGAACAGGAAGGTTTATGTCTTTCCTGTGCGCCAGTTTCTCGGACAGGGTATTGAGGGGCTCAGTCGAGCCATGCGGAGACCGCCATGCTCGGCATGCGGCATGATAAAACGGTACATTATGAACAGAATTTGTATGGACAAGGGTTACACGGTTCTCGTTACAGGTCACAACCTTGACGATGAAGCCTCGGCGCTTCTGGGTAACCTCCTTTACTGGAAGGAGGATTACCTGTGGAAGAAAGGGGTGGCGCTCGAGGGGAGGGAAGGGCATCTCTCGAAAAAGGTGAAGCCCCTCTTTCTCTGCTCTGAGAGAGAAATGGCCGCGTACGCCCTGATCCGAGGGATCGACTACATCTACGAAGAATGTCCTTTCTCTATCGGAGCCAAGACCCTGGGCTACAAGGCTATTCTCAATAAGATCGAGGAAACCTCGCCGGCCACAAAGATAGGTTTCGTGAAGGGCTATCTCAAGACAGTGAAGAAACTCGCCCTTGCCGACACGAACAAGAGGGAGAGCTACTGCCCTTTGTGCGGATACCCTAGTTCCGGAGAGATATGCAGTGTGTGCAGAACACTTGAAAAGTTCGGGACCGGGAAAGAAATATTCTTCCAGGAGTACGGCCCGTCCAGCCTTGACAGTAGTGGACCTAAATGACATAATGCCATATGAATATGCTGGAGAGTCTCTGTCAGCTTATCTTCAATGTCTACGAGGCGTTTACCGTGGCCCTCTTCGTGAAGGAGAAGGACCGCCTGAAATGTCTATCATCAGTGACCTTTGCAAACAGTTTCGACAGAAGCAGGGTCATTCCTGTCGAAGGTACCCTCCCCGGTTGGGTCCTCAAACACAACGACCCCCTCATCATTCCCAATTTTGACAAAGATGAGGGGTCTCTCGGGTACTATGGCGGCAGAGAGGACATCAAGTCTTTCATGGGTTACCCCATGGATGGCGAGGGCGTCCTGATTGTTGACAGCAAGAAGAAATGGGTTTTTACCGACAAGGAAAAGAAGATCCTCGGAGCTTTCGTATCGGTGATTCATAGAGAGATAGAAAGGGAGAAGAAGTTCCAGGATATCGAGGAAAAGATAGATGAACTCTATCTCGAAAGAAGAATCATCAACCTCTTCAACGGGCTCAATATTGCCAAGACCCCCGTGGAAGAAGTCTTCAGGGAAGCCATCGGCCTCTCGGGGGCTGATTGCTGTTTCGTCTGTATGGAGAAGAACGGAAGCATAAGGATTCACGACGTTTTCGGCCTGGAAAAGAACGAATACGAGGGCAGAGAGTGTACCTCGGGAAGCAGCGTAGCCTCGGCGGTGATGGAGAAAGGAAGTGAACTGCTCCTCCCCCACAACAGCGGCTATCTCCGGGAGAGGCCCCTTTTTTTTGCCGGTGAGACCGTGCGGCCCCGCCAGCTTTTCGGCTTCCCTCTTATTTCGGAAGATATGATTCTTGGGGTCCTGGGATTTGTATCGACTGGTGACGTCCACCTTAAGGAGGATTCAATCCTCCTGCTGCGCCAGATATCGACACTTTTCTCCATGCATTACGGGGCATTGTGGATGAGACAGAACCTGGAAAGGATTAAAGATTATGAGCCCACCACGGGATGCATCCATTTTCCCGCTTTTCTCAGGATCGCGGACACTACGGTGAAGAAGAGGGAATCCTTTGCGTTGCTGTCGGTAAAGATCGCCCATCTTGACCTCTACAATCGGAAGATGGGTTATGAATTCACTGACAGCCTGTTGAGAAAGGTGTTCCATGTAATACGCTACAGCGTGGGCCGCAACGCAATTATCGCGAGAGAGGGCGGCGGTCACTTTTATATTTTGATAAAGGGAAATAGAATCGTAGAGTTGCATAACGTCTTGAAGATTTTACATTATACAATAACGAAAAACATATCTGAGGAAAAGGTAGTCGAGAGCACTGTCCTCGTGGAGTCGGGGATGTCGAATTTTCCTGAGGATGGAGACAATATCTGGGAGCTGATCTCGAAGGCCGGGGATCATGGACAGCGAAAAAGCAAACATTGAGGAGGGGTTATGGGATTCTTTAGACAGTTGTTCGGCTTGTTTTCCACACATTTTGCTATGGACCTCGGCACGGCAAATACGCTGATCTACATGAAGGGCGAAGGGATTATTTTGAATGAACCTTCAGTCGTAGCCATAGATAACAATACGGGAAAAGTGATAGCCGTAGGGCGGGAGGCTAAGGAATATATAGGGAGAACACCACCGAATATAAGTGCCATCCGCCCGCTTAAAGACGGAGTTATAGCTGATTTCGACGTAACCAAAGCGATGATCAAATATTTTCTCACAGTGGTCAGCAGGGACAGGAAGGTGTCGAAGCCGAAAATGGTTGTGGGAGTGCCCTCAGGTATCACCCAAGTTGAAAAGAAGGCCGTTACCGATGCCTGTTTCCAAGTGGGGATCAGGGATGTGTACCTTATCGAGGAACCCATGGCAGCTGCAATAGGAGCGAGCATGCCCATTGAGCTCCCCAGAGGCAACATGGTTGTGGATATAGGCGGAGGTACTACGGAGGTGGCGATCATCAGCCTCTCGGCTACCGCCTACAGCGAATCACTGAGAGTCGCAGGAGACGAGCTGGACGAATCCATAGTAAGGTACCTGCAGAAGCGTCATCAGGTAGCCATCGGAGTCATTGCCGCAGAAAAGATAAAGATCGAAGGCGCCTCGGTCTACCCGGTGGAGTCCAAGAAAGAACCAATCGGCATTGTGGGGAAGGATCTCCTCACGGGAATCCCCAAAAGCCTGAAGATCACCAGGGAAGAGATCAGGGAAGCGGTCGAGGAGCCTGTTGCGGCAATAATCGACGCCATACGGAGGGCCCTGGAAAAACTGCCTCCAGAGTTTGTCTCTGATCTCAATGAAACGGGCATGATCCTCACAGGCGGAGGGGCGCTGCTGAAAGGTCTCGCCCAACGGATAGAGGCAGAAACGGGGATAAGGGTATTCGTGAGCGATGACCCCTTGTCGTCAGTAGCCTTGGGCGGTGGAAAGGCTTTGGAGGATATGGTCCGCTACAAGAGGGTTTTCATAAACTAAGCCGGCGGCTATCGGTTGTCAGCGGGAATGTAGCCAGGACGGAGGGCTGATGACCGTTCGGTATTGGATTTGACTTCAGAAGCGGGAAAGGATTTTTCCGGCTGGTAGCTGACAAACTGACTGCTGGTAGCTGTGTCAGAAGTCCGAAACTTGCCACTCCTCGTAGTATCTTTGTTTAAGTTCCGAGATGAACCGTGATGGTTTCAGGATGACATGTCCGATCTGTCTGTCGAAGGTGAGGAGCGGATAGCAGAGATAGAGTTCATCCATAGCTCTCGTCGCAGCGACGTAGAAGAGTCTGCGTTCCTCCTCGATGTTTCCTTCTTCCACCGCTTTGGGGTTGGGAAATCTTCCTTCCGCGCACCACAGAATAAAGACAACTCTCCATTCGAGCCCCTTTGCCTGATGAATGGTGGTAAGTATGACTTTCTCATCATCCCTGGCTGTATTCACAATCTCTTCGCCGTTGACGCCGCCCATAAGAGAGAGCTCGGCCAGGAAAGTGTCCAGAGATGAATACCTCGTTGAGAAATTTATCAATTGTCCTATATCTTCAAGCCTTGCATCATAATTAGGGAAGTTATACTTTATATAATCAGTATAACCATGTTTAAGTACAGCAGAAATCATGTCAGATGGTGCTTCTTTTTCGTAGAGGTCACGGAGTTCTCTGAAAAGGCCCGACCATATTTCTATATTCTCCTGGGGTATTTTGCCAAAGGTGCCGGCCATGGCTTTCGATATCACCGTCTCGATGGGATCAGTCTGGGTCATGAGGAAAGAATAAATCCGGTCGGCCGTCTTCTTTCCAACCTTGGGAAAAAGGTTCAGCATTCGCTTCCATGATATCTCGTCGGAAGGATTGACCATGATCCTGAGGAAAGAGACCACGTCCTTGATGTGAGCCTGCTCAAAGAAGCGAAGCCCGCTCCTTATCTCAAAGGGTATATCTCTTCGGGTAAGTTCCATCTGGAGTTCCATGCAGTGGTAATGTGCCCTGTAAAGCACGGCTATCTCGTTCAGGGGAACCCCTTCCTCCCTCAGTTCCAGCATTCTCTGGGCAATGAACTCCGCCTGTTGCACCGCATCTTTCGATGCGGCGACCACGGGGATAATGCCCGCGGGCTTGACGCTTTGCAGGACCTTTGTAAACTGTCTGCGGTTCTGTGATATGGAGTTGTTCGCCAGTCCCAGGATTTCCGGGGTGCTCCGGTAATTCGTCTCAAGCTTGAAGACCCTGGCTTCCTCATATTTTTTCGGGAACTCGAGGATATTCCGGAAGTCAGCACCACGGAAAGAGTATATGCTCTGAGCGTCGTCACCCACCACCATCACGTTCCTGTTGATGAGACCCATGAAGTCGACGATCTCGGCCTGAATTCTGTTTGTGTCCTGGTATTCGTCGACGAGAATGTGGGAAAAGGCAGCTGCGTATGCCTTTCGGAGGTCCTCATTCTCATGGAGAATCTTATGCCAGTAGTAAAGCAGATCATCGAAGTCCATAGCGTTCATGGCCCTCTTCTTCTCATTGTAGAGCCTTTCCACCTGGCAGATCTCGTCCGTTATATCGAGGAAATAGGGATAACGCTGGTCCAGTGTCGACTCAATATTCACCATGGTGTTCACGGAGTAGCTGAAGATTTCCCTGAGTATACCGCTCTTGGGGAACCTTCGCGCCTTCCTGTCTATCTTCGATTCTTTGAGGGCCAGATCGATCATGTCTTTCGCATCTTCATTGTCGAGGATGGAGAAATTTCGCCTGAATCCGGCGTAATCACTGTGTTGACGGAGTATTATGTTGCCTATGTGGTGGAACGTTCCGCCCCACATGTACCTCGTATCTGTCTTCAACAGTTCTTCAACCCGCCGGAGCATCTCTCGGGCAGCCTTGTTGGTAAATGTCAGGAGGAGGATGCTGTTCGGAGCGACCCTCTGCTCCAGAAGACGGGCCACCCTGTAAGTGACTACCCGCGTTTTGCCGCTCCCTGCACCAGCAATGACGAGTATGGGACCATTCGGGGCGGTTACCACATCCAGTTGTTCCCGGTTCAACTCCTTTTCATAGTCGATGACGGCAGGTCTGTTATCGGCATTCCTGTGGATCTTGTATTGTTTCATGAATTTTAAAGTATGCGTTATGCCACAGATTCTGTCAAGGGAGCCTCACGAAAGCCATTTACATTTCATATGGCATTGTTATAATCATATCCAGCACACTCCGGGAGGAAGGTAGATGAGACGATGAGTCCTTCATTTCTTGAGTTTTTTCGGGAAGAGAATTTGCGGTTCCTCTCTGGGAAGTGGCCCTTATGGTTCTCGTGAACTCGGTCTGTCTGCTGCTCGGCAAACACAAACTGGGGAGGGCTTCATCATTAATAGGTCGAATTTCGTGGACGCATTCGGCAACATGACAACGGGTCTTTATCTCTATGCTGCAGCGGGGACCATCATGGTGGTTGTCATCATAATCGCTTTCTTTGTCAAGAGCGAGCGGTAGGATTATTCTTACGCCCACGCCGGATCCCTGTTGTTTTTGGCTTTAGCGGTGTTTATACTATCTATCGTGGAGGTGCTGTAGAATGAATACTTTCTTTCTCGGTATCATAACCCTTGCCTGTGTGGCGGCGGCGATAGCAATCATTTATGTTATGATGCAACTTAAGGAGACCGTGCGGGCTCTGCAGGAATTTATAGTCACCGCCGAGGCAACGGTTAGGAATACGGAGGAGTCCCTGAGGCCTACCCTGGAAGAGTTAAGACTTACCCTCAACAGCACGAGACGGGTGGCGGAGAACATCAATGAAGTGGTGGACGACGCAAGGATATTTTCGGGGTCCGTTCGTGAGGTAGGCGAATCAGTGAGGGATATTGGAAGGAATGTAAAGCAGGTGAGCAGGCTTGTTGAAGACGTAACCCTTGCTTCGGTGATAAATGTGACAGGATTGAAAGCTGGCGTAAAGGCCGCGGCAGGTGTCCTTATTAAGGGCCTGGCGGAAAAATATAGGAAATCAAGTTAAAGGAGGAACATATGGCTCAGGAAGAAAATGGATATGGAGTTGCCTCTGTTCTTTTTTCGTTCTTTCTCGGTGGACTGATCGGTGCAGGCATTGCCCTTCTGGCAGCCCCAAAACCTGGCCGGGAGACAAGACAGAAGATTAAAGAATTGGCCGAGGAAGCGAAAGAGAAAGCAGAATCGTACATCGAGCAGGTTAAGAGCAAGGCTACCACCACGGTAGAGAAGGGCAAAGAGTTTCTGGACGGAACGAAGTCGGTCATCAGCACCGCGGTTGAGGCCGGCAAGGAAGCCTACGAGAAAGAGAAGGAAAAGATTACGCTCTAACAAGGTATCCCGGGAAGCTGCAAAGCCTTGTTGTGACGGAACAAGATGCCGTCATGTACGCTGAGTGGATAAAGCCAAAGGGAAAAGCCTTAAGAATTTATGGCACGACACAGGTTCTACTATGTGGCCCTGATTATTGTAGCCGCGGTATTCGGCTACTTTACCTATGAGGTACTAAAACCTTTCCTTTCCCCCATTGCTTGGGCCATGGTCTTTTCAATTGTCTTCTATCCTATTTACGTATATTTACAGAAGTATCTGAAATGGAGACCGCTGGCGTCGGCAGCGACGGTGCTAATTATCCTTCTCCTAATCCTGGGCCCTGTTTCGTACCTTTCTTATCTCCTTACCCAGGAAGTGAAGTCGCTTCTGGAATATATGAACAGCGGGACCTTCGATCCCCTGAAAAAAATAATCAGTCATCCCACGGTAAACGTAATCGTTACCAAGCTCCTCTCAATGTTCAACATGACCGAGGCACAGTTCCAGAAATCCATCATGGATAATGTGGCTAAGTTGGGTCAGGAATCGGTGAGCATTGTGGGAAGCGGCCTTGGAAACGTGGCATCGGCCCTTTTCGATTTTGCACTGATGCTGGTTTCGGTTTTTTTCTTCCTTACCGACGGCCCCGCCTATATAGGGAAGGCAAAGCATTTCCTGCCTTTCTCGTCGGTCCAACGGGAGCGGCTGATCGGTCAGACCAGAGGTATCGTGGTGTCCACAATTTACGGTGGTGTGACAGTGGCAGTAGTCCAGGGTGGCATAGGCGGGATCGTCTTTGCTGCACTAGGTATTCACAGCCCGGTGGTGTGGGGTATCTGTATGTTTATTACTTCCTTTGTGCCGGTCCTCGGAACATTCATTATATGGGGGCCGGCGGTTGGATATCTTATAGTTCAGGGATCTTTCGTGAAGGCGGTAATCCTTTTCCTCGTTGGAGCCCTGGCTATAAGCTCTGCCGACAACATACTCAGACCCCTCATTGTACGGGGCAAGTTGAAAATGCCCACCCTTCTTATTTTCCTCAGTATTCTCGGGGGGCTCAAGGTGTTCGGCCTCATAGGGTTTATTATGGGGCCCCTCGTTGTAGCGCTCTTCGTCTCTATCGCAGAGATCATCCGTTACATGGACGAGGAACAAACCCAATAGTTGCCTCTTTCTTCAATTGTTTCCTTATGCGCGGCCCGCATTCAGACGAAGAGCTTCCCGCCTGCAGCAATCTCTTCAAGTGATTGACGGTCTAAGAGTTTTATCCTGCGACCTTCAACGTCGATCAAGCCCCCGGAAGTCATCCTGTTCAGTATTCTTGACAGAGTCTCGGGAATTGTGCCGAGAAGGCTCGCAAGCTGTCCCTTGGAGATATCCAACTCAACGCCTGATGAGATGGATTTGTCTCTGCTGAGGTAGAGCAGATATGCGGCAAGCCTTTGGGGAACCTCCTTCAGGGAGAGGTCCTCGATGAGCCGGGTGAATTGCTTCAGGCGCAGCGATAAAATGGCCAGCATGTTGAGTGCAATGGAGGGGTCGCTTCGAACCGCCTCTTCGAAAGGTCCTTTGGGAAAGAACATAGCTTCGCTCTTTTCAAGCGCCTCGGCATGAGCCGGAAACTTTCCTCCGCTGAAGACAGGCACCTCGCCGAAGGGTTCTCGTGCTTCAAAGAAATGGAGGATCTGTTCTTTTCCTTCCGAGGAGACCTTGAAGATCTTCACCCGTCCGGACGCAAGCACATAAAACCCATTCGCCTCGTCGCCCTCGGAAAAGATGATCTGACCCCGGCTGTAGGAGCGGACCATCACTATCCGGGAGAGTTCCATCAGATGCTTCTGGGGCAGTCCCTGGAAGAGGGGAATCTGTGCTATTAAATCCGTGGCGACCATATTCCTTTAGCCTGCGACAATGGTGCCACTATTGTAGACCGAATGATTTTTGCCTGCAATCTATTTCATTCCCCATCGATGTTGATGGGTCGCTCAATGATAGATCTTATGCTCTGTAATACGGACGCCACCGGGTGGCAGGAAGTAGCCGGTTTTTGGGCGGAACGAGCCCTCTTGAAGATAGAAATGAGGAACCGTTTCGTGTATGATATGAAGCAATACGAAAAAACAGAACTTCTTCTTCGAGGAGGGTGAATGGGCGACGCAAGAATTCTTATTCTTATGGGAAGTGAGAGCGACCTTCCTCTTATGGAGGATGGAATAGGGTACCTCAAAGAGATGAATGTACCCTTTGCCCTGGATATATCGTCAGCACATCGTAACCCTGAGAAGACGACGAGGTATGCGAAAGAAGCGAGGAACAGGGGTATAGAAGTGATTATAGCGGTAGCGGGCATGGCCGCCCATTTGCCGGGCGTCATTGCCTCCCTGACGACCCTCCCCGTTATCGGCGTACCGGCTGGGGGCGGTTCTCTGAACGGGATCGACGCCCTTCTTTCCATCGTACAGATGCCGAAGGGTGTTCCTGTTGCCACCGTGGGCATCAATGCAGGCACAAATGCGGCAATCCTTGCGTGCAGGATCCTTTCCATTAAAGATGATCTGATCAGAGAAAAGCTTGAAAAAGCCACGGCAGACATGCGGAAACAGGGCGAAAAACAGTCGGCAAAAGTGGTGGAGCTTCTGAAATCCTGAAGGCCGTCTTGTAGGTCCTCTGTGTGGCGTTGACAACAAATTTTCATTTTGCTAAGGTGGTTGAACATGCTGAATTCCATAACCGACGTGAAGGGAATAAAGGTGGGGCATGCATCCGATCTCGAGGGGTACACGGGGTGCACAGTCATACTCTGCGAATCCGGGGCAGTCTGCGGCATTGATGTGCGGGGGAGTGCAGCGGGTACCCGCCAGGTTGATGCGCTCAGCTTGAACCACATTGTGGAGCGCGTACACGGCGTACTCCTATGTGGAGGCAGCTCATTCGGCCTTGACGCCGCCTCCGGAGTGGTGCGGTTTCTGGAGGAGAAGAATATCGGATTTGACGTGGGAATCACCAGAATTCCCATTGTGCCGGCCGCAGTGATCTTCGATCTCTTCTTCGGGGACTCGAGAAGGCGGCCAACGGCCCAGATGGGCTATGATGCCTGCATGAATGCATCAGAAGTGGTGAAGGAAGGAAGCGTTGGCGCCGGTACGGGTGCCACAGTTGGGAAGCTCTTCGAGATCACAAGGGCCATGAAAGGGGGCATAGGAACGAGCAGCATAGTCCTTCCGGACGGGCTCGTGGTGGCAGCCCTCGTGGTTGTCAATGCTTTTGGAGATATTGTGGATAACATCACGGGCAAGATTATAGCCGGCGCACGAGTTTCCCAGGATGGATTCGAGTTTGCCGACACCATAGAGTCGCTGAAGAAAGGCGTGGTGAAGAAACAGTTCGGCATGGTAAACACGACTCTTGCGGTGGTGGCAACAAACGCTTCCTTCGCCAAGAGGGAGATCACCAAGATCGCTCAGATGGCCCAGGGGGGAATGATAAAAACCATAAGACCCGTCCATACGACTTTTGACGGTGATCTGGTATTCGCTATTTCCATGGGCGAACATAAGGCAGATATCAACAACGTAGGAGTGCTGGGCGAATTTGTGGTAGCGGAGGCGGTGAAGAGAGCGGTAAAGAAAGCCGATGGCTTTGGATTACTTCCCGCTTTTAAGGATATCCGGAAGGGCTGGAAGACGACCTCCGTGAGGAGATGAAGTCCTTGTGGGCAGCAGTTCATGGTAATGCAAGGGAGGAAACCGGTGAGTGACTATCAAAAGATAGCTGATCTTATAAAGGAAAAAGGCTACGTGGTTGCCTTCACGGGCGCAGGGATTTCCGTGGACAGTGGTATCCCCGCATTCCGCGGCGGGCAGGGACTCTGGGAGAAATATGATCCCATGGAGTATGCGCATATAGATTCCTTCAGCCGGAATCCGGAAAAGGTGTGGACAATGCTTCGTGAGATGGCTGCAGTGGTTTTCAGTTCGAAACCGAGTCCGGCGCATCTTGCCTTAAGCGATCTGGAACGGAAAGGACTTCTCAAGGCGGTCATCACGCAGAACGTGGACGGCCTCCATCAGGTGGCAGGCAACAGCAACGTCATAGAGTATCACGGCAACCACCGGTGGCTCGTCTGTCAGGGATGCAGGACACGCATTGCCTTCACCCCTGGAATGGCGGCGCTTCATCCCTACCCGGCATGCGAGAAGTGCAACAAAGCTTTGAAGCCTGATGTGGTCTTCTTCGGGGAAGGAATCCCCATGATGGAGATGATACGGGCGAATGACGAGGCCAACAGGTGTCGAGTAATGCTCATAATCGGCACATCGGGTGTTGTATACCCTGCAGCCGAAGTACCTTATGCCTCCAAGTCAGCCGGCGCCGTTGTGGTGGAGATAAATGTCTCACCCACGCCGTTCACTTCCTCCATTACGGATCATTTCCTCGAAGGGTCGGCTTCGGAGATTCTTCCAAAGATTCTTGAGTCCGTGTAGCAGGTATTGAGAGGTAAAGCGGCATGCATGGTGTCGCTCGTCGAAAGCAGCAGGCATCTTGTCAATCACACTGGAATGAAGGGAAATAGATTTCTGTATTAAAGAAGGGGGGGGACCGTGATTGCCAAAGTGTTCACCGCGACTGTCTACGGGATTGATGGCATCAGAATCGACGTGGAGGTGGATGTATCACCGGGCCTGCCAGCCTTCAACATAGTCGGTTTACCTGAGACCTCGGTCAAGGAGAGCAAGGAGCGGGTACGGGCGGCCATCAGGAACGCAGGATTCGATTTTCCCAATGACAGGATTACCATCAATCTCGCCCCGGCCGATGTGCGCAAGGAAGGCTCTTCTTTTGATCTGCCTATAGCCTTGGGGATTCTGGCAGCCACAGGGGTAGTCAATGGAACAGCCATGGAACGATTTCTCGTTGCCGGCGAACTTTCGCTGGACGGAAGAATAAAGAGTGTCCGGGGTATTCTGCCGGTTACGATTCTGGCGGGAAAAGAGGGGATCGGAGGCGTCCTGGTTCCCCGTGCAAATGGATACGAAGCTTCTGTGGTGAAGGGGGTAGCTGTTTACGGAGCCGGGCATCTCCTGGAAATTATCCATTTTCTGAAAGGCGATGGAGAGCTGGAGCGGTTCGATGGAGTGCAAGGTGTTGGGCGGCATACCGTAGCGCG
>CAYOYU010000011.1:0-10900 GCA_964408265.1 uncultured Syntrophorhabdaceae bacterium
ACCCTTTGTGACAGGAGAGCTGTCAAAGCCTGTTTCTTTGACAAGTTCATATTCGACAAAACCTGCTTCTTCCAGCATGACCAGGAAATCCTTTCCCGGTATAGCCCCGCCCTGTCACCCGGCCCAGTTCTTGACTCTGGACTCCGAGTCACGGCTCGGTTCAACCGTAAGGACTTGATCGGCAATCATGAACCGGCCCGAAGGCTTCAAAACCCTCAGGACTTCCTTGAGGGCTCTGAGTTTATCGGGAATAAGGTTAAAAACCCCGTTCGAAATTGCCACATCGAAACTCCCCTCCGGAAAGGGGATCTCCTCCGCAGAAGCCTCCTGGAAAATCACGTTGTTCAGAACCGTCCTCCGAAGATTCTCCCGGGCGTGTTCGAGCATCTCAGGAACCAGATCGATCCCCACCGCCCTTCCCTTTTCACCTGTCATTGTGGCTGCAATCAGGGTGTCCACGCCACCTCCGCAGCCAATGTCGAGCACCGATTCACCAGGCTTAATCTCTCCCAGTGCAAAGGGGTTTCCTACGCCACAAAAGGAAGCCAGAACAGAGTGCGGCAGCTTTCCGAAAACCTCCGCATCGTAGTGCAGACCTTTAAGTCCCGCTTCCCCGGTAGGGTATCGAAAGCTTCCGTCAGGGCTGACAGCCACCCTGATGTATTTGTCCCGTATGTCTGCCTCAATCCTTCTCCTGTCTTCACTACTCAACATCTCTCTCACCCGCGGCAATCAAATTTGGTTTGACCATGAAAAGATAGCAGATTAGTTATCTCACGTTCAAGCCTGACTGTATAGGACAAAGATGGTCTTATTCCCAACCCTCTTCTCCCTCCGGCCTCTTTAACAGAGCGGATAATGGTGCTATATTCTGGAGAGCAAAATCGGGATTGGCAGGTACACGACCGCTTGAAACCAGATGCAGATAACCACCGGGAAGACCTTATCCAGAGGTCGAAAAAGGCGGCTTTTGCCCTCTGTGCCGCCCTATGCCTGCTGCCGGCCGTGGGACCCGCAACCGCGCTCATGGCAGGGATAGCCTTCAGCCTGTTCCTTCGCAATCCCTGGCCGGTGCAGTGCTCGAAATACAGCAAGCGTCTTCTTCAGATTTCGGTGGTAGGGTTAGGTTTCGGCCTCAGTCTCAGCAGGGTGATCGAAACGGCAAAGGAGTCAGTTATTTACACCGCCCTTGGGATCACTCTGACGCTGATTATGGGGTTCTTTATCGGCCGGGTGTTCCGCACCGAGCGTAATACGTCTACGCTTATCTCGTTCGGGACCGCCATCTGCGGAGGCAGCGCCATTGCAGCTATGGCGCCCGTCATAAAAGCCAAAGACCATGAAACTGCAGTTGCCCTTGCAACGGTCTTCACCCTCAACGCCATAGCGCTCCTGCTTTTCCCCGTCATCGGGAAGGCATTGCACCTTTCCCAGACTCTCTTTGGCACATGGGCCGGCCTTGCCATCCACGATACAAGCAGTGTAGTCGGAGCTGCGGCGGCCTACGGACGGCAGGCACTTGATGTGGGAACCACCGTCAAGCTGACCAGGACCCTATGGATAACGCCGGTCGTTCTCGGGGCCGCCTGGCTTACAGGTTCAAGGAAGCGAATTCAACTGCCCCTATTCATCGTCGGCTTTGTCGCTGCAGCCTCCCTGCGAACCCTCACGCCAGGTGCTTCCTCGGTCTGGAATGCCTTGGCAGTGGCTGCACGGCAGTGTCTCGTGGTGACTCTTTTTCTCATCGGTGCCGGACTCAGCAGGGAGGTACTTGCAGAGGTGGGCATCAGACCCCTTCTTCAAGGGGTCACCCTCTGGTTTCTGGTGGGCACGATTACGATTCTTGCCCTTATCCTCTTCGGGTTGGCGTGAGAATTCCCGTTAAAGGGTTCTATTTTCCGTAGGATGGAGCGTCTCATCGAGGAGCTCCACACCGCTTTGGACAAACCCGCGGCAGAGGACGAAAAGGCCCTTCTCCTTTGCCTGTGCAAACCCCTCAGGTGTGCTGATATCGCAGCCGATGAGGTCACGGCAGGCGGTGACTCCATGTCTTTCCTTGAAAAGAAGAAAGAACTGGCGGGCCGACTCATAGCTCTTCTCTTTTGCCACCTTATCTTCGGCGGTAGAGTTGCCCCGGGCAAGACCGATGACAGCCAATCCGCCCGTAATAACACCGCAGGTTTCCCCTATCCGGCCGAAACCTGCACCGAGGGCGCAGGCCACTTTCAAGGCAGTCTCCCGGTCCAGACCGAACTCGGAGGCAAAAGCCGCCAGTACTGACTGTGCTCAGTTGAAAGTCTGGTCAAAGAGGTCGAGGGCAGTTTCAATTCTGGTCATGGCACATCACTTCTCTGCAGGCTTCTCTGCAGGTTTGTCTCCGGGTTTCCCAGCGGCTTTGTCTGCCGGGTCTTCTCCCGGCTTCTCCTGTGGGGCACCGGCTGCCTTTTCGGCTTGTTTCTCCACTATTCCCATGAGCTCCAGGTCAAAAATCAACATCATATTGGGACCGAGAAGTTCCCCCGCTCCTTCCTCACCGTAGGCAAGTTTGGAGGGGACAAAGAACCGGTGTTTTGCTCCTGTCTGCATCTTCATAATTCCTTCCCTTAAGCCCGGAATCACGTCCTCGAGGATGAAGATGGCCGGTCCGCCTTTGGCGGCCGAGTCTTCGAGAACCGATCCATCGAGAAGCACCACCTTATAGTTCACCCGGACCTGGTCTTCTTCGCCGGGAAGCCTGCCCTTATCCTCCCCTTTTGCCATCACCTGATACTGGAGGCCGCTGGGGAGAGTTATCACACCTTCTTTACTCTTATTCTCAGCAAGGAACTTTTCTTCCGCTGCCCTGTTCTTCTCAGCCGCCTCCTTCCGTTTCGCCGTCTCTTTCTCGGCCATCTCCTGAACGGTAGCAGCCTTTATCTGTGCCATTTCCTCGTCCGTGAGGAGCAGTTTGGACCCGGACAGAGCATCCTTGATCCCTTCAAAGAGCTTCTCCATGCCTATTTCCATAGGCTGCTTCTTCAGCGTATTCCCGATATCCACACCTACGACATAGCTGATCCTGTCTTTCTTCTCCTTTAAAGGCGCTCGTTCCTGGGCGAGGGAGGGTCCTGCGATGCAGAGTGCTATGACCGCTATGAGTAATGTTTTCTTCATGGTTCCTCCAGGGTTATGGTGGTGATACAACTTCCGCATATATTACAGGGAGACGCCATGGTTGTCAAACGGTGAGACCAGGGAGCGCGGTTCCTCGTCAACCCGCCCTCAAATCTGTTGACAGGGGCTGCCTAAGTTCCTTATCCTGTTTCAGTTTCAAAACTTATCAACGTCGGCAGGGAGACCTGCGAGGAGAGGGTACGATGAAGATGATCAGCATGACGAGCGCAGCATACATTGCTGCCGTTCTTATACTGTCCGTGGCACTGTTTCCACTTGCGAGCGCGGCTCAGCAGGCGGCCGCGTCCGGTCCTGCCGCTTCGCAGGCAGAGAAGAAGGCAGCCCCCGCCGGAAGTCTTGCCGACATCCACAAAGGCATGGGAACAGCCTGCAAGGGGTGCCACGGCGACTCCTTGAAGGTGGATGATAACGAAACAATCGTCAATGGCCAGTGCGTATCATGCCATGGTAACCTTGAAGCTGTGGGAAAAAAGAGCACGGCTCATATCAACTCCCACAAATCCCACCTGGGCCAGATAAGCTGCACCGTCTGCCATCACGGACATACAGCTTCCAGAGCCTATTGCCTCAACTGCCACGCCTTCGACCTCCCTATTCCCGGGGGGAGCGCCACGGCCATGACCAAAAAGAAGTCTGCCAAGGCTACTGTGGACAAAGAAAAGACGGATATCGTCATCATAGGGGCCGGCGCAGCAGGCTATACTGCAGCCATTACGGCCCATGACGCCGGCGCGAAGGTTATCCTCCTCGAAAAACAATCCATCACCGGCGGCAACAGTCTCCTCGCAGCCGGAGGGATGAATGCAGCCAACACGAAGGTCCAGGCTTCAAAAGGGGTAAAAGACAGCGCAGAGATCATGTACCAGGACACCATGAAGGGTGGGAAGAATGTAAGCGACCCTGAGCTGGTAAAGATCCTGGCGGAAAGGTCGTCGGATTCCGTAGACTGGCTCACGTCAATGGGTGCCGATGTGAGCGACCTGGGTCGACTGGCGGGCGCAAGCGTCAACAGGGCTCATCGCCCTACTGGCGGCTCCGCGGTAGGCGCAAACCTCATCAATGCTCTCAGGAAGAATGCGGCGGACCGCAAGCTCGACGTCCGGGTGAACAGCACCGTACTCAACGTACTCAGGGATAGCGTCACCGGCAGGGCCACGGGCGTTCAGGTCGAAGGCAAGCACAGGGGACTCTATGTTATCGAGGCAAAGGCGGTTGTAATCGCCTCGGGCGGCTTTTCCGCAAACGCCTCGATGGTGGAATCCTACCACCCCGAATACAAAGGCATGACAACCTCCAATCAGCCCGGTGCCACCGGCGACGGTATGAAATTCGGCGAGGCAGCGGGAGGCAAGCTCGTGGATATGAAAGAGATCCAGATCCATCCCACCGTGGCCGCAGGGAGCAGAATCCTTATCACCGAGGCCGTACGGGGCAACGGGGCCATCCTGATAAACAAGGAAGGGAAGCGGTTCGTGAATGAACTGACAACGAGAGATGCAGCATCGGCCGCCATTCTCAAGCAACCCGGGGGCACAGCATACCTTCTCTTCGACAATGGTATCCGCAAAAGCCTCAAACAGATCGAAGGCTACTTTCATCTCAGCCTCGTGAAAGAGGGTGCGACGCTTAAAGATCTGGCGGCAGCAACGGGGATCGACAGCAGTAACCTCGAAGCCACGGTGGCAGCGTACAACAGCGCCTTCGACAGCAAGAACGATGCGGAATTCAAGCGGCCCGACATGCCGCGCCCCTTGAGGACTTCCCCATTCTATACCATTGCTGTCCAACCCGGCATCCACTACACCATGGGAGGGCTGAAGATCAACGGCCGGACGGAGATGATAGGTATAGACGGAAAGCCCATACCCGGTCTTTACGCCGCCGGCGAGGTCACGGGAGGAGTCCACGGAGCAAACCGGCTCGGCGGCAACTCCATTTCCGAAACCATCACCTTCGGACGGATAGCGGGAGCAGAGGCTGCGAAGACCGCCCTTAAGAAATGAGGAGTTTTGACGGCTGCCGCTCGTTGTCATGCCCTCACATGCTTCGCCCGGCCGGAGATCTGTCCAGAAATCCGTTGCAAAGCCTCGCATTAGTATAGGAGAATGCAGGAGGGGGGAGTGAGGCGCGTGAGGGTGCCGCTTATGGATATGACGGCTCACTGCAGCAGAATCGCCTTGAATTCCACCATTCTTCAAGGAGGCTTTATATGAAAAGAGCCGTTATGCTCATGATCGTGGCGTCAATTCTTATGCTCACAGCACACTCTTTTGTCTTCGGCGCAGATGTGATTAAGATGAAAGCTGCCAACTACCTGCCGCCGACTCACAAAATGTCGCTCCTTACGGGATGGTTCTGCGAAGAGATAAAGAAACGGACTAACGGACGGGTGGAGATAACCTACTATCCGGGCGGTACGCTGCTTTCGCCGATAAAGATGTTCAATGGAGTCATGACAGGCATCGCCGACATAGGCATCTCGCACATCGATTACACGCGGGGTCGTTTTCCGGTGATGGAGGTATTCGATCTTCCTCTCGGTTTCCCCAGCGGCTGGGTGGCAACACAGGTCAGCAGCGACTTCTACAACAAGTTCAAGCCTGCAGAGTGGAACAGCGTACATGTTCTCTACGTAAACACGTCGGGACCGCTGGTTCTGCAGACCATCGCCAAACCGGTCAGGACACTCGAGGATCTGAAGGGTCTCAAGATCAGGGCTGCAGGGCAGATGACGGACATCGTCAAGTCTCTCGGGGGACTCCCCATCCCTCTGGAAATGCCTGATGTCTACGAATCCCTGAGAAGAGCAGTCATCGACGGCATCATGGTGGATATGTCCACACTGAAATACTGGAAGTTCGCCGACGTGATCAAGTACGTAACCGCCAACTGGCGCCTCGGCACCGGTTACACCTTCTATTGTGTTATGAACAAGGAGAAGTGGAACGCGCTGCCCCCCGACATCCAGAAGGTTTTTGCCGAAGTAGCCCTCGAAGCCAAGGAGAGGCAGGCGGCCATCTGGAATGAGATGGACATAGAGGGGCGGGACCTTTTCAAGAGCCAGGGCGGCCAGGTCCTTGCACTGTCAGATGCGGAAGCGACGCGATGGATAAAAGCCGCCGAACCGGTCATCGCCATGTACAAGAAGGATATGCTCTCCAAGGGGCGCAAAGCTGCAGAGGTCGACAGTTGGCTCACCTTCATCAGGGAGAGAATTGAATACTGGCGGAAAGAAGAAAAACAGAGAAAGATAGCATCGCCCTTCGAATAAGACGGAGGCGACTCTTCGGTCTTCAGGAGTAGAGAGAATGGAAAAGAATTGGAAGGAAATGTCCCCGGAGGAAAGAAGGAACAGCAGGTTCGAGACCTGGCTATCTCCTCCGAATGTCAGGTTCCGGGATTCCGAGGCAGAAACCGTCTACAAGGCCACGGTGAACCGGTTCAGGGATGTGATCGATCTTAAGGTTCCGGATAGGGTGCCGGTACTGCAGCTTGGCACCTTCATACAACCGAGCCTGTATGGCGTCACACCACATGAAGTCATGTACGACGTGGAGAAGCTCAAAGCCATCAATATCAGATTTCTTCAGGACTATCGGCCCGATATCTACATGAACCCGGCCCTTGTGGGCAACGGCAGGGTACTGGAAATCCTCGATTATAAACAATACAAGTGGCCGGGCCACGGCGTCTCTGAAGAGGCGGTCTACCAGTACGTGGAGGGGGAGTACATGCAGCCCGACGAGTACCAGGCTCTCATCGACGACCCCACCGATTTCTGGCTCCGTAGCTATCTGCCCCGGGCTTTCGGCGCCCTCGCGCCTTTCAAGAGCCTTCCACCCTTCACCGAACTTTGGGAAATGGTACTCGTCTCTGGCCATATGGTAGCCTTCGGAACGCAGGAAATGCAGGATGCACTGAAGGCGATCATGGACGCGGGCAAAGAAGCGATCGCCTGGATCCAGCATATCGTCGACTTTGATCTCACGGCGAAAAGCATGGGCTTTGTGGGGGGTGCCGGAGGCGTATCAAAGGCTCCTTTTGATATTCTGGGCGACACTCTGAGGGGCACGAAGGCGATGATGCTCGATATGTACAAGAGGCCCGAGATGATCCTGAAAGCCATAGAGCGGATCACCCCTCTCGCCATCAGGCAGGGGGTGAGGGGCGCCACGGCCCGCGGGAACCCGGTGGTCTTTATGCCTCTCCACAAAGGCGCCGACGGGTTCATGTCGGAAGCACAGTTCAAGAAGTTCTACTGGCCCTCACTAAAAGAGGTAATCCTCGGGCTTGCGGCCGAGGGGTGCATACCTTTTCTCTTCTGTGAGGGGGGTTACAACTCGCGGCTTCAGTATCTGGCCGAACTTCCTAAAGGCTCCTGCCTCTGCATCTTTGACCGTACCGACATGGGACTTGCAAAGAAAGCCCTGGGCAACATTCTCTGCATCGGCGGAAATGTCCCTTCGGGGCTCATCTTGACCGGTACGGCGGAGCAGGTGCGGGCATACTGCCGGGAGCTCATCGACGTGGCCGGGAAGGACGGCGGGTACATAATGTCTCTGGGGTGCTCCATGGATGAAGCCAGGCCGGAAACACTTCACGCCATGATCGATTTTACAAAGGAGTACGGGGTATACGGGTAACCTGACCGGTTCTTCCGCTGAATAGGGAGGATCCGAATCGGTCCGGACCAGGTCGAATATACACCACCCGGACCACAAATGCCGGACAGACGTAAACCAGGAGATATGAAGCAGAAACGGATCCGGACCCCATTTGACGACGGCAGGAAGGCCCCTTGAAAGCGGATAAAGCCCGCCCTTTTCAGGATATGCAGTTGAGGCTGGCCCATCTGAACGTTCTCCTGGAACGACTACTCAATCCTCTGCCCATCGAAGAAAAGCTGAAACTCATCACTCAGACCATAGTGACCGTCTTCGATGCCGATTTCGCCCGCATCTGGGTCGTAAGACCGGGGGATTTGTGCGAAACCGGTTGCATTCACCGCCACCCCACTGACGGTGGCGGCAGGTGCGCAGACCAGGAGAAATGCCTCCACATCTGTGCGAGCGAGGGACGCTACACACACCTTGACGGTTTGATGCACCGGAGGGTCCCTTTCGGGTCCTACAAGATAGGGCTGGTGGCGGCAAGCAAAGAAGAGAAATTCATCACCAACGATGTTCTGCACGATCCCAAGGTCCATGATCACCAGTGGGTGCGCGACCTGGGGTTGGTCGCCTTTGCCGGCTATCGTCTTGCTTCACGGGACGGGCGGCCCATGGGCGTACTGGGGCTTTTCAGCAAACACCCCATAGGTTCCGAGGAAGATGCCTTGCTCCAAAGCCTGGCCAACACCGCTGCCATGGTGTTGCAAGCATGGGCAACGGACGAAACGCTCCGGCGCAAGGAAGAAGAATTGAACCGGTACTTCGGGTCGAGTCTTGACCTTCTCTGCATCGCCGATACCGATGGCTACTTCCGCCGCCTCAATCCCGAGTGGGAGAAGACCCTGGGGTACCCCCTCTCCGAACTTGAGGGCAAGCAGTTTCTTGACCTCGTCCACCCTGATGATCTGGCAGCCACCATCGGTGCAGTCGATATGTTGTCGAAGCAGAAGGAAGTGACTGGTTTCATAAACCGATACCGCTGTAAGGATGGGTCCTACCGATGGATAGAATGGCGTTCCTTTCCGTCGGGTCAGCGGATCTACGCGGTGGCACGGGATATTACCGGGCGGTAGTTGATGGAAGACAGGCTCCGGGAAGGTGAAGCAAAGTATCGGGGCATCTTCGAGAACGCCGTGGAGGGATTCTTCCAGACCACACCGGACGGCAGGTATCTTTCGGCAAATCCTGCTCTCGCCCGCATGTACGGGTACGAATCTCCCGGAGAGATGATAGAGAGCGTAACCAATCTCCAGGCGCAGCAGTATGTCGACCCCAATGACCGCGTGAGGCTCAAGTCAATTTTCGACAAAGCGGGCTTTGTCGAGAAATTTGAAACCGAGATCTATACCAAGCAGGGAGGTCGAGTGTGGATCTCCATGAATGCCAGGGCTGTGAGGGACGGGTCAGGGGAAATTCTGTGCTACGAAGGCACCACCGAGGACATCACCGCCCGAAAGAAGATGGAAGAGACGCTCCGTGCACGGCAAGACAAACTGCAGAGCATCTTTCGGGCAGCACCGGTCGGCGTAGGTCTCGTTATTAATCGGGTCATCAAGGAAGCCAATCAACGCCTCTGCACCATAACCGGGTACGAGGAGGAGGAACTGCTGGAACAGAATGACCGGATTCTCTATCCCACCGACGAAGACTTCGACTACGTGGGACAGGAGAAATACCATCAAATATCCGAAATGGGCACGGGCACCGTAGAGACACGCTGGCTCCGCAAGGACGGAAAGATCATCGACGTCCTCCTCAGTTCCACGCCCCTCGATACTAGCGACCTGACCCTGGGGGTTACCTTCACCGCACTGGACATCACGGACCGCAGACTGGCCGAGGAAGCTCTCAGAAATGCCGCGGTCTACAATCGAAGCCTCATAGAGGCAAGCCCCGATCCCATAGTCACTATTGACAGGAAGGGTAAGATCGCTGATATCAACGAGGCTACGGAGCGCGTCACGGGGTGCTCCAAGGATACACTTATCGGACAAGAGTTTTCGGCATATTTTACGAACCCCGAAAAAGCGGAAAAGGCATGGCAGGATACCTTTAGGGAGGGTCTGATTCGTGACTGCGAACTCTGGTTCCGTCACAGCGACGGACACGCAACCCCTACCCTCTGCACTGCTTCCGTCTACCGGGACAACAGAGGTGAGGTACTCGGGATCGTGGCCGCCGCCCACGATATCACCGAGCGGATCGCGGCGGAGCAGAAATTGAGGGAGAGCGAGAACTGGGCAAAAACGGTATTCTCCTCCCTTCCTACAGGCATCATCGTCATTGACAGCGAAACTCATCTGATTGCCGACGTGAATGCCTGTGCAATGGAGATGATTGGCAGGACAAAGAGGGAGATAGTCGGCAGAAGTTGCCAAAGATTTGTCTGTCCCGCCGGGAAGGGCGAATGTCCCATGACCGACCTGGGGCAGACAGTAGACCAAAGGGAGATGTTCCTCCTCAACACAAAGGGAGATAAGATTCCCATCAACAAAACGGTAACCCGAGCCTTTATGGACGGACGGGAATACCTCATAGAAGGCTTCACCGACATCACAGAGCAGCAGCTGGCGAAAGCCGCCCTCAAGCTTGACGAATCACGCCTCGAGGCACTCCTCCATCTCAACCAGATAAGCGAGGCGAGCCCAACTGAGATCGCCTCTTTTGCCCTTGAAGAGGCGGTCCGCCTGACGCAGAGCTCAATAGGCTACGTGGCATTCGTCAACGAAGATGAGACCGGCCTCACCATGCACGCCTGGTCGAAATCGGCCATGGCGGAATGCGCTATCTCGGACAAACCAATCCAGTACCCCCTCTCCGGCACAGGCCTCTGGGGTGAGGCCTTAAGACAGAGAAGACCGATTATTACAAATGATTATTCGGCTCCAAACCCGTGGAAGAAAGGAATCCCGGAAGGACACGTCAGGCTCAAGAGGCACATGAATGTCCCCGTTTTCGAGGGCGACCGGATAGTCGCCGTCGCAGGGGTCGGAAACAAAGAGATGCCCTACGATGAGTCGGATGTCCGTCAACTATCCCTTATGATGGTCGGGATG
>CAYOYU010000011.1:10910-24180 GCA_964408265.1 uncultured Syntrophorhabdaceae bacterium
AGCAGGCACGGGACGATCTTAGACTTTCCCAGGAAAAATACCGTCAGATATATGAAAACGCCATGGAAGGCATTTTTCAGAGCACCCCTGAAGGCCGATTTTTGAATGTCAATCCGGCCATGGCAATAATGTCCGGTTATTCTTCTCCCCAGGATATGCTGGACAACGTCACCGACATTGCCTCCCAGCTCTACGTGGATCCCGAAGAACGGAGGCTCTTCGTGGAACTCCTGGAAAGAGACGGCATGGTGGAGAAATTCGAACATGCCACCTACCGGAAGGACGGCACCATCCTCTGGATCTCGGCGAATGCCAGAGCAATCAGGGATGATTCAGGAAAGACAATCTATTATGAAGGAACCTACGAGGACATCACGGCCCGGAAAGAGGCCGAAAGGCTGGTCAAGGAGAGTGAGGTCAAATACAGGGCACTCTTCGAAACCTCCACAGATGGCATATTCACCTTGCAGGACGGCCTGTTCGTCGACTGCAACCCGCAAACGTTGACGATGTTCGCCTGTACCCGGGAAGAGCTGTTGGGAAGGTCGCCCGTCGAATTCTCTCCGCCCACCCAACCCGACGGAAAGGAGACTGTTCAATCAGCCTCCGACAGGATCAATGCTGCCTTAGCGGGCGTGCCTCAGTTTTTCGAGTGGACACACCGCAGATCCGACGGCACCCTTTTCGATACCGAAATAAGTCTGAACAGGGTGAGCATTGACGGCAAGTGGACGCTGCACGCCATTGTCCGGGATATTACGGAGCGGAAACGCCTGGAATCGCAGCTTAGCCAGGCCCAGAAGATGGAAGCTATCGGCCAGCTCGCAGGGGGTGTGGCCCATGATTTCAACAACATCCTCACCATAATCACCGGTTTCGGCACCCTATTCCAGATGAGTCTGCCGGAAAACGATCCTCAAAGGCGCTATGTAGACCAGATCCTTGATGCGTCGCAACGGGCGGCACAGCTCACCCAGAGTCTTCTCGCCTTCAGCCGCAGGCAGCAGATAAGTCTCGAGCCCCATAAGGTGAACGAGATCGTCCAGAACACGGTAAAGCTTCTCAAAAGGCTGCTCACGGAAGACATAGAGCTCAGAACGAACCTGTGCACCTCGGACCCCACAATCATGGCCGATGCCGGACAAATAGGACAGGTGCTCATGAACCTCGCCACCAACGCCCGGGATGCCATGCCGAAAGGCGGCCTTCTTCACATCGAGACCATGGAAACGCGGCTGGACCATGATTTCATTACAATGTACGGATTCGGGAAACCAGGGACCTATGTTACCATCGCTGTTTCTGATACGGGCATCGGCATGGACCCCTGGACAAGGGACCATATTTTTGAGCCCTTCTTCACCACGAAAGGAGTGGGGAAAGGAACCGGCCTCGGTCTTGCCACCGTGTATGGCATCGTCAAACAACACCAGGGTTATATTACCGTCATCACCGAAACGAACCAGGGGAGTCTGTTTCAGGTCCACCTGCCTCTTGTGGCCGACGAGACCGAGCAGTTTCAGCCCGCCGACGCGCGGATGAAAGGCGGTAGCGAGACAATTCTCATCGCTGACGACGACCCCGGGGTAATAAAACTGATGGATGAGATCCTGAGGACCTATGGCTACAAGACCATCACCGCAACAGACGGAGTGGAGGCGGTAAAACTTTTCGCGGAACATAGCGACAGCATAGACCTTGTCATCCTTGATGTGGTCATGCCGAGAAAGAACGGCAAGGAGACCTCAGACGAGATCAAGGGAATCCGTGCCGACGCGAAGGTCATCTTTGTCAGCGGTTACACGGGGGATGTAATTCTCGACAAAGGGGTGGAAGACGAGTCCGTTGATTTTATACCCAAGCCCCTGGCTCCCGATCAACTCCTCGCGAAGATAAGAGAAGTCCTGGAAGAATAAAGTTTGAAGAATTCAGCTCCTTGCAGAGAGGGAGCAGTACTGCATAGATTTGAGAGTAAGTCCAACGAATCTAAGAGGAGAAGCGTCATGCGAATTCTTATGACTGGTGCCACCGGATTCATCGGCCCCTATCTCGCTACCCGCCTTCAGAGGGAAGGTCATAGCCCGACCATTCTCATACGATCTAAGGAGGAGGCGAAGGGGGTTCCCGAAGGCGTCTCCTTCCTGGAAGGCGACCCTACGCGTAAAGGTGCGTGGCAGTCGGCCTTGTCCGAACATGAGGCCGTCATCAACCTTGCAGGGGCCTCGATCTTCAGCAAATGGACCGACCAGCAGAAGAGACTGATCCGGGAAAGCAGGATCGAGACGACCCGGAATATTGTGGAAGCGATAGAGCCGGGCCGAAACCCCGCCTTCACCCTCCTCAATGCTTCAGCCGTGGGATACTATGGATTTCACGAGGACGAGGAGTTGACGGAAGAATCACCTCCTGGGGACGATTTCCTTGCCACGGTGGCCCTCGAATGGGAGCAGGAAGCCCTCAAGGCGAAGGAGAGAGGTGCCAGGGTCGTGATTACCCGGTTCGGTATTGTACTGGGCCCGGGCGGAGGAGCGCTCGGCCAGATGATACCGCTCTTCCGGAAGTTCATTGGAGGCCCCATAGGAAGCGGCCGGCAATGGTTCTCCTGGGTCCACATGAACGATCTGGCGGAAGCCTTCCTGTTCCTCATTAACCACCCGGAAATATCAGGTCCTGTCAATGTCTGTTCACCCTCCCCCGTGAGAAACGTCGATCTGGCACGAGCCCTGGGCAGGGTCCTCCACCGGCCCTCATTGTTACCGGCGCCGGCCTTCATGATCCGACTGGTCCTGGGAGAATTCGGTTCCGTCATCCTCAAAGGGCAGCGGGTGGTGCCCCGACGGCTTCTCGAGAGTGGTTTCGTGTTCCGCTATCCACAGATTGACCAAGCCCTCGAGACGGTGGTCCGCAGGTAACAGGATCAGAGACAATGAAGGTAAGAAGTTGAGAAGTTGAGAAGGTAAGAAGTTGTGGAATCAGACCCCTTAGCGACTTCTGTCGCCGGGTACCCGCATAGCGGGTGCGGGAGGTCTCCGCGGGCTTTGCCCGGGGAGGGGGCCTGTCATCCCGGAGGGAGGGCGACCACCGCGTCCAAGGGCAGGCGTCAGCTTTGGAGTTTCTTAGGGCGAAGCCCTTAGCTCACTCTAGTGAGCGAGAGGGGGAGGGCTCCGGCAGCTTTGCTGCGGGAGGGGGCGACGTGAGCCCCAGAAATAG
Organism: uncultured Syntrophorhabdaceae bacterium; assembly: GCA_964408265.1. Lineage (GTDB taxonomy): Bacteria > Desulfobacterota > Syntrophorhabdia > Syntrophorhabdales > Syntrophorhabdaceae > CAYOYU01. The sequence continues at coordinate 14,121 of CAYOYU010000011.1, forward strand.
CAAAAGGGAGGTCACTATGGGAATGGGAAGACGGATACGGGTACTACTGGTTCTTTGTGCGGTCCTTTCAGTCTTTATGCTCGTTGCAGAAACAGTTTCTGCACAGCAGCCGATCAAGCTCGGCGTCATGTTCATCATGTCCGGCCCCATGGGGGGTTACGGCAAACACGGCATGCAGGCAGTTCAACTCGCCATGGATGAGATCAACGTCGCAGGGGGTATTATGGGCCGGAGGGTCCAGGCCATATTCGAAGATACCAAGCTCCAGGCACCCCGGGGAGCGGAACTGGCCAAGAGGTTCATCCTGGAAGACAAGGTCGATTTCATCATCGGCCCTACTTCGAGCGGCGTGGCCCTGGCGGTCTCGAAGGTAGCTACGGAGAATAAGAAGATTCTTGTTCTTACCCAGGCTGCGGCTGACTCACTCACAGGGGCCGATTTCAGCCGGTACCAGTTCGCTACCCTGAGCAACGCCATGATGCACTCCCGGGCGGGCGCCTACTACATGGCTTCCAAGCCGTACAAGCGATGGATGTGCATAGGGCCGAACTACAACTATGGGTGGGACTCGTGGGCCCAGTTTAAGGGCAAACTGAAAGAGCTGAAACCCGAAGCGGAGTTCCTCGGAGAACTCTGGCCCAAATTGACGGAGCCCGATTTCAAACCCTTTATCCAGAAGATCCTCGACGCAAAACCCGATGCGGTCTGGTCACCGCTCTGGGGCAACGATGCCAACAATTTCATCAAGCAGGGACTGGCAATGGGCCTTTTCAACAAGATCAAATTCGCCTTCCCCGACGGGGCTGCACTGGAGACCCTGGTGCCCCTCGGCAAGGAGATGCCGGAAGGCTTGTACATTGCAGCCCGTTACTTTTTCCTCACGCCTGATTCCGAACTGAACCGCTCCTTTGTAAAAGCCTACAGGGAACGGTTCAAGGAATACCCCGATTACATGGCTGAGGAAACCTACGCAGGCGTCTATTTTCTGAAGGCAGCCATCGAGCGGGCCGGCAGCACGGACTCGGAGAAGATCATTGCGGCAGTGGAAAAAGAGCCTCTGGCGTGGGAAACACCAGAGGGTTGGAAGATAATGCGAAAAGAGGACCATGCTGTAGTGGAGGACGTGGTCTGGGGGGAAACGGTGTACAGCACCACATACGGCTTCAATATCCTTAAAGACCCGCAGTCCGTACAGGCCGAGCAAATATGCCGGACGCCCCAGGAGTTAAAAGCGGTCAAGGAGAATTACGAGAAGAAGATGAAGGCAGCGAAATAATCGTCGAGACTATTGTGAGAGCAGTTGATCCTCCTCACTCGTTAGGTAACAAGAAAGAATGATCAACTGCTCAGCTTTGAGCATCTGTGAGCAGAAACTTCACTTAAGAATCAGCGAGGGGTCTTGGCGCTCACGGTGTTGGAGTAGCCTGAGTTGCCGCCTGCATTGTATGCGCGCAACCGGTACGTGTAAGCCGTCCCCTTGCGGACACCGGCATCGGAGTAAACGGTACTGTTCGCGCTCAGAGTAGCAATCTGGCTGAACTTGGTGCAGTTCTAGCCTGCGCATCTCTCCACTTTGAAACCGTCCTCATTACCGGAACTGTCGGTCCATGCCAGATCTATACGGGTTTTGGAAACCACTTTAGCCGAAAGGCTTGTAGGCGCTGAGGGAGGCACGGGGGCAGCAAGGGTTGTGGCGGCCGCAGCATTCGAGTACCCGGAGTCGCCCCCTGAATTGTATGCCCTGACCCTGTAGGTATACGTTGTGCTTCCCACGAGACCTTTATCCGCGTATGTTGTCACGTTGGCCCCCAGGGCAGCGATCTGGCTGAATCCGGTGCACCCTGCACCCGTACAGCGCTCCACCTTGAATCCCTCCTCATTACCGGCAATGTCCATCCAGGTGAGATTGATCTGGCTGCTTGAAGAGGATGCTGCATAAAGGTCCGTCGGCGACGCAGAGGGAGCTGCCGGCCTCTTGTAGGCGATGGTGTACTCTCCGAAATAGACCGGGAAACCGACCTGCGAATAGGCGACGTTGAAATAACCGCTCTCGCCCCAGCCCGTGCCCCAACTGTTCCTCACCACGAAGTAACCTCCGCCGCTCACGGTGGTGTCATCGGTGTATCCCACGATAAGGATGGCATGGCCTCCCTGGTAGGCTCCTGAAGTGTATTCGTACACTCCGCCTGAATAGGAGTAGAAATCATAGTAGACATCCATGGTGGTGACAAGGGGACCGTAGGTGACAAGGGCATTCTTAATGGCATCGACGGAAGGCGAAGTGGTGGTCACGTACGCCCATGAAGCGATCCTGTAGGCGCTCGTCTGCCATCCGGCGCCGGCATTGGCGCAGGCATCATCGCTGCCCATAGCCGTGTAAGGGAAATAGGATTCCGGCGGAAGCCCCGTACTGCGTATATAGTCTGAGGCTGTACCGATGTACCCGCCATTGCAGGTCCCCGCGGTGCTGCAGGAGAGGAGAATCTCCTCTGCCCGGTCATCATTTAAGCCGGCAGCGTTGTCTTTAATGAGGACATAGGACTCTAGAGCGCCCGTTGTCGCAAAAGCCCAGCAACTGCCGCAGTTGCCCTGATCCTTTACCCTGCTCACATAGTTGCCTCCGTTGGATCTCCAGTCGAATCCTGCAGGGATGGCTGCCAGGGTACCCTGAGTGGAGAGAACCTGCTCCGTCTCCATGGGCTCCTGCTTCAGCAGGCCCAGACGGAGACGCTTCTGCTCGTCGGAAAGCTTCCAGACGGATGTCTCACCGGCCTTCCACTTTTGCCCTTTTGCCGCGATAAGTGAACGAATATCATCAAGATGAGCCGCATAGGAGAAAGATCCTGCAAAAAGGAAAACCAGAACCACTGCCGAAGCCAGGACTAAGCCCTTAAAACCGACGCCTTTTTTCACTTCCGCCCTCCCTTCAAAGTAGTATCTCTGCACGGGTTGTCTCCGTGCCTGAAGGGAAAGGTACCATCACCACCGCGCCCTGTCGATGACGCGCGTCACGTGCCTGGGTTTTCTCGTGTTTCAGTTGCAGTGATCTCTCAAAGCCTTGGATGCTGCCTCCAAAGCTTTGAGGCTGCTTTGGGAGCGGGGGAAGAAGTCAAGAAAGGCATGGATCATATCTTCGAAACAGATGAGCTCGGCAGGCACCCCGGCCTCATTGAGTCGTGCCGCGTAGGCTTCACCCTCGTCCCTCAAAGGGTCACAACCGGCCGTGATGACAAGAGCCGGAGGCAGTCCTCCCAGATCCTCGGCAAGAAGCGGCGAAACATACGGGGAAGTCCAGTCTTTCCGGTCCGGCACATAGAGAGACCTGACCCCTTCCATATCGTCCTGCGACAGAAAGAAACCCTGGCCGAAAACTTTTGCTGACTCCGTGTCGGGGCCTGCCAGACTTGTGGCAGGGTAGATAAGGAGCTGAAAACAGATCGGCGGACCTCCACGGTCTCTTGACATGAGCGCCGTAACGGCAGCGAGGTTGCCGCCCGCGCTTTCACCGCTGACTGCTATGCGACGGCTATCCCCGTTGATGGCAACGGCGTTCTCGGCAACCCAGCGGAGAGCCTCGTAGCAATCGTCCCGTGCCTCCGGATAGGGATTCTCCGGTGCGAGGCGATAGTCTACGGAGACAATGACGCAAGGGGTCGACGACGCCAGGGTTGTAAGGTTGTCGTCTTCCATTTCGAGAATATTCCCCATGACCCAACCGCCCCCATGGAAGTAGAGAAGAACCGGGAAGGGACCCGGCCCCTCGGGGACAAATATCCGGACGGGCAGCAAACCCCCCGGACCTGGCAGAACACGGTTTTCGATGGATCCCCGGAAGGAGACGGGTCGCTCCATGCGCTTCGCCCCCATGAGGCGAAAGACCTCACGAATCTTCACATATGTCCGGGCATTTATGGGCATAAGGGGCATCCTGCTCATCTGGGCAAGGAAAGCTCTCGCCTCGGGTGCGAGCTTCGCCGTACACTCCTCTTTATTGTAGAAACCCATAAATCATCCTCCCCTGATTCTCACGTGACCTCACATCACGTATACGGTCTGCTGCACCGACTTTATATCAGAATTGCGCTCCTTTTTCTACCTTGCAGGCTTCTTCCCTCCCCAATAACGGATCATTATCTAAAAGCTCTTGCAAAATATTATGGCCTGATGCACAATGGGAAAACATTAACGCGACGGGGGGAAGGTGACAACATGGCACAGACGCTTGTCTATCAGAAGACGAAGAGTCACTATGATGAAGGAACAGAATGGATACCATCAAAAGCAGGCAAAGGCATAGATACACACACCTTTGCCGTTCCAGAGGGCGGCCGCTTCGCCAGGTATTCGATTGACGTCGAGATAGCATCGGTAGGCAGTGGATGTACGGTGGAATACGCCACAGATACGGGAACCACAGGTGAACAGATTATCCGGATCAGGTGGTGGTACAACCCTCTGGGTAAGATCAAGTATATTCTCTCAGCCTACGCGGGGGATCCCGAGGTAGTGGAAGTTCTCTACGGAGAAAATAACTGGGCCGGAAAAGCCGTAGCCTATATCAGGCAGCACCAGGACCTGAAGGTACGGGGACGTGGGACGGTAAGCAAGAAACTCTTCAGCAGAATGATGAGCATAATGGGCAAATCCATGTCCAGCAATTCCCACCCGGGTCCCGAAGTGGTCATGGATTCGGTACCCCGCCTCGTGCCCCTTAGTCTCCTGGCATCCATGAAGTATGCGGCAATAGGCGGCATTATCCTCTTCGCTCTTAACGAAGGGTACACGGTGAGGTCGCACTTCGACCCTAAGGGTGCATTCCCCTTCGATGACGAACTGACCATCGAAATGACGAGGAACCAACCCGTCTGACAATCACAAGAGGACACCCAGGGGCCTATTCGGGCTCCATGGGCTCTGGTGATCTGTGGCTCAACCAACCCTCAATGCCGAATATAAAGAGGGCAGCCCATACCAGGCCAAAACCGACGAGCTGGGCTTTTGAAAAGGGCTCCCTGTAGACCAGCACGCCAAGGAGGAACTGGAGCGTAGGGGCAATATACTGGAGGATACCTATTGTGGAAAGCGGTATGCGCCTGGCTGCTGCTGCAAAGAGCCACAATGGGATGGTAGTAACGAGGCCGGCCCCGATAAGGAGAAGGTCAGTCAGTGAACCGGCATGGAGGAAGACGCCCCGGCCCGCGGTCTCCAGATAGATGAGGTATATCACTACCGGCGGAAAGAGAATACCTGTCTCAAGGGTCAGGCCGTGGAGGGAGCCAAGGGAGGCTGTCTTCTTGACCAGACCGTAGGTGGCCCAGGAAAAGGCCAGGACCAGGGCGATCCAGGGCAGGCTCCCATGAGAGAGGGTAAGGTAGAGTATGCCCAGGGTGGCGAGGATCACGGGCACCCGCTGGAAGGGCCTCAGTCTTTCACGGAAGAAGATAACCCCCATAAGAACGCTCAGAAGGGGATTGATAAAGTATCCGAGACTTGTCTCAACAACGAAACCCGCGTTGACCGCCCAGACGTAAGTCAGCCAGTTGACGCTTATAAGCCCTGCTGCAAGTGTGTGCACCGGCAACACGCCAGGCTGGCGGATTTCGGCCATGAAAAGTCTCCTCTGCCCCGCAAGGAGAACCATTGAAGCAAGCAACAGGAAAGACCAAAGGATACGATGACTGAGGAGTTGCGCCGGTGAAACAGTGTGAAGCCACTTCCAGTAAGCAGGGAAAAGACCCCAGAGTCCGTATGCCCCGACAGCCTGCCAGTGGCCCCTATTCATTCTTTTCCGACCCCTTCACGAAAATCAAGCCTCCTGCCAGAAGATTCTGCCCCTCACGTCTGTTCCGTTGGAATCATATGCAACCTCCCGGAAAAATGCAACGGGCCACCAGGCAGATAATGGCCGATATGTTGCCTTTCAGGCACGGAGAGTGGTAGAATGGGGCAGGAAAAGACAGGGAAGATGGGTATGAGTATTATAGAGAGGTTGCGCAGGCTCATTTCAGATGCCAAAGAAGTGTGGAACGCCCCGGGTGGAAAGCGCCCCTTCTCTGCCAGGTACAGGGCCTACGAGAAATCGTCCGCTCGGCCAGAAAAATCGAGGGCCAAGAAGAATAACCCCGACAAGGACCCCACTCAACCCTGATTGGCATCCCGTCCCCTCTTCCCTGGGGATGAATTTTCCTAAAGATACTTGTAAACAAAACGAATTTGCAGTATATTAGAAGGCACACCGATGTGCATTCCCTCAACGATCCGAGGGCCTCAAAAAATCTTGAACGGCGAAGTTCAAAACAGTCAGCGCCATAGACATAATCAACAGAGCGATGCCTTCTGCTAGTTCCGGGTCCAGAATCCGGAACCCGAGGCAACACTACTCAGAAAAGGAGACAGTTATGGAACTTACAGAGGTTTTCGGTTCGAATGTTTTTAATGACAAGATAATGAAGGAGAGACTGCCCAAACAGGTCTACAAAGCGCTTCGGGAGACCATCGAGAAGGACATCCCCTTGAGACCCGATGTTGCAGACGTAGTCGCGAACGCAATGAAAGACTGGGCTGTTGAGAAAGGGGCCACCCATTACACTCACTGGTTTCAGCCCCTCACCGGAATAACTGCGGAAAAGCACGACTCATTCATATCTCCCACCGACAGCGGCGGAATAATAGTGGAATTCTCCGGCAAACAACTCATCCAGGGTGAGCCTGACGCCTCCTCTTTCCCCAGCGGCGGCCTGCGCACAACTTTCGAGGCAAGAGGTTACACCGCCTGGGACTGCACCTCCCCGGCATTCCTGAAGACAGACGAGGCAGGAAATGTTACCCTTACCATTCCCACGGCCTTCTACTCCTATTACGGTGAAGCCCTCGACAAGAAGACCCCTCTGCTCCGTTCCATGAAGGCAGTGTCGAAACAGGCCCTCCGGGTTTTGAAGGCTTTGGGCAACACATCATCAACCAAGGTCGTTTCCACGGTCGGGCCTGAGCAGGAATACTTCCTCGTAGACAAGAAATACTATCTCGACAGGCTCGACCTGTTGCTCGCAGGCCGGACAATCTTCGGTGCCCCCGCGCCAAAGGGACAGGAGCTTGAAGACCAGTATTTCGGGAGCATCAAGGACAGGGTCTCCGATTACATGGCAGACCTTAACACTGAACTCTGGAAGATGGGTATCACCTTCAAGACTCAGCACAATGAAGTAGCGCCGGCCCAGTACGAAATGGCGCCGGTTTACGCCACCACCAACATCGCCACGGACCACAACCAGCTCGTGATGGAGACCATGCAGAAAGTTGCCTTCCGCCATGACCTGGTGTGCCTGCTCCACGAGAAGCCTTATGCGGGCATCAACGGTTCCGGCAAGCACAACAACTGGTCGCTCTCAACGGATGACGGGATAAACTTGCTTGAGCCGGGAAACACACCCAGCGAAAACGTGCATTTCCTCCTTTTCCTGAGCGCGCTCCTTAAGGCCGTCGATACCCACGCTGACATTCTGCGAGCCACCTGTGCCCATGCCGGAAATGATCACCGCCTCGGCGCCAACGAAGCACCGCCGGCAATCATTTCCATCTTCCTGGGTGATGAATTAACGGAAATCCTGGAGAAACTTGCAAAAGGCGAAAAGGCATCGAGCAAAGGGGCCCAGTTCATGAACGTGGGCGTCGATACGCTGCCCATGATCCCCAAGGATAATACGGACCGCAACAGAACATCTCCTTTCGCCTTTACGGGCAATAAATTTGAATTCAGAACGGTTGGGTCGGCCCAGTCGATCTCGGGGCCTAACGTAGCCCTGAACACCATCGCCGCAGAGGCTCTCGATGAAATAGCCACCCGCCTGGAAAAAGCAAAAGATAAGAACGCCGAGGCGGCAGCTATTATCAAGGAGGCTTACAAGAAACATGGCAGGGTAATCTTCAATGGAAACAACTACTCTGAAGAATGGCTGAAAGAGGCCCAGAAAAGGGGCCTGCCCAATGTGACAAACGCCGTTGACGCCCTGAAAGCCTTCGTTACTGAAAAGTCATTCAAACTCTTCGAGAAATATGAAGTCCTCTCCCATAAGGAACTTCATTCCCGTTATGATATTTACGTCGAGCATTATTCGAAACAGATCAACATCGAAGCCCTCACTGCCATCGACATGGTCAAGAAGCAGTTCATACCCGCCGCCACGGAGTACGCCACTTTCCTGGCCGATTCAATCGGGAGCTTCAGCTCTTTCTCCATGGCAGCCCCGGTGCAGGAGGATCTTCTGAAGAAAGTCGGCTCGCTCCTCTCTTCAGCTTACAAGAATCTCGGCAAACTTGAGGCTGCAGTTGCCAAAGCCCAGGCAACGGCCGGCACAGTGAAACAGGCTGAAGCATACCGCGACAAGGTTGTGACATGCGTACGGGCCCTGCGTGCCGACGTGGATGGTTTGGAAATGGTTGTTCCCAGAGATATGTGGCCGGTACCGAGCTACGTGGAACTTCTCTTCAAACTGTAGACTTAACCCCCGTTAACCCTGCGGCCGGTCTCATATCTTCGAGACCGGCCGTTCTTTTGTGTCAGGTCGCATCAGGTTCAGCCACGGCAGCTATGACCACAAACCGGCTCTTCCCTCCGGGAAGAGAGTTTAGTTCATACTCGATTCGCAACCCGAATTGACGCTCATAGACTGCCACCTCCCGCTCAATCCAGGATCCCATGAGCAGTACCGCGCTCACACCGTGGCCGGAGCCGAAAAACTCACTCACCATCCCGATCTGTTCCAGCTTTTCATTCATATCCTTCTCAATGCTCCGAAGGTCCTCCTCAAGGGAGTGGGATGGTCCTCTGCCGTCCATGCTCTCATTGTATCAAAAGAGTCCTCGGAGATACAGCCCCCTTCCGTTTCCAAAGGGGCCGCTATCTGATATACTTTTGCAACAACGGGCGCCTGCCCGCCGTCTAAAGTCACCGCAGGAGGCATTGACGAATGATTCTGGATTTCGAAGGAAGATTCCCCAACATAGACCCCACAGCCTTTATCGCCGAAGACACGGTGATCATCGGGGACGTGGATATAGGACCCAGGGCCAATGTGTGGTTTCACAGCATTGTCCGGGGAGACACCAATTACATCCGCATCGGTGCAAACTGCAACGTCCAGGACGGCTGTATCCTCCACGTGGTCAAAGAGACTCATCCTCTCATACTGGAGGAAGGTTCAGTGCTCGGACATCGGGTGGTGGTCCATGGCTGCCGCGTGGGCCGGGGCGCGCTCGTGGGCATAGGGGCTGTTGTCCTCAACGGGGCCGAGATAGGGGAGGAATCGATTGTCGGCGCCGGATCGGTCGTCTCCCCGGGCACTATCATTCCCCCGCGGACTCTTGCCATGGGAACACCGGCCCGGCAAATCCGATCCCTGACGGACGAAGATATCCGCATGATCGGCGGGATTAGAGAAGAATACCTGGGTTTGATCGAGATCTACAGAACTCAGAAAGCTCACTCACCTGCATCTTCGTAGCCCTTCAGCTTAAACCATATGTAGGTTCTGCCTGATATCTCGGCCTGATGAAAATCATGGACCAGCTTATGGAGCAGAACGAGCCCGAGCTGATCCAGTTCCTTATCACTGGCCGTTATGAGATTCGAGGCCATCTTGATATCGCCGAGGTCGTCGAGATGCTGTCCGAACCCGAGTTCAACGTTCAATTCATCCTCGTGGAACCTTATTCGCAGTACAAAGGTATCGCCCTTGCCATGTTCCTTCTTGGCGGCAACGAGAAGAAAGATCTCCTCGCAAACAAGTTGGAGCCTCAAAACCTGTTCCCTGGGCAGATCGAGAAGCTCCCCGGCCCGTTGAATACGCCGTACGAGAAGAGAGAGGTGTTCAACCCCGGCCGGTATCTTCGCCGTGTACCCCCTGTTCTCAGTCATCTTGAAAAGAACGCTCAGGATGATGGCCACAAGCCCTCCAGCGGCGACGCTGTCATTCAGGAAGACTCCAAGTGAAATGGGGAAGAGGTCAGGGAAAAAGCCGCCTGACTCCGCCACAAGGCCCACGCACAGGGAAACACCCACGAG
>CAYOYU010000011.1:24190-29728 GCA_964408265.1 uncultured Syntrophorhabdaceae bacterium
AGGCCTGAGCGGTGCGTAATCCCCTGAGAGAAGACGAGATCCAGCCCCGTGGGGAACATCATGGCCGCAAGCCCCATGAGAAATCCCCCGAAGACCGGCGCGGGAAGGTTGATGAGAAAGATGCTCAGTTTCGGAGAAAAGGGCAGGACCATCAACAGTACTCCACCCCAGATACCCACAACCCTGCTGGCAACCCCGGTTACCTTCAGCACCGACAGGTTTTCGGAATAGGTCTCATTGGGAACCGTACCCAAAAGCCCGCTCACCACATTGCCCAAGGCATCGCCATACATAGTCCCCTGGATAACGCCGTAATCTATCTGATGCTGTTTTCTCAGTGAGATCTGTTGAACGGCCATGCTGTTGCCGATGGCCTGAACGCCGTTGATCACCGTGAGTACTGCAAGTGCCGCCAGGACGGGAAGATGCTCAACCCCTATATCGAAGGTGAGGCCAGGCCATTTCCCCGGAAACCAGCCGAACCAGGGCTGCTTGGCGACTTCCTCAAGGTGGAGGAGCCCCAGAAACCAGGAGACAACAAGTCCGCTTATCATGCCGAGGATAGGGCACCAGAGCCTCAGCGTCTTCTTTCCGAAAAGGCTCACACCCAGAAGGATGCATATGGTGGTAAAACCTGCCACGAAGTTCTGCCAGGAGCCGTAGAAGGCATGTCCCTTTTCTCCCACCCACTCGTACATACTGAGAGGGACCAGGCTTAAGACCACGAGGAGCAGAATGACTCCCCCCACTACAGGCGTAATGATATGTCGAAGATAGCGAAGAAAGTAAGCCATGAGCATCTCGATGGGCGCTACCAGAATGCTCAAACTCGCCAGCAGAGGGAAACCTCCGGCTTTGAGGGCTGCGGCACTTCCTGCCAGATATGCGGCGGAACTCCCCATGAACATGGTGTAACCGGTGCCGAAGGAACCGAAGCGCACGACCTGTATCAGAGTGGCCAACCCGGAACCTATCGCCGCGGCACAGGAGGCAAAAAGGATGTGCTCCACAGGGACGCCTGCTTTCCTCCCGATGATGGCCGGGATGAGCATGATCTCGCTGTATATGAGCATCACATGCTGCATACCCATGACCAGCCCGAGCCAGAGCGGGGGTCTCTCGCTCACATCGTAGAGGAGTTTCTGTGTCTTCACGCGGACCGCCTACACTCCGTTATACAAGAATAAGGTGATTAGAAGTGACCTCAGAGATAAGGTACAATCCGCCAAGACAGGGGTCAAGCGTTATTTGCACCAAGAGAGCGCGTTGCTCCCTTACGGAATGGCCGAAGGGCTTGGTGAAGCCGGCTAGGCTTCGGGTACAAGCTGCCGGTAAGCATACCGCAGCCTCCCGGCGACAATCTCGGTGAGGTTCTTCAGAACCGAGATCCCCTCGTCGGGATGCTCCTTTACATCAGCCTCCAGGATGTCACGGGAAATCTTTATTAGCGTCGTATCGCGAACGCACCTGGCAGTGGCCGTGTACCGGTAGGGCGCAACCAGGGCTGACCAGCCGAAGACCTCGCCGGGTTTGCTCACGGCAAGCGTTGCCCCTTCGGCCCCGCCCTCACCTAATACGATGTGGACGTCTCCGGAAATGAGCACATAGAAGTCGGAGGCCGGCTCACCTTTCTTGAAGATGATGGTGTTCCTTTTGAGGGTCTGTTCCTCCGATCCCTTCCCAATCCTTGTGATAAAACGCTGGCTGACACCCTTGAAAAGGTCCGACTCTGTGATTGCCATGGCTCCCCCTTTTTGCACGCCTTTCCGTTGAAGCGTGCCCTTGGAATGTGAAGCTCTATCATCCTATCTAAGGCCTCCATGGCGGTATTGCAAGGCCGCAAGACAGCCCCGCCTGGTCTGTCTGTTTCCTTTTGCAGCCCTATCTGGTATCCTTAAATAGGCTTGGATGGACTTCGCCGTGGTCATATCCAGGAAAGGAGCGTCAATGATAACCCGAAGATTCTTCCTCCGGCTCCTCTCGTCACTTCCCCTCGTCGGCGCTTTCCCTTTGCCTTATCCTGAGGCACGGGCCCAGGCCTCCCCAGGTCCGCGCCCAACTGCCCACAGAAGCATCGGCGAAACCTTTGCCGGCGAGGAACTCCATTACGACATCGCCTTCTGGCTGCTTAAGAAAGTGGCCGTTGTAAGGATGAGCTTTGCCCCTTCTACGGAAAAAGGCCGGTACATTGCCACCCTGCAGGGTGAAACAAAGGGCCTGGTCGGATTCGTTACCAGCTATCGTACCGACTCTTACCGCTCCGTTATGGAGGAACTGGATGGCGGCAGACGCCTCCGGTCCCTGACCTTTGAAGAACAGGTGAAGATAGGAAAGGAGTCGAGGACGACGAGCCACACCTTTGACCATCAGAAACAGAAGTGGATCCAGAAGAACGTGAGGATGAGCGGAGCCACGAGCACGGAAGAGCAGGATATTCCCGAGGGCCGTGATTACAATGACTTCCTTGCGGCCTCCTATAATTTTCGATACGGCGTCTACGGCGCGGCGGAACGCGGCAAGAAATACCGCATTCCGGTCTTCCCCAAGAAGGGAACCTCGTTCTATGAGGTAACCATCGAATCCAAAGCCGAGGAGCAGAAGATCAGGGACGCGGGACCCGTGAGCGCCGAAAGCGAATATCGCATAGATCTCGTCATGGATCCTGACGTTCTGAAGTCCAAGGCCGGCATCATAGAAGGCTGGCTCGCAAAGGAGCTTTACCCCGTGGAGGGGATTATGAAGGACGTATTCCTCTTTGGTGATGTTCGCGGGACTCTGACGGGGAGAGTGGTCAAGGATGTAACAGCCGGCCCGGCATCAGATCCGCAAAGGACGGCGTTGTGAAAGGTACGGCCATCTATTCCTACTTCGGCTATCCCCTTCCCTATCGGGACCGGGTGGCAGCGATAAGGGATGCCGGCTTTACGGTAACGGCCATAGGCCTGGGCCAGGAAGAAGAACTCGTGCAGAGCAGGCAGGAGCACCTCATGGTTGAACTGACCCGATCGGCGGGCCTTCTTGTCCAGTACGCCCATGCTCCCGATAACCGGTGCAATGATCTCTGGTCCCATTCCCCGGAAAGCCGGGAAGAGGCGGTTGCCGAATACATGTCTCACCTCTCCTTCTGTGAAAAGCACGGTATCCCCCTTCTCGTTCTGCATGTGAGCCAGGGCAAAGGGGTTCAGCCTCTCCCACCCGGCACGGAGGGGCTTGAAGCATTGAGGGATCTTGTAAAATATGCTGAGGACACCAAGGTTGCCATCGCAATCGAGAATACCCAGAAACCGCTCTACCTGGACTATATCTTCTCCGCCATCCAGTCGCCTTTCCTGGGGCTTTGCTATGACAGCTCCCACGACTTTCTATACAGCCCGGAACCCCTGGCCCTTCTCAGGCGCTGGGGGCATCTGCTCCTGGCAACCCACATTTCGGACAACGACGGTCTCCTCGACCGCCATTGGGTACCAGGAGAGGGCACCATACCCTGGGGTAGAGTGAAGGAGAGTTTTCCGGTCGCTTCTTTTGGAGGATACCTGACATTGGAAATATTTCCGGGACCATGGAGTACCAAGCCCCCATCGATCTTCCTGGAACGGGCCTTCGAAAGCATCCGCTGGTGCGCAGCCGTGCTCGGATACACAACGGACACTCCGGGGCCACAGGGGGTTTAGCGGTGCTCTGCTGCCTGGACGCACAAATTGTTAACGATTCTCCCCGAACACGGGGCGCAAAGTATACTGCCTGCGCACAACACTGATCCTGCCTTTATCCACAAGACTCTTCAGCATCCGCGACACCGTCTCCCTGGAGCAGCCCACGGCAGCGGCTATCTCTCCCTGGCTGGGCCCCCGGAGTATGAGGATCCTGTCCCTCACCTTGACACCGGACTTGGTCCCAATGTCGAGGAGATAATGCAGGATTCTTCCTTCAACGCCGAGGAAGGCAAATCCCTTCAGTTTCTCGTTTGCCTCCCGGAGTCTCTTTGCCAGCTCCTTCACCATCCTCACGGCAAAGGAATGATTTTCCAGCAGCGTCATGAAATCTCCTCTCCTTATCATGAGGAGATCGGCTGTCTTCATCGTCACAACCTGCGCAAATCCGGAGAGCTCTTCAAAGAGCGACAATTCTCCGAAGAAACCGTCCTTGCCGAGAATGTCGAGGATATATTCCCTCCCTTTGTCGTCATAGACACAGACCTTTACCTTGCCGTCCAAAATGATGCAGAAGGTATCCCTCTTCTGTCCCTCTTTGAACACGACAGCACCCTTGGGAAGGGTAACCTTGTGAGCTATCTTCAGGACCAACTCGATTTCGCCCTCTTTCAATGAGGAGAACAGAGGAATCTCCCTTAATCTTCTCATATAGTCTTCCATCGTCCCTCCTCCGAGTTGCTATTGCTGCTATTATAACAGACCGTCGGGATAATTGAACATCATTTCGCGAACAGTTCAACTCGCCCCCTGGTTTCCGGGATAGCGACAAACCCGATCTTTTGGGAAAGGCGCCTGGGAGATTATAGTTTCTGCTCCTTCTTCCGACAATAATAACAGGCACCATTAGAACGCATTCCCTGCGCTCTGACCCGCAAGAGAGATGCAGTCAACGGATGCGGTAAAGGTTGATGTCGGGCCGGGCAAGACTCGTAATATGCCCCCAACCGGGGCAGGCAAGGAACGTACTGAATATGATCTTTCTTTTTTCCGGTTTGCTCATCTGTCTTGGCCTCGTCGTAATCTTTGCCGTCATCCTCTCTTCAAGGAAGGATAAACCACACCCATCGCGGACACCCTCGGATCAACCCACTCCCGGTGAGCCGGGCCTTATGCAACCGGCCGGAGCGGTTCCATTCTACAACAACGAGTTGCAGCGGCAACGGATCCTCACCTTCTACCCTGCGCTCAAGAACGTGGATTACATCCAGGTTGCCGAAGGCATTGCGCCGGCTGCCCTGAGAGACCTCCCAACGGATATCAAGAGAAAGATTGAGGAGAGAGTGGCCCTCATCAGGCCCATGCCGTCAACCTCCGTCAACCTCCTCAATCTGCTTCGAAACCCCGAATCAGACTCCAGGGAGGTTTCGAGCATCGTGCTGACAAACCCGGTCTTCTCGGCGAAAATCCTCCAGTCTGTCAATTCGGTCTATTTCGGCCTGACTGAAAAAGTCACATCCGTGGGCAGGGCCATTACCCTCCTCGGCTACAATAACGTACGTTCTCTTGTCTGTCATGATGCCCTCGGCTCAATGGTTCCCGCATCAAGATCTGCAGACCGTGAAGCCTACACCCGGACCTGGGTCCATTCGGCAGTGGTATCAGTCTGCGCCGGCTATCTGGGAAAACACCTCTTTCAGTATCACGGGTATGACCTCGCCACAATAGGTCTACTTCATGATATCGGCAAATATTTCCTTCAGGACCTTGAAATAGAAGGAGAAGACGATGGCCGTCAACCTGCCGTCATCAGAGAGGATCGGACACAGGGAATGAACCACGCGGCCCTCGGCGGCCTCCCAGCGGCCCGTTGCCGAGGCCATCCTCG
>CAYOYU010000011.1:29738-33130 GCA_964408265.1 uncultured Syntrophorhabdaceae bacterium
CCCTCGGCGGCCTCATTGCCACCCGATGGGACCTCTCACCCTCGATTTCAGAGGGCATCGAATTCCACCACCACCCCGCCTTCCTGCCTCCTCAAGAGTTGCCGGAACCCTGCATCAAGCAGAGCTTTGTCATCTGTCTCGCCGACCTCATAAGCAATGCCCTGGGATACTCTGCCAATCTTGAGGGTGAACTTCTGCCCATACGGGAGGAATACTACAAGATCTTCGGTGTAAACCCCGACCTCTCGGGGATCGTCTCGCCACTGCTCCTGAAGGAGATCGAAAAGGCGCGCCTCACCGTGGACTCCTACGCCCATGTAGCCTCGGACGCCGGTCAATGAGGTAAGACCGGACGACTGAAACTACTGGCCAGGTACCCCTTTACTCTCAGAAGAAAAGAAACGTAATCACCACAAAAAGCGGTATGAGTATCCCCACAGACCATGCCATGTAGCCGAAGAATGAGGGCATGGTGATTTCGTTCTCCTCGCAGATAGCCTTTACCATGAAGTTGGGCCCGTTACCGATGTAGCTGTTTGCACCCATAAATACGGAACCCGCGGAGACCGCCCGGAGATAGACTTCGGGAACACCCATGATCAGGTTTGTCGTGATGCCCTTAACGGCTGCAACACTCTGGGCCGTGGCAAAGAAGACGAGGTAGGTAGGCGCATTGTCGAGGAAACTGGAAAGGGAACCGGAGGCCCAGAAGAAGTGCCAGGGTTCAGTGACGCCAAGTCTGCTGCCGTTCACCTGAAGTATGCTGAGCACAGGTGCCATGGTGACGAAAATACCGGCGAAAAGGAGTGCCACTTCGATGATCGGGTGGTATGTGAAGGAGTTCTCTTCTCTCAGCACTGCAGGGGTAAAATAGATGGAAAGGCCCGCTGCCGCCAGCATAACGATCTCCCGGACAATGGGGGGAACAAAGAAGGAGCCTATGACCATGAGCAGGAAGATAAGGTTCCGTTTGCCCTTGATCTCCAATTTCCTTGCAGGCCTCTCATCTATATCTTTCAGGTATGCGTCCTTCGCCTCCTTCTTCAGGAACCAGGTGTCTATGAGGAAAAAGACCCCTATAAGCACGAGGACCGCGAATATCCACAATGGGAGGAGTTTGAAGGTCCATAGAAAAGGAACCCCCCTCAGGAAACCGAGAAAAAGCGGTGGGTCGCCCAGAGGAGTCAGAAGGCCGCCTATATTGGATACGAGAAAGATGAAGAAGATGAAGATGTGTACCACCCTTTTCCTCCACCTGTTGGCACGGATGATAGGCCTTATGAGCACCATGCTTGCCCCTGTGGTCCCGATAAAACTGGCAAAAAATGCGCCCACGAAGAGCAGGATGGCATTGACCTTCGGTGTCCCCCTTGCCCCTATGCGGATGACAATTCCTCCGGCTATGACAAACAGGGAGCCGAGGAGTATGATAAAGGAGACGTATTCAATGATCACGTTGAAGAGGAGCTGCCATTCCCTTGATATGACAACTGCGGCAGCGGGAACAGCCAGCGCCAGGGAGACATAGCCGTACCTTCGCCCCCACCATTCGGAGTTAACCAGTGGGAAGACGGCGATGGAAAGCAGGAGGGCAATAAAAAAGACCACGCTCCATAGAGGGAAGTCCACCTGGGCGCCCCCCTCGGAAGCCCACGAGAGAGAGGGTATCAGAACGCAAAAGAAAGTGATAAGGTGCCGGAGATAATTCATCCCAATCCTCCTCGTAGTTAGTAGACGATGTGCGAGAGAACCCCGACCTTCAGATGGTCCTCAACTTCTTTGACCCCTTTGAGGGTTTTGAGGGCTTCAAAAAGACGTTCCTTTCCATGTTCTCCTCCTATTACGCCCTTTGCGACCAAGATACCGTCACCCAGAGCCTGGAAGGAGATCTTTGCATAATCGTGAACCAGGTCCAAACAAAAAAGGAGCATTTCCGCCCTTTTCTCGAGGAGCCGACCCCCGAGTTGCAGCCTAGCCTCCGCTTCCAGTTCCTTTTGGAAATAGGTGCGGGCATACCCTAAAACGATCTCCAGGCCATCCTCAAGAGAGACAAGGCTGGAATTAATGGTCATATGATACTGTGTCGGGTCATCGATATCCCTGTCAAAGTAGTTTTCAATAAACTCCTTCTTACCGCCGTCCATCTTCTCGATCAATTCCAGGGCTTCATCATAGGGAATATTCTTGACCCCTGCGATGGCTTTGACCCTATCGGACAGGAGGCGCACCACATGGATACTCATGACGTTAGGGATGCCGGACAGGATAAGATGACTGCCCATGCCTATGAAGATGACGTCGCCTCTCAGGGCATATTCGTAAACTCCGGCCATGAGGGCCACTTTGTGAAAATTCCTGTTCGACATAAGATCTTCAAGCTTTTCGACAAGGGATGGCGGCTCCTCTGATAAGCCGAGGGACAGGGGGTTGGCCTCTTTTTCACGGCAGACCTGCTCAAGAAAGGTCCTCGTAACGCACTCATAGCCCAGGCGCAGAGCGAGTTCCTTAGCTAAGACGGTGCCCCCCGATCCGTGTTTTCTTGATATCGCGACTATTCCCATCGTAATACCCCCTTTGCATTCGTTTCTACGGACTGTATACAAAGGCTACCATGTTTCCATATCGGAAGGGAAGGAGGAGTAACAGTACTCAGACACCGAGGGGTAGGCAATGGATTTAGGACCATTGTCTTTCCTTCTCTTTGTATGCTACAAGAATCAAGATACCTTTGGGAGGTAAGCCGTATGGCCATCAGGTTGCTCACCTCAATCATTGATTTCCTGCCTGACGCGACTTTTGTGATCGATAAGGAGGGGAAGGTCATTGCCTGGAACAAGGCTATAGAGAAGATGACAGGGGTCAGCAGAAAGGATATTCTCGGCAAAAACGATTATGCCTATGCCATTCCCTTCTATGGCGAAAGGAGACCTTTGCTCATAGACCTGGTTCTGGAGGAAAACAAGGGCACCAAGGTCCGCTACGATTATGTGGAACATGAGGGCGAGGTAATTTACGCAGAAACCCACGTCCCTGCCCTCAATGACGGCAAGGGCGCCTACTTATGGGTCACCGCAGCCCCCGTGCTCGATGACGACGGCATCTGCATGGGAGCAATTGAATCTATCCGCGATGTTACGGACCGCAAGAAAGTGGAGATGGAGCTCAGGAATTCAGAAGAGAAGCTGCATACCATCTTTGATCAGACGTTCCAGCTCATGGGTCTTTTGGCCACAGACGGCACCATCCTCGCTGCCAATAAGACAGCTCTTGAGTTCGCAGGGGTATCGGAAGCAGCGGTCTTGGGGAAATCATTCCTGGACAGCCCATGGTGGGAGAATTCGGAAGAAGCCCGGGATGTGCTGAAGGATGCCCTGGAAAAGGCTGCTTCCGGA
>CAYOYU010000011.1:33140-44711 GCA_964408265.1 uncultured Syntrophorhabdaceae bacterium
GAGTTCTCACTGAGGCCGATCAAGGACAAGAACGGGAACGTTATCTACCTGAACCCTGAAGGGCGAGACATCACAGCCACGAAGCGGGCGGAGAAAGCTCTCAGGCAAAGTGAGGAAAAATATCGGACCATCTTTGATTCGGTGAATGAGGCAATTCTCATTCTTGATCTCGAAACGGAGAGGATCCTGGACGTGAACGACCGCATGTGCGAGATTTACGGCTACACCCGGGAGGAAGCTTTCGATAGACGTTTGGACGACTTAAGTGCCGGCAACTCGCCCTACACGATGCAAAATGCCCTCACCTGTATTGGCAAGGCTGCTGCCGAAGGACCACAATGCCTCGAGTGGCGGGCAAGAGACCACAAGGGGCGTCTCTTCTGGATCGAAGTTAACATACGGCACGCTCTCATCAACGAACAGGAATGCCTCTTACTGACCATACGGGACATCGAGGAACGTAAACAGGCAGGAGAAGCATTGGAAAGGGAACGTCGTAGGTTCCTCGCCCTTACCGAAGAGGCACCTTTCGGCATAATGCTCCTCAATAAGGAGTCTCGATTCACCTATATTAATGCAAAATTCAGGGAAGTCTTCGGTTATGATCTTCAGGATATTCCAGACGGAAAGACCTGGTTCAGGAGGGCCTACCCGGATACCACATACAGGCACATGGCGATTGAGACTTGGTTGAAGGATGTGGCGAGATTCTCGCAGGACCCTTCCCTCAGGGAGAGCAGGCTATGGACGTTCAATGTAACCTGTAAAGACAACAGGCAAAGAGTCGTCAATTTTATCACTGTTCAGCTGCCCACAAGTGAGTACCTGGTAACACTCGAAGATATCACCGAGAGCAAAATGGCCGAAGAGGAACTGAAGAAAAGAGAAATAGAGCTGGACGCCAAATCGAAAAACCTGGAAGAGGTCAATGCAGCCCTCAGGGTTTTGCTGAAAGAGAGGGAAAATGACAAGGTCGGGCTTGAAGAGAAGATCCTGTCCAACGTAAGAGAGCTGATCATCCCCTATGTTGAAAAACTGAAAAAGTGCCGGCTGGACCCCAGCCACATGACCTATCTGGGCATCATTGAAACGAACCTGAACGATATCATCTCTCCCTTCTTGCAGAAAATGGGGTTGAAATATGCCCGCCTCACTCCCACCGAGATAGAGATAGCCAACCTCATTAAGAACGGCAAGAGAACCAAAGAAATAGGTGAAATACTTCATATGTCCCAGGGGGCCATTAATTTTCACCGAAACAATATCAGAAGAAAGCTCGGCTTGAACAACGAGAAAATAAATCTGAGATCCTATCTTTTGTCAATATAATTAATATAAGCTATTACCTTATATTAACCTGCTATTAATCTCATAACAAACGGTCTTAAGGCCATCTCCGGACTGAGCGAAAATCATATAGGAGTTAAAGACAGAATCAGGAGAGTCTCATGAAGGCCCAGTTTGAAGATGCCGACGCCGGCGGAAAAAGATTGAAGCTCTCCGGCGATCTGACCATTCAGGAGGCAGGGGAGTTCAGGACTATTCTGTTAGGGTCCCTCGAAAAGGCTGATTCTCTCTCCATCAACGTTGAATCCGTTACCGCAGCCGAACTCCCTTGCCTCCAACTCCTCTGTTCGGCCCATAAGACCTCGATTAAGCAGGCCAAGACACTTGCCCTGGACGGTCATTGGCCCGAGCCATTTTTCGGTGCAGTACGAGAATCGGGGTTTGCCTATCGCACCGGCTGCAGCCTTCAGATAAAGGGAAAATGCATATTCCTGGAGAATACAGATGAATAAGAGGCGGGAGCAACTAATGCCGATAAAAAAGGTGCCGGAATGACCGCGGACCACCAGGCTGCTTTTCTGGAAGAAGCAAAAGATCTCCTGGCCGATCTCGAAGATTCTCTCCTGGAATTGGAACGGTTCCCCGATGACAAGGAACTTATCGCCCGAATCTTTCGGGACATACACACCATCAAGGGTTCCGGGGCCATGTTCGGCTTTGACGCCGTTGCCGCCTTCACCCATGAGATCGAGACCCTTTACGATAAGGTACGGGCAGGGTCTGTACCTGTAACCCCGGAACTCATCAATATTACTCTCGCCGCAAAGGATCAGATCAGGGAACTGCTCAGGGCTCCCTCGGATGAGGTCCCTCCCGGGTTTAAGGAAACCATCAAGCAATTTACCCATTTACCGGGGGGAGGGGAACCGGCTTCAACAGGAGAGTCTGTCACTTACAGAATCCGCTTCAAGCCTAATCCCCATATCTTTCTGACAGGAACCAATCCCATCAACCTTCTGAATGAAATCAGCTGCTTGGGCGATTGTCACATCGTCGCCCATATCGAAAGTGTACCGGGATTGGAAGAAATCGACCCCGAGGTATGCTACACCTCCTGGGATGTCATTCTCACCACAGAAAGGGGGATGAATGCCATAAAGGATGTCTTCATCTTCGTGGAAGACGACAGTGATATCACCATTGAGAAGGTGCCTCTTGAGACCGCAGACAAGAGGATCGGGGAAATTCTCCTCGACCGGGGAGATCTTACCCGTGAAGCGCTGGATCTGGCGGTAAAGGACAAGAAGTTCATTGGAGAAATTCTTGTCGAAAAAGGTCTTGCCAGTTCCTCCATGGTGGAATCCGCGCTCGTGGAACAGAAGGAAATAAGAAAACATTCCGAGAAGCGGGAAGAGTCCCTCTCCAGTGTAAGGGTGACGGCAGAAAAACTGGACGCCCTGGTCAATCTGGTAGGGGAACTCGTCACTGTTCAGGCACGGCTTACCCAGACCGCATCCTCCACAAAGGATGCCAAGATCAGTGCCATAGCTGAGGAAGTGGAAAGGCTCACGGGAGAATTAAGGGACACCGCCCTGAACATCCGTATGCTCCCCATTGGCAGTACCTTTGAACGCTTTAAACGACTGGTAAGGGACCTCTCTCGCGGCTTGAAGAAAGAAATAGGCCTCACCACGGAAGGGGCTGAGACAGAACTGGATAAGACGGTCATTGAGAAGCTGAATGATCCTTTGGTCCACCTCATTCGAAACAGCATAGACCACGGTATAGAGCCGCCCCATATCAGGGAGTCCCTGGGAAAACCCAGGACAGGGACGATACTTCTCTCCGCAGCCCACTCAGGGGCCAATGTGATGATCCAGATACGAGACGACGGGAAGGGACTCGATAAGGATGCGATTCTTTCCAAGGCCGTAGAAAAGGGGCTCGTCCCGGCCAACGCTGAACTCACGGAAAAAGAGCTCTATGATCTTATCTTCTACCCGGGCTTTTCCACTGCCACAGAGGTAACGAACGTTTTAGGCCGCGGCATGGGAACGGATGTGGTGAAAAGAGCCATAGAGGCACTGAGAGGATCGATTTCAATGGAGAGTAAGAAAGGCAAGGGAACAACGGTCACAATTACTCTCCCTCTTACATTGGCCATTGTGGAAGGACTTCTCGTTGGGATAGGGGACGATCGCTTTGTTCTCCCCCTCTCTGCCGTGAAGGAATGCGTGGAGCTGACCCGTGAAGACGTTCGTAAGGCCCACGGCAAGAACGTTGCCTATATACGCGGCGAGATAATCCCCTATATCCGACTCAGGAAAGAATTCGACATCTCCGGGCAGGGGCCCGAGATAGAACAGATCGTCATCACCGGCAGTAATGGGGACCTGGTCGGTTTCGTGGTGGACAATGTTATCGGTGAACACCAGACAGTAATCAAGAATCTCGGAGGGATATACAAAGACGTGGATGCCATATCGGGAGCCACGATTCTCGGGGATGGAACAGTAGCGCTGATAATTGACGCGGGCAAGATACTAAAAAGTATTGAATTGGCAGATATGGCTTTTGGTTGATGTCTGGCAAGGAGCGCAAAATAATAAGGAGGCAATAGTATGTTTTTTGGAAAGATGAAGATAGGCAGAAGGCTCGGCATCGGCTTCGGCATCGTAGTAGCATTATTGGTAGTTCTGGCCCTTATCGGACTATACAATTTCTCAAATATCAGCGACCAGTTCGAGAGAATAGTGAATGTGAACAATGCCAAGATTGCCTTTGCCAATGAAGCGAAGGGCGCTATTGACACCATAAGCTTTCTTATATCGGAAATCGCCGTTACCCGCGATCAGGCCACACGGGTGGAAGCGAAGAAGAAGATCGACGAGGCAAGGGGCCTCTATAGAAAAGCTATGGAGGAACTCGAAAAGATCGAAACCATTGACGAAGGTAAAGCCTTAATAAAGAAGTTTAAGGCGGCCCTTGCAGAGGGGGCTGAAAACAACAACAAGGTGCTGGATCTGGGCATGGCCGGAAAGACGGCGGAAGCAACGGTTTCCTTCGAGAAATATACCATTCCCACCCGGAACAAGGTCACCGCGATCAATGGCGAAATAATCAAATTTCAGGAGTCTCGGAACCGCCAGCGCTTTGATGAGGCCAAGAAAGAGATGGCCATGTCGCGCACCGTTTTTATGGTCATCGGAATCGTGGCCGTTATCATAGGCGTCTGCCTGTCATTCTTTCTGAGCAAGGGCATCACGAAACCTCTATCCGAAGCGGTGGACATCTCAAATCGGCTTGCAGCAGGCGACCTTACGATGAATATTGAAGTCAAAAACAACGACGAAACAGGACAATTGCTGGACTCCATGAAAAATATGGTAGGAAAACTCCGGGAGATCGTGTTGGGTGTGCAGACTGCCAGCGATAACGTTGCCTCAGGGAGCCAGCAAATGAGCTCAAGCTCCCAAGAGATGTCTCAGGGGGCAACCGAACAGGCGGCGTCCGCCGAAGAAATCTCCTCGTCCATGGAGGAGATGGTATCCAACATCAGGCAAAATGCGGACAACGCCCAGCAGACGGAAAAGATAGCCCTGAAGACTGCTCAGGATGCAAAGGATGGTGGAAAGGCAGTAACGGATACCGTCTCTGCCATGAAAGAGATTGCCACGAAGATCAGCATCATCGAAGAGATTGCGCGTCAGACGAACCTCCTGGCCCTCAACGCTGCCATTGAGGCAGCCCGGGCGGGAGAGCACGGGAAAGGCTTCGCCGTGGTGGCCACGGAAGTTCGAAAACTCGCAGAGAGGAGTCAGACCGCAGCAGGAGAGATAGGCAAGCTTTCCACTTCGAGCGTTGAAGTCGCAGAAAGGGCCGGTGCCATGCTCGTGAAGATCGTCCCCGATATCCAGAGAACGGCCGAACTCGTCAGCGAAATCAACGCCGCCAGCAACGAACAGAATACCGGCGCGGAACAGATCAACAAAGCAATCCAGCAGCTCGATCAGGTGATCCAGCAGAACGCCTCTGCAACGGAACAGATGGCATCAACCTCCGAGGAACTCTCTTCCCAGGCGGAGCAACTGCAGGATACGATAGCCTTCTTCAAGGTACAGGAAACGGCAAAGAAGAGAACAGAGTTGCGGACCACAAATGTACGGGCGACAAAAGACCGCTTTCAGACGCCGACTCATATTGGGAAAAGTGGAAACGGTACCCAGAAGCATGCAGCAGTCATGCTCGACCTCGGCGACGGTCATGACAAACTTGATGAAGAATTTCAGAGATTCTAAAGACGAGGAGATTGACCCATGAGCGTACCATCCATTATTGAGACGAGACAGTATCTGACTTTCCAGCTCGGTGAGGAGGTCTTTGGAATCGATGTTTCTCATGTGAGGGAGATCCTGGAATTTAACACTGTTACCAAGGTACCAAAGACACCGGACTTCATGAGGGGCGTGATAAATTTGAGGGGAAGCGTAGTCCCCGTACTCGATATGCGGCTCAAGTTCGGTATATCCCGCACAGAGAAGACGGTGAACACCTGCATCATTATCGCGGAGGTCTCTTTCGAGGGAGAGTACACCATCGTTGGAGCCCTCGTCGATTCGGTGCAGGAGGTCTTCGAACTGGAACCGGATCAGATTGAGCCGGCCCCTCGTATAGGGATCCAATTCAGGACAGAGTTCATCAAAGGCATGGGAAAGAAGGATGATCATTTTGTGATCATCCTCGACATAGACACGCTGTTTTCCTTGGACGAACTTGCCCTGGTGGGGATCAGTGAAGGGAGTGAACGAGCGATTGTCAACGAATAAGATCAAGGTTCTCACTGTAGACTACTCCGCCGTGGTGAGGCAGACCATCAAGGATATTCTCTGCTCTGACCCGGCCATCGAGGTTACGGGGGTCGCAGGAGACCCCTTTATCGCAGCCGACCGGATACGGGAAGCCGTCCCGGACGTGATCACCCTCGACGTGGAAATGCCCAGGATGGACGGCATTACCTTCCTTCAAAAGCTGATGAGCCAGCACCCCATACCAGTAGTCATGTGCTCCTCCCTTACCGAAGGGGGGTCGGAGACCGCCCTCAAAGCGCTGGAATGCGGTGCCGTGGATATTATCCAGAAACCCCGTGTTGGGGTGAAACAGTTTCTCGAGGAGTCCAAGGTCAGTATCTGCGACGCAGTGAAGGCTGCGGCCACATCGAGAAAACCCCGCCGGATCTCTTCCACGTTCCAGGTTCCTCCGAAGCTCACTGCCGACGCTGTCATTCCCAAAAGCACGAGCAAAGCCATGATCCAGACCACGGAGAAGGTGGTAGTCATCGGTGCTTCCACCGGGGGAACCGAGGCACTGCGGGAATTTTTGCAGGCGCTCCCGGAAGATGCACCGGGGATCGTGATAGTCCAGCATATGCCCGAACACTTTACCCGGGCTTTTGCAAACAGGCTGGACGGGCTTTGCAGGATATCGGTAAAGGAAGCAGAAGATGATGATACGGTGATACGAGGAAGGGCACTCATTGCTCCGGGGAACAGGCACACCCTCCTGAAGAGAAGCGGTGCGCGCTACTACGTGGAGGTGAGAGACGGACCTCTCGTTTCCAGGCACCGACCTTCAGTGGATGTCCTTTTCCGGTCTGCTGCCCGCTATGCGGGAAAGAATGCAATCGGAGTGATTATGACCGGTATGGGTGACGACGGCGCTAAAGGCATGTCTGAAATGAAAGAAGCCGGAGCCTACACCATTGCTCAGGATGAAGCCTCGTGTGTGGTTTTCGGCATGCCGAAGGAGGCAATAAAGCTTAATGCCGTGGATACGGTGGTTCCTCTTGAGGACATACCCCGGTTAGTGGTCAACCATGGTTAATCGGGACGAACAGGAAAGTGGTGATCCATGCTTGACCAAAGCTTCAGACATTGTCAGGCTTCCACTCGACCCTAAGGCTCTGCCGGTAACGAACAATGGCTGATACACATACGTTGTCCCACAGTGACTTCCTTCGTCTGAAAAGCCTCATCTACGACCACTGCGGAATTCAGTTGAATGAAGGAAAGAAAGTAATGATGGAAGGCCGTCTCCAGAAGCGTGTAAAGAAACTGGGGATGCAGTCCTTTTCCCGCTACTGCGATTATCTCTTCAGCAGAGAGGGGTTGGAAGAAGAACTCCCCTTCATGATCAATGAGATCACCACGAATAAGACTGATTTCTTCCGGGAACCTGCACATTTCGAATATCTTGTTCGTTATGCCCTTCCCGAGTTGATGCGACGGGAAACCTTTACACCGCGAAGGCCGCTCAGGGTCTGGAGCGCTGGGTGCAGTAGCGGGGAGGAGCCCTATACATTGGCAATGATCCTCCAGGACTTCTCGCAGGGTTGCCCCACGGGGTTGCCCTTTACCATCCTGGCTACAGATATCTCGACGAACGTATTGGAGAAAGCCAAAATCGGCGTTTACGAGGAAGAGAAGGTAGCCCCTGTCCCTGCTTCTCTTAAGAAAGAATACCTTCTGCGGAGCAGGGATAAGAGCAGAAGGCTGGTGCGGATCATACCCGAGTTGCGCTCTCGCGTCAAATTTATGCGGCTCAATTTCATGGACAGGGATTACGAGCTGCAGGGGGCTCAGGATATTATCTTCTGCAGGAACGTCATAATCTATTTTGATAAGAAGACTCAGGAAGCACTGTTAAATCGCTTCCGGAAATGCCTCTCTCCTCACGGGTATATATTCATGGGTCACTCAGAGACCATTCTGGGGATGGATGTCTCTCTCACCCAGGTCGCGCCCACCGTATACCGGAAGTGTCTGTGAATGAGATTTATCTGAAACCGGGCGAAATCTATTTCGGCACGAAACCAGTGAGAGTCGCCACTCTCCTCGGGTCCTGCATCTCCGTCACTATGTTCTGCAGCCGTCTGAAGAGCGGCTCCATTTGCCACGCCATGCTGCCAGGCAATGGAACAACAGAGGTCGACCGTCAGGATATCTTCAGATATGTTAACACCTCCATACTCTACATGGTGGGACGATTTGCCGACATGGGAGTCGAGAAATACGAGATAGAGGCCAAGCTCTTCGGAGGAGCCGATGTGCTCGATACGAACTCGACCAGAAACGGGAGCACCTCCGTGGGCAAAATGAATATCACTGTGGCGCAGGATGTCCTGTCAAACATGCAGATTCCCCTCCGAATATACGATGTGGGCGGAAAGCAGGGCAGAAAGCTCATCTATTACCCCTATACAGGGGAGGTCTTCATGAAACGGCTCAAACAGCAATAGGATCCATCCTCTATATTGAAGGGCTCCCGGGTCCGCTCCACCGCCACAAATCGTTCTATAGCCCTGCCGCCGAAGGGGCCATCGAGTCTTCACCGGGCCATTTTCATTCCCTTGACGGATTCGGCGCCGTTCTGGTAGAGTCTCTCATCGCACAAAACAATACAATCCTGGAGGACAGATGAAGAGGATAGAAGGCATCGAAAAGGTCCTGATCATCGGGTCAGGACCGATTATTATCGGTCAGGCCTGCGAATTCGACTATTCCGGTACACAGGCGTGCAAGGCGCTACGAGCGGCAGGATATGAAATCGTCCTCGTCAACTCCAACCCTGCCACCATCATGACGGACCCGGGCATGGCCGACTCCACCTACGTGGAACCCCTCACCGTTGAGGCCCTGGAAATGATAATTGCAAAGGAACGGCCCCAGGGACTGCTCCCGAACCTCGGCGGACAGACAGGCCTGAACCTGGCTGCAGAGCTCTCAAAACATGGCATCCTGGACAAATACGGGGTGCAGATCATCGGCGTCCAGGCCGATGCCATAGAACGGGGCGAAGACAGGATCGAGTTCAAGAACACCATGAACAAACTGGAAATCCCCATGCCCCTGAGCGCTCCCGCTTATTCCGTGGATGAGGCCCTGAAGATAGCCGACGATCTGGGTTACCCCGTCGTTGTCCGGCCCGCCTACACCTTGGGCGGCTGGGGAGGGGGCATTACCTACAACAAGGATGAACTGCGGACCATCGCAGAGCGCGGCATAACATCCAGCCTCATCGGCCAGATCCTCATTGAAGAAGCCGTTATCGGCTGGGAAGAACTGGAGCTGGAGGTAGTGCGGGACGCCGAAAACCAGATGATCACCGTCTGCTTTATCGAGAACATAGATCCCATGGGGGTTCACACCGGGGACTCCTTCTGTTCCGCTCCCATGCTCACCATTTCGGAGGAAGTCCAAAAGAAGCTCCAGGACTATTCTTACCGGATCGTGGAAGCAATCAAGGTCATCGGTGGCACCAACGTACAGTTCGCGCACAACCCGGACACGGGCCGCATCGTGGTCATAGAGATCAATCCCAGGACATCACGCTCCTCGGCCCTGGCATCAAAGGCCACAGGATTCCCGATAGCCCTCGTCTCTGCCAAGCTTGCCGGCGGGCAGACTCTCAGAGACATACCTTACTGGCGTGACGGGACCCTCGATAAGTATACGCCCTCGGGAGATTACGTGGTCATCAAGTTTGCGCGGTGGGCCTTCGAGAAATTCAGGGAAGCCGAAGACAAGCTCGGAACGCAGATGAAGGCCGTGGGCGAGGTTATGAGCATTGGTAAGAATTACAAGGAGGCCTTTCAGAAGGCCATCCGCTCTCTGGAGATAAAACGCTACGGCCTCGGCTTTGCCAAAAACTTCAACCAGCTTCCTCTGGACGAACTCCTCGCCCTTTTGACGGAGCCCAGTTCGGAACGGCAGTTCGTCATGTACGAAGCCCTGAGGAAAGGGGCTACCGTGGACCAGCTTTACGAGATCACCCGCATAAAGAGATGGTTTGTCCAGCAGATGAAAGAGTTGGTGGAGCGGGAGGAGGAGATCCTCGCCTTCAAAGGAAGAACCCTTCCCGGTGACCTCCTCATGAAGGCCAAGGAAGAAGGATTCTCTGACAAATACCTGAGTAGCCTCCTCGGGGTCGAGGAGAAGCAAGTCAGGGATCAGCGCCTCGCATTGGGCAAAACAGAGTCCTGGTGCCCTGTGCCGGTAAGCGGCGCCGATGCCGTCTACTATTACTCCACCTACAACGCAGCCGACGAGGTCAAGGTCTCCGGCAGGCCCAAAGTCATGATCCTGGGCGGGGGGCCGAACAGAATCGGCCAGGGTATCGAGTTCGACTACACGTGCGTCCATGCGGCCTTCACGTTGAGGGATGAAGGATACGAATCGATCATGGTCAACTGCAACCCCGAGACCGTCTCCACCGACTATGACACCTCGGACAAGCTCTATTTCGAACCTCTCACCGTGGAGGATGTGCTCAGCATCTATGCAAAGGAAAAGCCCCTTGGAGTGATCGTGCAGTTCGGCGGCCAGACACCCCTCAATATCGCCAGGGAACTCGAACAGGCAGGAGTGAATATCCTGGGGACTTCTCCTGACAGCATAGACCTGGCAGAGGACAGAAAACGGTTCAAGCACGTCATAGAGAAGCTTGAGATTCCCCAGCCCGAAAGTGGGACAGCGGTAATCCTCGAAGAAGCCCTGGCAGTGGCCCGGGAAATAGGCTACCCTCTCGTGGTGAGGCCTTCCTACGTCTTGGGAGGCAGGGGTATGGAAATCGTCTACGACGACGCAATGCTCACCGCCTTCGTAAATGCGGCCGTAGACATAACACCCGGCCGGCCAATACTGATCGATAAATTCCTGGAGAACGCAATAGAGGTGGAAGCTGACGCCATATCCGACGGCCGGGAAGTCTTCATACCTTCCATCATGGAACATATCGAGCTTGCGGGAATCCATTCAGGCGACAGTGCCTGTGTCATACCGCCGCTGACGATTCCTCAGAAGCATCTGGATACCATGGAGGAATACACGAGAAGAATAGCCGCGGAACTGAACGTGGTGGGTCTCATGAACATCCAGTATGCCATCGCCAACGATAAGGTCTACATTCTCGAAGCAAACCCCAGGGCATCCCGCACGGTTCCGCTCGTTTCCAAGGTAACGGGCATCCAGATGGCACGAATTGCCACAAAACTGATGCTTGGAGGCAGGCTCAAAGATATGAACCTCACCCACAAGAGCTACCGCCACATCGGTGTGAAAGAGGCAGTCTTCCCCTTCAAGATGTTCCCTGAGGTAGATCCCACACTGGGTCCGGAAATGAAATCGACGGGTGAGGTTCTCGGCATTGCCGACAGCTTCGGGCTGGCCTTCTTCAAATCGCAGGAAGCAGCGGGTCAGCGGCTTCCCACCAAAGGCGCCGTGCTCATCT
>CAYOYU010000011.1:44791-46852 GCA_964408265.1 uncultured Syntrophorhabdaceae bacterium
GCAGAAAGACAGGGAGGACATCCTCGGAGTAGCCCGATACCTGAAAGAAGCGGGATTCTCTATCCTGGCCACTGAAGGGACCCGCCAATACCTATGGGAAAACGGGGTGGAAGCCACCGTGATAAAGAAGGTCCACCAGGGAAGACCAAACATCGTCGATGCCATCCACAACAGGGAGATAGACCTTATAATCAACACCCCCATAGGGAAGAGCGGCAAGTACGACGACTCCTATATACGCAAGACGGCAATCCGGTACAAGGTCCCCTACATCACCACGACCGCCGCAGCCAAGGCTGCCGCTGAAGGTATCAGGGCATATACGGCAGACGCCGACGGTATCAGAGTCAAGTCACTGCAAGCCTATCACAAGGAAATTTCCGACGTCCCTGCATCGTAAGGGCTCCGACGTGACCTAAAGGCTTCAGCACCCGGGGTCCTCCGGAAATCACGGACCCCGATACTGCCCTATTTTTCGCTCTGCCCGTCAATATCCGTGGTAGTACCTCGGGCCATATCCATAACCATAACCGTGGTAACCGCGGCCCGGCGAGTAATACTCCCGATACACCGGTCTGCCGTAACCGGGCCCCCGACCGTCGTAATAGGGGGCCAGCGGGACTATTGCGCATGCCGACAATAACGCTGCCAAAACCATTATCATTATGATCTTCATCGTTTCTTCCTCCTTGTACCTGTATCATCCTTCTGCCATTACCTAAGCATTTTCCGGGCCAATAATGGATTCCATATAACCTCCTTTAGTTACAATCAGATGGAGGACACCCAAGAAACGGTTGCCCATCGGTTGCGACGAAACTGTCGAGACCGGTCCACGTCATTCGACATATCTGTTCTCTTCCCGTATCCATGGCTCCCTCTTCGGTCGTTTCATGGCGCCATGGGAGGCGGGAAGATCCGGTACTTTTTTGCATGAATCAACCTTGACCTTGTTCTACGAGATGCTTACCACCTAAAAAGATGCGTAATTGAACTTCCCCTTGACCGGAAAAGGGAGAGAAAAGAGGAGGCATCATGAACCGGACGAAATTGGCTTGTTTCTTTGTAATTCTTACCGGGTTTCTGGTGTGGGGCGGTATGTCCGATGCCTGGGCAGGCGAGAAGGAGTTGATCAAGCTGCTCATAAAGAAAGGCATCATAACCCAGCAAGAGGCCAGCGAGTTGATGGAAGAGGCCGCATCGACGGCAACGAAAGAAAAGACGGAGATCAAGAAAGAGGTTGTCACCGAGATAAGGGAAGATATCAAGAAAGATGTGGCCAAGGGTGAGTTCTTGCCGCCTGCCCTCAAGGGTTTCAAGTTCGGCACCACCATCTTCGGCGAATATAACTCCATAAGCAGATCTGCCGGGCCCAACAAGAATACCAACCAGTTCTCCCTGAACCGTGCTTATGTGACCCTCACCAAAGAATTCAACGACTGGCTGAGCATGAACTTCACCTCCGACCTCTTCACCGCCCGGGACCCCAACGACGTGAACAACGGCATGGAACTGAGGGTAAAGTTCGCCTTCATCGATTTGAAGCTCTTCGGAACAGAAACGATGCTCGGTATGATCCCTACCCCCTCGGATTACTATGACAGCGCCATCTGGCCCTTCCGGGTCCAGGGGAACAACCTCCTGGACGGTCTCGGTATCCAGTCAACCGCTGACCTCGGCGTCGTCAATACTGGTACCTTCGGCGGGTACATGGACGAGGAGTACCTCCAGTATGCCGCAAAACCTTTTGCAGGAAAATGGGGCGGCTACATGGTGGGAGTCTATAACGGCTCCGGATTTGATACTGCCGAAAACAACCAGAACAAGGTCGTGTCAGGACTCGTCTATGTGCGTCCTTTCCCGAAAATCTCCATCCTGAAAGGCCTGCAGCTCGCCTATGTCGGCACCTACGGTGAAAGCAACAGCAACTTTGCAGCAGGGTCGGGCCGGACCACCGACTACCCGGCGTGGCAGGTCAACATCCTTCAGGCATCCCTGCAGTACCCATATTTCGCCATCATGGGACAGTACTACTGGGGCATGGGGACAAAGAGCTCGACG
>CAYOYU010000012.1:0-270 GCA_964408265.1 uncultured Syntrophorhabdaceae bacterium
CCGGAAAATTCTCCGGGGTTATGATGGAGGAAGTTCACAAAGACCTGGTAGGGAGGAGGTACCACAGGACTCTTCAAAAGGAGCGAGAGGAGATGCCAGGCAAGAAAGAGAAAGATGATGGCCAGTATCTCCCTAAGGGGTAGTTTCATCGATGATGCTCCTCATATAGTCTCTTAAGACACCTGTGGCCTCATGAAAAGCCAGGCTGTTCCTGAAGGCGGGTGTCTTCTCCTCGGTAAGGGTGTAACTCTTGAAAATCGATCCGTCTCT
>CAYOYU010000012.1:280-2746 GCA_964408265.1 uncultured Syntrophorhabdaceae bacterium
GGGTCATCACCGCGACCCGGTCGGCGAGGAAGACCGCTTCCTCGATATCATGGGTAACGTGAACGATGGTGAGGTCCCACCGTTTCCATACACGCAGAAGGAGTTCCTGCAGGGATTCTCTCGTGAGGGCGTCGATGGCCGAGAATGGTTCATCGAGGAGCAGCAGGTCCGGTTTCATCACGAGAGCTCGGGCAATGGCCACCCTCTGTTTTTCACCGCCGCTTAAATGTTTCGGATATTTGTCGGAGAGGTGGGAGATGCCGAGATGTTCCATGCTCGGTTCTACGGTACGGGCGATCTCTGCTTTGGCGGTTCCCCTGATCTTGAGCCCCAGAGACACATTTTCGTAGACCGTCTTCCATGGAAGCAACCCGAAGTGCTGGAAGATGGTGCTTGTTCTCTCTCTCGGCCTAGCCACCGGCTCTCCCTCCACATAGACTGTGCCGGAATCGGGCCTCCTCAGTCCTGCGATGTTGAAGAGCAGCGTTGTCTTGCCGCACCCCGAAGGGCCGATCATGCAGAGTATGCCGCCCCTGTCGAGTTCGAAGCTGATCTGTTTCAGTATGGGGAATGTCCTGCCATTCACGTTATAGGCGAATGAAAGGTTCTCGACCTTCACCATAATCTTCTATCTGTAAACCAGCTTTTCATACTCTATATAATCCTTGATGAGACCCCTTTTCTGCATCCACTCCAGGACGTCTGCTATTTCCTCTTTCGCGGGCACTTCCTTTATGGCCAGATCGGGCAGGTTGTAACGGTCCTTCAGTTCAAGCGGCAGGGCAAGTTTTGCCCACAGCAGGTCCTTCAGCTCCGCCTTCCTCTTGTTTGCATCAATGCAGATCTCGTCGTAGGCGGCAAGGACCTTCTTCAGGAGGACATCGTCCATGGATCCCCGTGCCACAAAGAGCACATGGGAGCCCTTCACGTCTTCATCCGTAAAGACCCGTTCCGCACCCTTCAGCACCGCGTAGGTTGCAAGGGGTTCCGCAATGGTGGCATAGCCCACCTTGCCTTCGAGGAGAAGCTGCATACGCAGGGGAACGCTCTTTATTTCCGTCTTCTTCAACCCCTCCATCTTCTGTTTCTCCAACATCCGGTCTGTCACGTACTCGATGACGGTATTGAAGGAGACGGCAACCTCCTTTCCCGGCCCCTGCCCTTTCTTCTTCAGGATCGTGAAGACGGCGTGATTCTTCTGCGGGCGCGCAATGGTTCTGAGGATCTTTATGTTCCTGCCGCTCTTCACGAGGAGCGCCGTACCGACAATGTCATTCACGGCGCCATCTATCTTGCCCGCTTCAAAGGCGGCATCCCGCTCCAGTGCGCTCCTGAAGGGAACGACCACGAGATTGATACCATGCTTCTTGAAGACGGCCAGTTTCTCTTCAGCGTAAAACGGCAGTGATTCCTTCGCCGGCATGAGGCCTACACGAAAGTCCGCCGCCAGAAGGGGGAATGGGAGAATCATAAGCAGCAGGGACAGGAGTATTCGTTTCATTATCAGCTCCTCCGGACAAAGACATCAATGACGGCGAAAAGCGAGAAGACAATGCTTACCAGTCCGTTCACCGTGAAAAAGGCTGCGTTGATACGCGAAAGCCCGTGGTCTCTCACAAGTTTGTGCTCGTAAAACAGAAAGAAGCCCATAAATGCAAGTCCGATGTAATAGAAGGTCCCCATGGCCCCCGTCGGCCCGGCTGCGGCGAAGATCAACACCGTGATCAGGTGAAAGGCACGGGATACGGCAAGCCCCTTTTTGACCCCGAACCTGGCCGGGATAGACATGAGTCTCGTCTGCCGGTCAAATTCGTAATCCTGGACTGCGTAAATGATATCGAAGCCTGCCACCCAGAAAGTCACCCCGGCGCCCAGAAGGATACTCATAAGCGGAAGGTGTTCCTCAACGGCGATCCAGACCCCGGCGGGGCCGAGCCCGAGAGACAAACCAAGAACAAGGTGCGATAACCAGGTAAAGCGTTTGGTGAAGGAGTAGCTGAGGATCACGAAGAGGGCCACGAAGGAGAGTCCAAAGGCAAGGTTGTTAAGCATCCTTGCAGCAAAAACGAATATTACGATCATAATGACGGTAAAAATCGTGGCTTCTCTCATGCCCACCCTCCCGGTCTGCAGCGGGCGTCCGCTGGTACGGGGGTTGAGGAGGTCGAAACGGTAGTCCACGATCCTGTTGAATGCCATGCTGGCGCTTCGTGCGCAGATCATACAGACCACGATCCAGACGGTGGTGCGAAGGTCCGGCGTTCTGCCATAAACGATGAAAAGGGACATCACCACAAAGGGGAGCGCGAAGATGCTGTGCTCAAATTTGACGAGTTCCATGAGACTGACGATTTTGCCGCTCAGAGGCCTAACAACGTCCATATCCCGTCAATCCTCTCTTTTGTCTTCCCGTCAATGACGGCACCTTTACGCCAGGCTCTGCTCTCTCCCCATTCCCGCAGTCTG
>CAYOYU010000012.1:2756-14693 GCA_964408265.1 uncultured Syntrophorhabdaceae bacterium
TTTGCTCGTGGCGTCAATGCCCATCTTGCCTCCGAAACCCTCTTCCATGGATGCATGGTCCAGTATGTCCACGGGGCCTTTCCGGATCGTTACATCCCTCAAGGGGTCCACGTTGCTGCCGAGGTGGAAGAGAACCTCACTATAATTCCTGACGTCTACGTCAGAGTCAAAGACTACGATGATCTTTGCCACCGACATCTGTCCCATTCCCCAGAGACTGTCCATAACCTTGTAGGCATGGCCCGGGTACCTCTTGTCAATGGAAACGAAAACGAAGTTGTGAAAAACGCCTGCCTCGGGAATTTCCATATCCCTGATCTCGGGTATGAGGAACTTGATGACTGGGAGGAAGATCTTTGCAGTGAGCGCCCCCAGAAGGGCATCCTCAAGGGCAGGCCAGCCCACCGCCGTTGAAGTGTAGAGGGGATCGCGGTCCATGGTTATGGTCTCCACATGGAATACCGGAAATCTTCCCTCAGGGGTATAGTAGCCTGTGTGATCCCCAAATGGCCCCTCCAGAAAAGAGTCTTCAGGGTCCACGTATCCCTCGAGGATGATCTGACTGGCCGCAGGCACATTGAGGTCGACGGACTTACACTTGACGAACTCTACCGGCCTGTCCATAAGCAGCCCCGCAAGGAGCAATTCGCTCATATCCGGGGTGAGGGGTGCTGTGGCTGCATAAATTATGGCGGGTTCGCAGCCGATGGCACAGGCGGCTTCGAGGCGTTTGCCTGCCTCTTTTGCTTTCCGGAAATGGTGTGCCCCGCCTTTCGGGGGGTGCCAGTGCATGGCTGTTGAAGTTGAATCTATGACCTGCATGCGGTACATGCCGAAGTTTTGTTTCCCCGTCTCCGGGTCCTTTGTCGTCACCACGGGAAGCGTTATGAACCTGCCGCCGTCCTCGGGCCAGCACTTCATGACGGGAAGTCTTTCCAGGTCTACCCTGCCGGCCGGGAGCACGGTCTGCTGGCAGGCTGCTTTTTTTACCTCCCGGGGCATGACCCCGGCCAGGTCTTTCAGTTTCCAGGCAGCTTTCGCCTTTTCCATGAAACTCGTAGCGGGCGAAGCCATCTCGAAGAGGACCTTCACGCGGGAGAGGAGTTCTTCCTCCGAGGATACGCCGAAGATGTCCCAGATGCGTTCCCAGGTACCGAAGACATTGATAAGCAGCGGTATCTGGCAACCGATGACATTTTCAAAGAGGAGGGCAGGCCCTTTCTTCTCAAAGACCCGCTTAAAGATCTCCGTTACCTCCAGGTCTCTGCTCACCGGTTGTTTCACCCGGACGAGGCGCCCCTTCTTTTCCCATGATGCGATCAGATTCTTTACGTCCATAGGCACCGGTCTCCCCTTTTCGACCGCTCCGGTTCTTCCGAACCCCTTCTATCGTTCAGGTGGATAGAGGAAATCAAAGAGTCTCTGTATAACTTCGTGGGTTCCCTGGCCTCCGATGGGCGACCAGTCTGTTTTGATTCCTTTAACGAGGGGGTGATCTTCATGGGAGAGTATGGCGGATGTCCCGAGTTCGATTTCCTTTTCAGTATAATCGACGGCCGGAATGAAGCGGTATGCCATTTCACGGGCATCGAACTCCGCGAGGCAGAGCGTATGGTGGTAGGCCTCATAGCCTGCAGCGTCCATCCCCATGGACTCTCTCTGGCGAAGGTATTGGTCTTTTGCCTCTCGACCCTTGGGAAAAATGGAGACCCACATGGCCACCCGTTCCGGCATGGCCTCGTAACAGTCCGTTGATGGATAAAAATCATCTTCGTCAGCCTGTACCACTGTGACGTTGTCTATATCACAGTATATGACGGACTCGTCATCTTCATGCATGAATTTCCAGTTCCACACTGTTGCCTCCTGCGCCTTCCCAAATGTTCAGATTCGTTGAAGCCGACTGTATAGATTATCATATTTCAGCGTCAAAATGTAGGTTAATACCTTGTGTTTACAAGGCCTAAGGAAGGTGTTTTTTTTCAAACCCAAATAAGGTATCTTAATCCTGTAAGCCGTGAAAAATGAACATCAGACCTGGACAAACCGTTAAGATAGTTCTCCGTGAAGACGTTATTCGTGAACGGATCGAGGCACGAAACTCTATCACCTATGACGTTCAGGACAAGACGGTGATTCTGGCCCAGACAGACCCTCCCATTCCGCCCAGCTATATGGACAGGCGACTGGTCATAACCTATCTTCACAGGGAAAAGGGGACCCTGGAGCGATACGGCTTCTTTGCCCGCCTTATAGATATGGTCAATGATTATCGGCTCTCCTCCGGGCAGACCCAGGCCGTAATCCTCGTTTCGCAGGAAAGCAAGGTGGAACCGTACAACCTGAGAATGCATTTCCGCGTTGAACCCCCCGGGGACAGCGGTTTGGAACTGCGCATCGAAACGCAGAGTCTCCATCTTCTCGACATCTCCATAGGCGGAGCCAGGTTCAGTTATGCCAGGTCCCGCAGGTTCAAAACAGGGCAGATGATCAAAGTCATCCTCGTAATCGATGGCGAGGAGACGGAGTTGTCTGCGCGCATCCTCAGAATCTGGGAGGAGTCTGACCGGAACCTCGAATTCCTCTCGGTCCAGTTTCCCTATATAGAGCAGAAGGTGGCTGACGCGCTTGCGAGAAAAATAGTGGATGTGGAGCGAAGGCTCAGATTCCGTGAGGTTTTCGGATAGACAGGCGCGTGCCCGGGTTTGCCCCGGTCCCGCCATTATGGTATAGTTACTGATTATGAACGCTATGAAAAAATCGGGCATACGCCTGATCATTATCGGGATCTGCCTTCCTCTGATAGCGCTGCCTTTTATGTCGACGGGCGCGTCCAAACCGGTAGGCTTCTGGGAGAGTTTCTACCGGATGGGTATTCAGCTGAAGAAGGGGAACGAATCAGGTATGGAAAGCCCCGCAGCCGAGGTTACCAGGACGGAGAATATCAACTTTGATACCTCCAATCTTTCAAAAATGGTGCCGAAGCGAATACCCCTCAGGTTCTTCCTCGCAGCCGCACTGATTCTTTTCTATCTTGGGGTGGTAAGGATAATCAAATCGAAAGAGCCGCCCCTCAGGAGCTTATCCGAAATTGAAGCCGGCGATATGAACAAACCGGATCCTACCTGAAAAGGGACGCAACGATTGGGTGTAGTCAGGTGAACAGCCCCAGCCCCTCCTGCCCTTAAAACCTGTACTACGATCCTTAGGACGAAGCGTCTATTCAGGCAACAATTGCTCTAATCCTTGAATTTATGACGAAGAAAGGCCCCTTCCGAGGAAGGGGCCTTATGCTGTTGAACAATTTTGATTCTTTGGATCAGGCCTTTACGGGTTTCTTTCCGCTGGCAAACTTCTTCATGATGGCGCTGTTGATGTTCAGGAGTATCCAGAGGATACAGAGTACGAGAAAGACACCCGCAAACCGGATGAGCAGGGTGCTCAGAATCCAGGTCATATTATCTCTGGTGACCTTTACCGTTGTCTTTGTGCCGCCCTTGGAGATACCTATGGAGTGCCAGTTGGCACCTCCCTGATCTTCTATATAAGTCTGGTCGGCCCAATCCCGCCACTTCTCGTCTTTGTAGTTCTTGAAGGCTTCTTTATACCACGCCACCACTGCCTCGGAAGGCATTTCATACTCCAAATAGAGCGCCGTGGTCTCCGTCTTTACGATCTTACCGCCCGGCATAACCGGTGCATTCCACGGTGCTTCGCCGTCTGCCCATGCGTACACGGGCGTAGGCGAGAAGGTTATTGCTACCATGAAGCTTAAGAATATGGCACATATTAAAGTTTTCATATCTCCACCTCCCCTTACTCAAACATGGATATGAGCATGCCTGCTGCAGCCGGGGAGCCGATGGAACCGGCAAGACACGCGGCCATGGCGTGCATGAGCAGGAAGTTCTTCTTGTCATACTGCTGTCCTATAAGCTGTGACAACCTCGGCGCCATGGGTATGGCGGAAACGCCGGAGTTGCCGATAAGGGGGTTGATCTTGTTCGTGCTGAGGAGGTTCATGACCTTTACCGTCAGGATGCCGCCGATCGTACAGACAACGAAGTCGAGAAGACCGAGACCGAAGACAAGCATCGGTTTGTAGGTCAGGAAGACCTGGGCCTGCATGGATGCACCCACGCTGAGCCCGAGGAAGATGGTGACGATATCCATCAGGGTATTGCCCGCGGTATCGGTCAAACGTTTCACTACGCCGCTGACCCTCATGAGGTTGCCGAACATGAGCATACCCATAAGGGGCATAACTGCGGGGACCATCAGAGCAATAATGCCGCCGCAGATGAGGGGGAAAAGAACCAATTCGGTGCGGGAGCATCTTCTGCCTATCTTCATCTTGATAAGGCGTTCGTGGTTCGATGTCATTGCTCTCATGATGGGACCCTGGATAACAGGAACCAGCGACATGTAGGAGTACGCCGCAAGTGTATTGGCGCTCAGGAGGTGTGGAGCGAGTTTTGCAGTAAGGTAGATTGTCGTAGGGCCGTCGGCGCCCCCGATGATACCAACGGAAGCAGCCTCTTTGATGGTGAAACCGGCAAGGATGGTACCGGTAAATGTGACGAAAACACCGAGCTGCGCCCCAGCCCCTATGAGAAGCATCTTGGGGTTGGAGATCATCGGTTCAAAATCCGTCATTGCTCCAAGGCCTAAGAATATGAGGCAGGGGATGACCTCCCATATGATGCCGTACTTATAGAAGAACTGCAGTAATTGCGGGTGGCCTTCTTCGGTAAAACCGAAAAGCGGCGTATTCGGAAAGTTGACCAGAAATATGCCGAAGCCTATGGGCAGGAGAAGCAATGGTTCAAAATCTTTCACTATGGCCAGATAGAGAAAGAAACAGCCGAAAGCCCACATGATTACATATTTCCAACCGCCAGCCGCGAAAAGCGCCGGGAACCCCGTGGTATGGAGCGTGCCTACGAGCAAATCCCAAATTTCGTTGAAACTCATCAGAACCTCCTTTTCTTTATAATGCTTGAAAAACTTTTATCCCCAAGGGTCCGTGCATCAAAGGCGAGAGCCTCGGATTTCCCCCCTGTGCGGCAAATCTACTTGGATATGTAACGACCCCCTTTTGAGCTTATGAAAACTTTCACGTACAAATTCCCTTCACCATATAATATTGTAAAAGTCATGTCAAGATAATATAGGTGATTCTAAGCTGTACACAAATAATGATGGCATCGGCAGCGTAACCGGTAGAATAGCAGGGACTTTGACTTGTGACAAATGAGCACAATTCTTAGGTTCCTCTGCATAATAGTATCCATCGGCAGGGGTGGTGACGTGCCTGTCAATCCTGTCTGTGCTCAGTGTAAAATTCAGGAGAGCTCCAGGTAGCCGTCGGGGGCAAGGCTCGTGGCGAGCATTACCCCGTTTATGTCCTCATGTTCTGTCCAACTGTCCCTTTCCCGATGAGTCTTTTCGAGCCAGAAGCCTTCTATTCTCCCGGCGAGTGCCGCGTGAGGCCCGAAATCCTCCAGGATTCTCCGAAGTGCGGGTTCGGAAAACCCGGTTCCCGGGACGTGAGGATTTGCAGCCATTCTTCTCTCAAGTCTGTCGACTGCCCGAAGTCCGATGGACAGACCCAACTCGCGAAAAGCGAGACGGTAATCGGCAGGCAACCTGAGTGCATCGCCCCTGACATACATTCTCAGCCCGTGAAGTGCCGAGCCGAGCATCACGGGGAGCAGGTTGCTGTCACTGAATCCACCGGCCGCCATGAGCTGGGCAACTTTATAGGCATCTGCCAGCAGACCTCCTATGCCGAGGGGATCATCGGTATCCCAGTCCTTTCCCCGGCAGATGCGGACCATGTCGTCAATCTCTCGGGAGAGGTCCGGGGTTTCAGGGTTTCCGGGAGCAGCTGCGGCAGACGTGCTGATTTGACTGTAGGTTATCAACCCATCCAGGGGATCGTGATGGCCCATGGATGGTACGAGAGGATAGGAGAGGTCTATGCTCATCTTCCAGTACATCCTCTTCCGGGTGTTTCCGGGGGGTTGGTAGAGGAATGCGGAATGGACCTTCTTTGCCAGTTCCGCGGCCCACCTGTTGTAATCGGGGTTGCCTGTGACGATGGAGACCCTGTTAAGGGCGTTCATCCATTTGGTGAGGTAATGGAAATATTGGCCGTCACGGTCCCACTCCAGTCTTTCATCGAAGGGGTCCACAGGCCTCCTTTCATTCAGTCTCTTTCCGATCCGCAGACCTCCCGCAGTGGGATGAGCCCTGCCTTCCTCCTCTTTGAGGCCGCTCAACCAGCCCCTTCGGGAATCATCATCACGATGCCGGCCGAGTGTATTGTGTACCTGATCCACCAGTGACACTGCCAATTGGAGATACTTTTCCTCACCCAGGCGGCGATAGAGCCCGAGAAAGTTACAGACCGCGAATGCATCGGTCCAGAGATAGCGGCGTGGAAGCCTGCCGGGAGGGAATAGCCCCGTCTCTCTGGCAAATTCCATCATCAATTCTTGAACGACCTGAAGGGCCGCGGTCTCTTTCATAGTTTATCCTCGCTGATTCGGTGAATCAGCTCTTTCTCGAGTGCGCCCAAGGAGTAACAGGAAAAATTGCTTCTGCCTCCCATGGCCCGGGTGTTGAAGATGGCGTCGATCTGACTGTTCAACAGAATCTCTGTCCTCTGCCCTGCTCTTTTCAGGGAGATGGAAAAGGAGACGTCCGACGTGGTGTGGCTGTCCCGCGTGTACGGCAAGCCCAGCATGGCGCCGCAATCGGCCCCTGTTTCGCTCAGCATGACAAGCTTCTTATTGGTGATGATGATTCCCTGCTCCCTGTCTTCTTTGTGCACCGTATAACCCGCAGCGGCGAGGACCTTGAGGGTCCTGTCGAAAGCTTCATCGTAGGACATCTGCAGGAGGAGACTGTTGTTGATGGATGCCGAATCGGGTAGGGTGTTGTGGCCGCAGCCCGCAGAGGCAAGCAGCGCGAACAGAGCTATAAGGATAAGTACCTGTTTCATAGACTTTTCCTTCATCAGGAGGAGCGTTCCCTCAAGCATGATAACAGGTAGAATGCGGATTGACAATGACTTCAGAAAAGTAGTATTTCATGAGATGGAAGGCCAACCGCAGGAGCTTTCAAGGAATCAGACCGGAAGGACCGGAACAGTATGACCCCCGATACGAGCGAAACAGAATTTTTCCACCCTTCGATGTTTGTCCCAGGGGCAGAGCCGACTATATCCGTAGGTGTCATGGACCACCAGCCGTGTATCGCGGGGAGTTTCGGCGGACGTTGCCAAATTCAAGGCGCAGGCCCCTTTTCCGGTCTCTTTGTGGCCGAACCGAGAGGCAGAACGGTGTCGCTCATGGATGAGGCCGGCAGAGAGGTCTTTCGCTCATCCCAAATCAGGTGCATCGCAGAGGCGGGCGCTACCTTCCGTCTCTCCCAGGTGACCATCGGGAACCAATTTCACTGGCAAAGAAGAGAGGAT
Source organism: uncultured Syntrophorhabdaceae bacterium (assembly GCA_964408265.1). Classification (GTDB taxonomy): domain Bacteria; phylum Desulfobacterota; class Syntrophorhabdia; order Syntrophorhabdales; family Syntrophorhabdaceae; genus CAYOYU01. The sequence goes on from CAYOYU010000012.1 coordinate 10,240, forward strand.
CAGATCTTCCAGGGCGATCTTTTGATCTGCCCCCGGGAGGATGGCACTGTGACCGCCATAAATGAGGTCCCTCTTGAGACCTATCTGACAAGCGTCATTTCGTCGGAGATGAACGGAATGGCGCCGAGGGAGTTTCTCAAGGCCCATGCCATCCTCTCCCGGAGCTGGCTTCTCGCCGCCCTTCGCAGAAAGAAGGAGGGGCCCGCACCGGCGGTCATGGCGGACAAGCCCCCCGGGAACGATGGAATCCTTCGGTGGTATGACCGTGAGGACCATGACATATTCGATGTCTGTGCAGACGATCATTGCCAGCGCTACCAGGGAATCACGAAGATTCGCTCAGCCGATGCCGAAGAGGTGGTGCGCGAAACCCGGGGGCTTGCTATGGTCCATAAGGATCAGATCTGTGATGCCCGCTATTCGAAGGCATGCGGAGGTCTCACGGAGGACTTCTCCACAGCGTGGGAGGAGAAACGTGTGCCCTACCTGACGAGCACCTCCGACGGGGCCCAGGCACATGCTCCCCTGGAATCGGAGGAAGAGGCCGTCCGATGGATTCTCTCGGAACCGGAAGCATACTGTAATACCAGTGACGAGGCTCTTCTCGCCGTGATCCTTCCCGGCTTCGACAGAGAGACAAAGAACTTTTTCCGTTGGACCGTCGACTACTCCCGTGGGGAGTTGGAGGAGATCCTGAAGGAGAAGTCGGGCATAGAATTCGGAACCCTCCAGGAGATAGTGCCCCTTAAGCGAGGCCCTTCCGGCAGAATTTCCCGTCTCCGGATAAAAGGTTCTCTGAGAACGGTGGAAGTAGGAAAAGAACTTGAAATTAGACGTTGGTTGTCGAGAAGCCATCTTTACAGCAGCGCCTTTGTTGTGGAAGAGAAGTGCGATGCGCCGGGAAGGGTTGAACGGTTCCTTTTCCACGGCGCAGGTTGGGGGCACGGTGTAGGCCTCTGCCAGATCGGGGCTGCGGTTATGGGAAGCCGGGGGTTTTCTGCCGAGGAGATCCTGAAACATTACTTCAGCGGGATAGAGCTAAAGAGGATATACTAGCAAAGGGAAATCCGAATATCGAATGTGTAAGCACTAAACGAAAAGAACTCCGTGAATTCCCGATTTCCAGACGGCTTCCAGTTTAGGATTTCGATATTAGGATTTAGGATTTTCATTAGGATTTACGATTTGAACAAGAGACGTTTCAAAACAGCCTTTATTCTTGGAGCTGGTCTGGGGGTAAGGCTCAGGCCGCTCACGGAAGAGTGCCCCAAACCTCTTCTGCCTCTCGGGGGGCGCCCGATCATCACTTATGCCATGGATCACCTGCTATCCGTGGGCATCGACCGGTTTATCGTCAATACCCACCATTGTCCCCATGCCTATGAGGAGGCCTTTCCCGAAAGCCGGTGGCGCCATGCGCCTGTGATCTTCCGCTTCGAACCGGTTCTTCTCGACACCGGGGGAGGATTGAAGAACATTGAGGACCTCCTCGACGGTGACGAAGCGATCATCTGCTATAATGGCGACATAGTGACCGATCTCGACCTTGCTGTTCTTCTTCAGGCCCATGAGAAGGGGGGAAGACCCGAGGCCACGTTGGCGCTACGTTCTGACGGTCCACTCCTCAATGTGACCATCGACGAAAGAGGTGCCATTTGCGACCTGCGCCACACCCTCGGCCTGCAGGGTATTCAGGACTGTCTCTTCTCGGGCATCTATGCAATAGAAAGATCGATCCTGCAATATATGGAAGAGGGGAGAATCGAATCGATCGTGGACCTCTTCCTCAGGCGGATCAGGGAGAAGCCCGGTTCCATCCGGGGGGCACTCATAGATGGTGGTGATTGGGATGATATCGGGTCCGTGGAGGTCTATCAACGTCTGAACAGTTCTGCCGGTGCCAAGGGGGTCAGCGAGGGATGACGGCAGGACTGGTCGACAATGAGAAGATATCTGTCTTCGCCCGCGACAGGCTCCACCCTGTAGACCCCTTTTCCATGAAGGTTTCGCCGCTCGGCGGCAGGGGGTCGGAACGCAGTTTCTACCGTGTCACCTGGGACAATGGAGCGTCGGCCATCCTGATCCATTACAACCCCGTCCGCATTGAAAACAGCTACTACGCAGACCTGGCAGGTTTTCTCGCTTCCATCGGCGTGCCGGTACCAAAGGTTTTCGGTCACGACAAAGAGAGATGCCTCATGGTCGTGGAAGATCTTGGAGAAGATGACTTGTGGAGCCTTCGGTCGGCCCCCTGGGAGGTGCGCAAAGACCTGTACCGAAAGACGCTCACAATAATCCACTCCCTCCATTCCTATCCTGAAGATAGTCTCCCCGGCACCGGAGTGACCCTCATGGAGCCTTTCGGCCCGGACCTATACCGCTGGGAAAGAACCTATTTCATGGATAATTTTGTGAAGAGGGCCTGTGAAATCACGCTGGAAGACTCCTTTGTCCGCGCCCTCGCGGAGGAGCTTTCCGCCCTTGCCGGAAGGCTGGGGAGAGGGCCGCGATCACTCCTTCACCGTGACCTTCAGTCGCAGAATGTGATGGCCAGGGAGGGTGCTGTCTTTCTCATCGATTTCCAGGGGATGCGCCTGGGCAACCCCTTCTATGACCTCGGATCGCTTCTCTGTGATCCCTATGTCGCATTCTCCGATGAGGAACGGCAGGAACTCCTTTCTTTCTATTACGGCCTTGCCGGGCGACCCTATGACTTTGCTGCCTTTCAGGTGTACTTCTGGGAGGCTTCAGCCCAGCGGCTCATGCAGGCGGTGGGGGCCTACGGTTATCTGGGGCTCGTAAAGGGGCTCTCCTCCTTCATCGGACATATTCCGGCCGGTCTGAAGAACCTTTGCAGGGCAGCCTCTATGGTACCGGCCCTGCGGAAGCTCCAGGGGCTCGCCGAGTTGTGTCTGTGGACGATAGAGAGTAAGGGCCTGCCATTATGAGAGCAAAATCGGGACGGACAATTACAATGGTCCTCTCCTCTGAGTCTGAAGCCTATCTGAAAGGGCCCCTGCAACAGCTCGTCTCCTCCGATTGTGTCGATGCCATCGTCGTTGTCAACGGGAAGGACTTCCAGGTGACCTCGGGCAACTGGAGTTTCCTCGAAGGCGAATCCCTTTTCTCGCCGCAGGTGCTGGAAAGGGTTCTCGCAAAGAGCCGCACAGAATATCTCTGTATTCTCCCCGGCACAGGCAATATTGTTTTTGAGGATGGTGGGCTCGATTCTCTTGTCCATAGGGCCCATAAGACCGGGGCAGGGATGGTCTACTCTGATTTCTATGAGGAGACTGACCGTGACAGGACCCTTCACCCACTCAACGACTACCAGCCGGGTAGCGTCCGGGATGACTTCGACTTCGGTCCGGCACTCCTGCTGTCGGTTCCCTGTGCCAGAAAGACAGTTGAAACCTATGGCCTCGTATCCGAGGTGAGGTCGGCAGGCCTTTATGATCTGCGATTGAAGCTCTCCATCGATCATGCCATCCGTCACATCGGCAAGCCCGTCTATACCGTGACCAGGCCAAGGGGGGCCGATGACGGGAGTGGCATCTTCGCCTACGTGGATCCCCGCAACAGGATCAGCCAAAAAGAGATGGAGATCGTCTTCACCGATTATCTGAAGAAGGTGGGCGCCTTCCTTCCGGCCACTTCTTTACGGGCAGCAGAACAGGCACCCGATTCATTCCCTAATGAGGCATCCGTTGTCATCCCTGTGAGGAACCGTAAGGCAACAGTTGCGGAGGCCGTGGGAAGCGCCCTCTCCCAGGAGGCCCCATTCCCCTTCAATGTCATCGTTGTGGATAACCATTCAACCGATGGGACGACGGCTATACTGGCCGATCTTGCGACGAGACATTCCCGGCTCAGACACGTTATACCCGAGAGGTTCGATCTGGCCATCGGAGGATGCTGGAATAGGGCACTTCAGGACCCAGACTGCGGCAGGTACGCCGTTCAGCTCGACTCCGACGATCTATACAACAGCATCCACAGCCTGCGGCGGATAGTGGAGCTTCTCCGGGATAAGAGGTACGCCATGGTCGTGGGCTCATACACGATCGTCAACGAGCGCCTGGAAGAGATCCCGCCGGGCCTTATCGATCACCTCGAGTGGACCGACGAAAACGGTCATAACAATGCCATACGGGTCAACGGTCTGGGCGCTCCCCGGGCCTTTGACACCGCTCTGGTCAGGAAGATCGGTTTCCCCAATGTGAGTTATGGCGAGGACTACGCCGTCGGCCTCAGGATCAGCAGGGAATACCGGATCGGCCGTATTTTTGAAAGCCTCTATCTCTGCAGAAGGTGGTCGGGCAATACCGACGCGGCCCTCACCATTCAGGCAGCTAACCGTAACAACGCCTTTAAGGATTCCTTGAGGACCGCGGAGATTCTGGCCAGGCAGGAAATGAACCGCACAGGATGAGCCTAAAGGAGGGTTTCACCAC